>CALCUD010000001.1 GCA_937906775.1 uncultured Clostridia bacterium
GCGTGAATATCATTCTCTACCGTGTAATTCCTTATGTGTTCATGGCCTTCTGCCTGGTGACCGCTTCTCTGTTCCAGATGGGCTATACCGGCGCTGCTTCTGAATCCACCGGTACCGGCTTTGAGATGAACGTCATGGTGTCCCTGATCCTGGGCGGCATGCCTCTCAAGGGCGGCATGAAGTCCAAGGTCTCCTGCGCCATCATCGGTTCCTTCACCTATTCCATTCTGGCCATCGGCCTGCCCATCATCGGCGTACCCAACACCCTCCCCTTCATGGTGAAGGCCATCATCTTCGTGCAGGGCGTTCAGGGTGCAACCTCCGCTTTCACTCAGATCAGAGAAAAGCGCCCCGACATCCTGCTGGTGAGCGGTGTTCCTGCTGAGGATCCCATCCCCGTCGGCGCTGCTGCCGACATCTGCCTGGCCAACGACGAAATCGGCTGCGGCTACCAGGTTGCCGACAAGGCTGCCGAGTGGGGCTGCGATGTGCTGGTTCACTACTCCTTCGCCCGTCACCTGAGCTACGAGACGATCGTCGGCAAGCGCGACGCCATGAAGATGACCGCGGAAGCCTACGGCATCGAATTTGTTGAGCGCGACTGTCCCGATCCCACCGGCGACGCCGGCATGAGCGGCGCCCAGGCGGCCGTTCTGGAAGACATCCCGAAGGTCATGGAAGAGCACCCCGGCAAGAAGGTTTGCTTCTACTGCACGAACTGCGGTCTGCAGGTTGCCCTGCAGCAGGCGATCGTGGAGCAGGAAAACGCCTACTACGCGCTGCCCTGCTGCCCCTCTCCCTATCATGGATTCCAGGAAGCCTTCGGTCTTGAGAGCAAGGCCGGTGGAAGCATCGACGAAGCGCTGACCGAGCTGGCCGATTACCTCGCTACCAAGAACGCTGTGAATCGCTTCTCCACCTGGAGCCTGCCGGTCAACATGAGCATGATCAAGGGCATGTTCGCTTATGCCTGCGATTACGCTGAAGGCAAGTTCGACGGCAAGATCAACGAAGAAGCCATGGAAAAGGCGATTTCCGAGAGCGCCGGTACCGAAGTCAAGCTCGACAAGTATGTCGACGCCAATGGCGACAAGGTTGAGAACTACTACCTGATGGCTCTGTCTCCCATCAATTTCGAAGATTATCTGACCAAGTAATCTGATCCGGTGACCCTTTTCGCCCGGGCCCGGTGCCTTCCGGCAGCGGGTCCGGGCTTTCGTTTTTCGAACTCCGATTTCGGGAGGTTTTTTCCTTGGCAGAATATGTACTTGAGATGAATCACATCAGCAAGGAATACGCGGAAAACCCGGTACTGAAGGACGTTACCCTTCAGATCCGTCCGGGGGAGATCCACGCGCTCCTTGGCGAAAACGGCGCGGGCAAGAGCACGCTGATGAACGTGCTTTTCGGCATGCCCGTGATCCATTCCACCGGCGGCTTCTCCGGCGAGGTGTGTGTGGACGGTGAACCCGTAAAGATCATGTCTCCCATGGACGCGATGAATCACGGCATCGGTATGGTCCACCAGGAATTCATGCTGATTCCCGGCTTCAACGTGACGGAGAACATCAAGCTCAATCGCGAGATTTCCAAGGGCTGGATCTTCAGCCGGATCTTCAGTAAGGATCTGGAGGTCATGGACAAGCTCGCCATGGGCAAGGACGCGCGGCTGGCTCTGGACAGCGTCGGCATCAGCATCAGCGAGGACACGCGGGTGGGGACGCTGCCGGTAGGCTATATGCAGTTTGTGGAGATCGCCCGGGAAATCGACAAGAAGGGCGTCAGGCTGCTGGTCTTTGACGAGCCGACCGCGGTGCTGACGGAGAGCGAGGCGCAGCAGCTGATCTCCGTTATGAAGGATATCGCGAGCCGCGGTATCGCCATCATCTTTATCACTCACCGTCTGGATGAGGTCATGATGGCGGCCGATCATATTACGATCCTGCGCGACGGTCAGCGGGTCGCGGTCTGCAACAAGTCGGACGTGAGTGTCGACGAGCTGGCCGAGAAGATGATCGGGCGCGGGGACGAAAGTCTGGTCCGGATCGAGGGAAAGAAGGACTTCACCTACGGGGAGATCGCGATGCGTGTTCGCGGCCTGGCGGTGGAAATGCCCGGCGAAACGGTCAAGGGGATCGATCTGGATATCTACAAGGGCGAGATCATCGGCATCGCCGGCCTGGCGGGTCAGGGGAAGATCGGTCTGCCCAACGGCGTCATGGGTCTGTATCCCGCGGAGGGCGAGGTGGAGTTCTTCGGCGAGCCGCTGCCGCTGAATGACGCGAAGACCGCTCTGCAGCGCGGCCTGGCCATGGTGAGCGAGGACCGGCGCGGGGTTGGTCTGCTGCTGGACCAGAGCATTGAGGACAACATTGCTTTCAACGCGATGCAGGTCAACGGCGAGTTCCTGAAGAAGCCCTTCGGACTCAAGGATACAAAAGCCATCCGCGCCTACGCGGAGGAAATGATCCGGGAGCTGGACATCCGCTGCACCGGTCCTGCGCAGGCGACAGGTACCCTGAGCGGAGGTAACCAGCAGAAGGTCTGCGTAGCCCGGGCGCTGGCCCTGAAACCGAAATTCCTGTTTGTGTCGGAGCCGACCCGCGGCATCGATATCGGCGCGAAGCAGCTGGTACTGGAAACCCTGGCCCGGCTGAACCGCGAAAGGGGGCTCACCGTGGTGGTGGTTTCCTCTGAGCTGCAGGAGCTGCGCTCCATCTGTGACCGCATCGCGGTGGTTTCTGAAGGCCGGATCAGCTGCATCCTGATGCCCGAAAGCTCCGACGCCGCCTACGGTCTGGCCATGAGCGGCATGACGGTTACGACCCAGAATGAGATCTGGCAACTGAAATCCGAAATAGATCGGGGAAAGGAGGCTGAGACGGTATGACCGAGAAGATTCAAACGAAAACATCCCTTTCCCGCAGGATCCTGAGCGTTGTTCTGATCGCCGCCGCCGCGGTTCTGCTGGGTCTGGCTGTGACGGGCTATACCATTCAGGGCTCCGGTTCCACCGCGACCCGGCTGAATGACATGCGGACCAGCGCGGTGCTTCATGCCGCTTCCGGCGGACTGGTGGACAAGATCGCCTCCGAGGCGAACACTGCTGCGCTGAAGGAAATCCGTAAGGATCCAAACTTCCGCTCCCTGGGTACCGCCGAGATCCAGCGCCGGTGCGCCGAGGTGGAGGCCGCGGCCCGTGCCGAGGCCGAAGCGCTCTACGCCAACACCGAAGGCGCCGACACCGTCTCGCTGGAGGAAAAGATCGTCACGCTGGAAAATGCCCTGGTCGCCCGGGATGAGATCGACGACCGTGAAAAGGCGGAGTACGCCGCAATCTGGTCTGAAGTGACCGGCGGCATCAGCAACTGGCGCGAGATCACCGAAGAAAAGACTCCGGACGAAATCTGGTCCTCCATGACCGCCGCATCCGCCGATCTGGAAAAGCATCCCGAATGGAAAGACGGCTTCCGCGAGATGGCGCTCCAGCTCGCCCTGAAGGAAGCCGAAACCGCCGCGGCGGAGGAATCCGCGGAAAGCGCTTCGGAAGAGGTGTCCGATACGGACGCCATGGCTGCCGAGCCCGAAACGGACTATCAGTGGTTCATCGGTTCCGCCGACCTGCGGCAGGCTACCGACGTGGCCGAGGAAAAGTTCAGCACGCTGTGGGATGAGCTCACCGACGTGATCCCCGATCTGGCCACGCTGGATCAGAAGACGGCTGACAGCGTCCGTGACAATATCAACGGCATTATCGCCTCCGCCTCTGAAAACTTCTCTACGCGCTACAGCGCTTATGTGAAGGAAAAGGCGGACCAGACGCTGGAAAACGGCACGGCCCGGAAGCTGAAGCTGGCGGCGAACGCCGAAAACTTCCTGCTGTTGGGCATTGCCGTGGCGCTGCTGGCGCTGTTGTATACCTTCTGGAAGCCCGTTACCAAAAAGCTGGGCGTTCCGAAGAGCATCATCCTGCTGTTCTTCATCTATCTGCTGCTGGCCGCGCAGTTCTATAAGATCAACATCAATCTGATGCTGGGCAATGTTCTGGAACGCGTGGGTATGTACGGCATTTTGGCCCTGGCCATGCTGCCGGGCATCCAGTGCGGTATCGGCCTGAATATGGGCATGACGATCGGCTGCATCAGCGGTCTGTTTGCCATAGTAGTCTCGCTGCAGTACAACATGACCGGAGCCCCCGCGCTGATCTTCAGCGTGGTGCTGGGCATCCTGGTGGCCATTCCCCTGGGCTGGGCCTACAGCCTCCTGTTAAACCGGATGAAGGGGAACGAAATGACCATATCCACCTATGTGGGCTTCAGCTTCGTTTCCCTGATGTGTATCGGTTGGATGGCGCTGCCCTTCAATAATCCGAAGATCATCTGGATGCTGGCGGGCCACGGCCTGCGCGTCACCCACGGCTTGCTGGGAAGCTTCGCCCATGTGTTGGATCGGTTCCTTTCCTTTAAGATCTTCGGGATCACCGTTCCCAGCGGAACGGTACTCTTCTTCCTGCTCTGCTGCGTCCTGATCTGGCTGTTCAACCGCTCCAAACTGGGCATACGGATGAGCGCCGTCGGCTCCAACCCGCGATTCGCGGAAGCCAGCGGCATTGACGTGGATCGGATGCGCACCTTGGGTACGATCCTGAGCACCGTGCTGGCGGCTGTCGGCATCGTGATCTATTCCCAGTCCTTTGGCTACGCGCAGCTGTACAACGCGCCGCGCCAGCTGGGCTTCATCGCCGCCAGCGCGATCCTGATCGGCGGCGCTACCACGAAGAAGGCCTCCGTCGCCAACGTGATCATCGGCGTCATCCTGTTTGAGGGCGTGCTGTGCATGGGTCAGCAGGTTGCCAACGCGGCAGTCGCGGGCGGTGGTCTGAGCGAGGTTATGCGGATCATGATCTCCAACGGGATCATCCTGTACGCGCTGACTCAGTCGGGAGGTGATTCTCGTGCCTGAGCGTAAAGGCATTGTGGAAAATCTGAAAAAATACGCGGTCACGTATCTGTTCATCGCCATCAGCGTATTCTTCATCATCGTCAGCGGACTGGACATGAACTATGTCACGAGCCAGCTCTTGCTGCGCCTGAACCGCAACGCGTTCATTGTGCTGGCGCTGATCATCCCGATCGTGGCCGGTATGGGAATCAACTTTGCCATTACCATCGGCGCCATGGCGGCGCAGATCGGTCTGCTGCTGACGATCAACTGGGGGGTTACGGGCGTTCCCGGAATCCTGCTGGCTGCGGCGATCACCCTGCCGCTGGGCCTGATCTTTGGCTATCTCATCGGCAAGATGCTGAACAAGATGAAGGGTCAGGAGACCATTGGCTCGATGATCCTGGGCTATTTCGCCAACGGTGCCTATCAACTGCTGTTCCTGTTCATCTTCGGCAACATCATTCCCCTGAACAGCAATGTGACCATCGTCGGCGCCAGTGGCGTGCAGAACACGCTGAACCTGACGGGCGACACCGGCCTGTACAAGGCGGTGGACGGTATTCTGGCCATCCCCTTTGTGACGGCGGCCTGGATCCTGTGCGGCGTGCTGGTTGCCTGGAGCATTGTGCAGTTTCTGCGGAAGAAATCCAGCCGGAAGCGTCTGACTGTCAATGTGTCCCTGAGCGTCGTCATCGCCGCGCTGTTCTTCATCCCCGCGATCCGCGACGTGTTTGAGGGGACGAACGGCGGCCGTGCGATCACCGTTCCTGTGGTCACCTGGCTGGTCATCCTGCTGCTGTGCCTGTTCAACTCCACCATTATGAAGACCAAGCTGGGCCAGAAGTTCCGCGCGGTCGGCCAGAGTCGTACCGTCGCCAACGCCAGTGGCATCAACGTCAACCGGACCCGTCTGATCGCCATTATGATCTCTACGGTCCTGGCCGGCTGGGGTCAGATCATGTTCATGCAGAGCGAAGGCATCGGCACCTTCCAGACCTACGCTGCCCATGAACAGGTTGGTCTGTATGCCGGCGCCGCGATTCTGGTGGGTGGCGCGAGCATTGACCGGGCTACCAACTGGCAGGCCCTGCTGGGAACCTTCCTGTTCCACTCCCTGTTCATCACGGCCCAGAGCGCGGCCAGCCGTCTCTTCGGCGACAGCGTGATCGGCGAATACTTCCGCGCGTTCCTGAGCTATGGCGTCATTGCAGTGGCGCTGGTGATCTACGCCTGGAAGGGCAGCCAGAAACGGAAGCCCGGCGCGGAATTGAAGGGCGCGGGGAAATCCTGACGGGCCTCTCTCATATTTCCCGGAACCGAAGGGTTCCGGGATTTTGCATTTTCAGCGTTTTTGCGGACCGGGCGGCGCGGAGCGGTTGACGCTGAAAACGGGATGAAGTAAAATAATCAGGTTCATTATTTTATTTTCCGGAGAGGTTGAGCCTATGAAGAAAACCGTTTTTACCGGCGCGGCTACCGCGATCATCACCCCGTTTACCGAATCCGGGGTGGACTGGGAGGCTTTCGGCCGTCTGATTGATTTTCAGCTGGAAAATGGCATCGACGCGATCGTCGCCGCGGGGACAACGGGCGAAGGCTCGACACTGACGGCGGACGAGCATCGCCGCGTCGCGGAATTCTGCGCGGAACGCATCGGCGGAAGAGTCCCGCTGATCGTAGGCACGGGTTCCAATGATACCGCCCATGCCATTGAGAAAACGAAAATGGCCTGCGCTGCCGGAGCGGACGCCGTTCTGCTGGTGACGCCGTATTACAATAAAACGACGCAGCGGGGTCTTGTCGCGCATTTCAGCGCGATCGCGGACGCGTCCGACATACCCTGCATCCTGTACAATGTTCCGTCCCGGACCGGGCTGAACATGCTGCCCGAAACGCTGGCCGAGCTTTCAAAGCATCCGAATATCGCAGGTGTCAAGGAAGCCTGCGGCAATTTCAGTCAGATCGTCCGGATCTTTGAACTCTGCGGCGACGGGCTGGACGTATATTCCGGCAACGACGACCAGATCGTTCCGATGCTGTCCCTGGGCGGCAAAGGGATCATTTCTGTTGTCAGCAACATCCTGCCGAAGGAAACGGCGCGGATCTGCTCCCTGTTCTTTGAGGGCGACGTCCGGGCTGCCGCGAAGGAGCAGATCCGTCTTGTCAGCCTGATGAACCAGCTGATGATCGAAACGAATCCGATCCCCGCCAAGGCCGCCTGCGCGGCGATGGGCTTCGGGGAAAACCGGGTTCGTCTGCCCCTGGTACCGATGGAAAAGGCCAATGAGGAAAAGCTGTTGCGGCTGATGCGCGCGGCGGGGTTGGAGGTCTGACGATGCGGATCATTCTGAACGGATACACAGGTCATATGGGTCTGGAAGTGCGCCAGTCCGCTGAACGGATGGGCGTGGAGATTGCTCAGGGCGTGGATAAGATGATGAAAACGCCTGTTCCCGGCTGCGTGGATTCCCTCGCGGCGTGCAGCGCGGAAGCCGACGTGCTGGTGGATTTCAGCCATCACGATATGACGCGGGAGCTGCTGGATTTCGCCGTGGCGAAAAAGCTGCCCCTGGTCCTGGCGACCACGGGACAGACGCCCGAAGAAAAAGAGATGATCCGCAAGGCTTCGGAACAGATCCCGATCTTTCTTGCGGCGAATTATTCGCTGGGCATCGCGGTGCTGACGGATCTGGTCAAAAAAGCGCTGGCGCTGTATCCCGACGCGGAGGTCGAGATCATTGAG
This sequence comes from uncultured Clostridia bacterium, assembly GCA_937906775.1. Lineage (GTDB taxonomy): Bacteria > Bacillota > Clostridia > Christensenellales > Aristaeellaceae > Aristaeella. The sequence goes on from CALCUD010000001.1 coordinate 7,688, forward strand.
CAGCATCACGACCGGAAGCTGGACGCTCCGAGCGGCACGGCGCTGGCTCTGTTCAACGCGGTGAAGGAAGTCCGTCCGGATGCGACGGCCAATCCGGGCCGCTCCGGTCAGGGGAAACGCACGAAAGACGAAGTGGGCATCCATGCGATCCGGATGGGAAATATCGTGGGGATCCACGAAGTCGTTATCGGTACGCAGAACGAGAGTATTTCCCTGAAGCATCAGGCCTTCTCCAGAGGCGTCTTCGCCGACGGAAGCCTGAAGGCCGCTGCTTTCCTGGCCGGGAAACAGCCGGGAATGTACGATATGAAGGATCTGCTGAAGGAAGGAGACTGATCTTGATGCGGATTGGCATTTACGGATACGGTAATCTGGGCCGGGGCGTGGAGCTTGGCGTCCGCCAGAATCCGGATATGGAGCTGGTCGGCATTTTTTCCCGCCGCGATCCCGCGTCGGTGAAGACGCTGACCGGCGCGCCGGTTTTTGCCGCGGCCGAAGCCGGGAAATTTTCCGGTCAGATCGATGTGATGATCATCTGCGGCGGCAGCGCGTCCGATCTGCCGGTGATGACGCCGGCGCTGGCCCGGATGTTCAACGTGGTGGATTCCTTCGACACCCATGCCCGGGTGCCGGAGCATTTTGACCGCGTGGATCGGGCTGCGGAGGAGACGGGACATACCGCGCTGATCAGCGCGGGCTGGGATCCCGGCTTGTTCTCCCTGGCGCGGCTTTATACTTCCGCCGTGCTGCCGGAAGGAAAGGACTACACTTTCTGGGGCCGCGGCGTGAGCCAGGGCCACAGCGACGCGATCCGCCGGATCCCCGGCGTGCTGGACGCGCGCCAGTATACCGTACCGATTCCCGAAGCGATGGAAAAGGTCCGGGCCGGCGAACAGCCGGAGCTGAGCGTCCGCGAAAAGCACCTGCGGGAATGCTATGTCGTGGCGGAAGACGGCGCCGACAGGGCGAAGATCGAAAAGCAGATCAAAGAAATGCCGAATTATTTCGCGGATTATGATACGACCGTTACCTTCATCACGATGGACGAGATGAAACGGGATCACAGCGCGCTGCCTCACGGCGGTCTTGTGATCCGGACGGGGAAGACCGGAAACGGGGATCACGCCCATGTGGTGGAATTCTCCCTGAAGCTGGATTCGAATCCCGAGTTTACCGCGTCCGTCCTGCTGGCCTGCGCCCGGGCGATCTTCCGGATGAACGGCCGGGGGAATACCGGCTGCAAGACCGTGTTCGACATTGCGCCGGCGGATCTGTCGCCGATGGATCCCAAAGAACTGAGAAAGAAACTGCTGTAAACAAAAGAAGGACCGGTTGCCGGATCAGACGGCGGCCGGCCCTTTTCAGGTCCCGGACCGGCGACGTTTTCCGTCCTTTCCGTCAGGAACGGGAAGCGGGGGAATCAATTGACTTTTCCGGGCTCCCGTGCTACTCTGAACGCAGGAAAAAAGCGGTTCCCGGCGGGGAAAACCGGGAATATATAAGCGAAAGGAATAAACATATGATCAAGGCAAAGATGATTCTGGACAGGGACTACGCCATCGGACAGATCGATCCGCGGATCTACGGCAGCTTCATTGAGCATCTGGGCCGCGCGGTCTACGGCGGCATCTATGAACCGACGCATCCGACGGCGGATGAAAACGGCTTCCGCCGGGACGTGATCGACCTGGTGAAGAAGCTGGGCGTGCCGGTGGTCCGCTATCCGGGCGGCAACTTTGTTTCCGGCTTCAACTGGGAGGACAGCGTGGGTCCGCGGGAACTGCGCCCGAAACGGCTGGATCTGGCCTGGTTCACGACGGAAACGAACGAAGTCGGTCTGCACGAGTTCGCGTCCTGGGCGAAAAAGGCGGGCAGCGAAGTCATGTACGCGGTCAATCTCGGTACCCGCGGTCCCGACGAGGCCCGCAATGTCGTCGAGTATGCGAATCACCGGGGCGGCAGTTACTGGTCCGATCTCCGCATCAAAAACGGCGCGAAGGATCCGCTGAATATCAAAATGTGGTGCCTGGGAAATGAAATGGACGGCCCCTGGCAGATGGGACACAAGACGGCGGTTGAATACGGCCGCACGGCGAACGAGGCGGCCAAGCTGATGAAGTGGACCGATCCCGCCATCGAGTGCGTGGCCTGCGGCAGCGCGGCGCACGATATGCCGACCTACGGCGCCTGGGAATACGAGATGCTGAACGAGTGCTACGAGAATGTGGACTATGTCTCGCTGCACCGGTATTACGGGAATCCCACCAACGATACGCCCGGTTTCCTTGCCCGCAGCATGGACCTGGAGGATTTCATCCGGGAGGTCGTTGCCATCTGCGATACGGTCAAGGGCCGGAAGCATTCAAAGAAGCGCCTGAACCTGAGCTTTGACGAGTGGAACGTCTGGTATCATTCGAACCGGCAGGATCAGGAAGTCTGGAAGGCGGACAAGTGGGGCCGCGCGCTGCCGCTGCTGGAGGATGTATACAACTTTGAAGACGCGCTGCTGTGCGGCGCGATCCTGATCACCTTCCTGCGCAATGCCGACCGGGTCAAGGTCGCGTGCCTGGCACAGCTGGTCAACGTGATCGCCCCGATCATGACGCGGAACGGCGGAGGCGCCTGGGCGCAGACGATCTACTGGCCGCTGATGCATGCCAGCAGATACGGGCGCGGCACCGCGCTGCGGCCGATCGTGGACAGCCCGGTTTACGACTGCAGGGATTACGAAGGCGTACCGACCGTCGCCGCCACCGCGACCATGGACGATGAAGGAAACGTGACCGTCTTCGCGCTGAACCGCGATATGGCGGAGGACGCGGAATTCACCTGCGATCTGCGGGCTTTCGGCGATCTGAAGATCGCTGAACACATCCTGCTGCATCACGACGATGTCAAGGCCGTCAATACCGAGGAGGCGCCGGATACCGTTGTACCCTCGGCCGGACCCGGCGGTACGCTGGACGGCGGCAGGCTGACCGTCACGCTGCCGAAACTGAGCTGGAACGTCATCCGGCTGGTGAAATGATGAATAAGGCTTCCCCGGGAGGGGAAGCCTTATCCGTCCCGTGAAAGTCTTTTTCCCGGAGAGGGAGCCTGGAAAGGAAGGACCGCATGAAGATCTCAAATCCGATCCTGTACGCGGATTTCCCGGATCCGGATGTCATCCGGGTCGGGGATACTTTTTACATGGTCACGACAACGATGCATATGTTCCCGGGCGGGGACATCCTCTGTTCAAAGGATCTGGTACGGTGGGAATTCCTCTGCCACGTGTATGACGCGCTGCCGGAGGACACGCCGGCACGGCGGATGGAGGAGGGGAACATCTACAGCGCCGGGATGTGGGCGGGGACGCTCCGCTTCCATCAGGGCGTGTTCCATCTGGTGTTCATCTGCAACGATACAAAGAGCTGCTGTCACTATACCGCGGAAAATCCGGCGGGGCCGTGGACATACCGGCCGATGGAGGGCTTCTGCCATGACGCGTCGGTGCTGTTCGACGATGACGGGCGGGTGTATGTCGTTTCCGGGAACCGTCAGATCCGTCTGACGGAATACGAGCCGGATCTTTCGCGGCCGAAGGCGGGGGGCCTGGACCGGATCATCGTCCGGGACGTGCCGGAAGGCGGCCTCGGCTACGAGGGCGCGCATTTCTATAAACTTAGGGGGAAGTATTATCTTTTCCTGATCCATTGGATGCCGACGGGCCACGGCCGCCGGACGGAGGCATGCTTCACGGCCGACAGCCTGACGGGGGAGTTCACCGGCGGAGACATCTATGATGAGGATATGGGTTTCCGCAATCTCGGCGTCGCTCAGGGCGGGATCGTTGATACGCCGGACGGAAAATGGTACGCGATCCTGTTCCAGGATCACGGGGCCTGCGGGCGGATGCCTGTGCTGGTGCCGATGTCCTGGGAGGGAGACCGGCCGAAGCTGGACACGGACATCGCGGAGCTCGACTTTCCGGAGATCACGGAACGGCCGGATTGCCCGATGACCGGTTCGGATGACTTCCGGGGCGGAATACTCCGGGACTTCTGGCAATGGAACCATGTGCCTGACAACACGCTCTGGCGGATGACGCCGGAAGGGCTGGAGCTGACAGCGGGGAAACCCGCGGAGGATCTGGAGAAGGCGCGGAATACGCTGACCCAGCGGACGACGGGCCCCGTCAGCTCGTATACGGTAACGCTGGACGGATCGGATCTGCGGACCGGGAACTTCGCCGGGTTGTGCGCGCTCCAGGGCTGCTATGCCGCGCTGGGGCTGGAACGGGCGGAGGAAGGGCTCCGGCTCACGCTCCGCTCGCGAAGAGGATCGGGGCAGGGCCGGGAGGAAAAGGAGACCGTTGTCTCGCAGCCGTGGGAGGACGTGTCCGCGACCCTGCGCGCGGATTTTGATTTCACCGGTCTGAAGGATACTGTCTGCTTCAGCGTTCTGAAAAACGGGGCGTGGGAGACGGTCGGGGAGCCGCACCGCCTGTTGTACCGGCTGGATCATTTTATGGGCGTCCGGATCGGGGTGTTTTGCTACGGCACCGCGGACGCGGCCGGCGGAAAGGCCCGGTTCGTTGATTTTCATAAGGGAAAGTGATAAAATCATTATTTGTAGCCCTGAGTATGAAAGAGGTGTTTTGCGATGACGAAAATCGATGTGTTTTCCGGGTTCCTCGGCGCGGGGAAAACGACCCTGATCAAAAAACTGCTGAAGGAAGCCTATGCCGGCCAGAAGGTCGTACTGATCGAAAATGAGTTCGGTGAGATCGGGATCGACGGCGGCTTTATGAAGGAAGCCGGGATCCAGGTGACCGAGATGAACTCCGGCTGCATCTGCTGCTCGCTGGTGGGCGATTTTGGCGAGGCGCTTCAGAAAGTGCTGGACACCTACCGCCCCGACCGGATCCTGATCGAGCCCTCCGGCGTCGGTAAGCTGAGCGACGTTGTGAAGGCCGCGTCCGCGGTCTGCGGCGAAAACTGCGAGATCGGCGCGCTCGTGGCCGTGGTGGACGCCGGCAAGTGCAAGATCTATGTCAAGAATTTCGGGGAGTTCTTCCTGAATCAGATCGAGCATGCCGCGACAATCATCCTGTCCCGGACGGATATCGCGAGCGAACAGAAGATCGCCGACTGCGTGGCGCTGATCCGCGAGCACAATGCCGACGCGACCGTGATCACGACGCCCATGGCGCAGCTGGACGGAAAGCAGATCGTCGCGGCGATGGAAAAGACGGATACGCTGAAGACCGAACTGGCTCATCTGTTTGAAGATATGGACGATGACGACGAGTGCGACGATCCCGACTGCGAGTGCCATCACCACCACCATCATGACGATGATGAGGAGGAAGAAGAGCACGGACACCATCATCATCACCATCATCACGACGACGATGATGACGAAGATGAGGAGCATGAACATCATCATCACCACCACGACGGGGAAGAGTGCGACGATCCCGACTGCGAATGCCACCATCATCACTGTCACGATGATGACGATGACGATGACGGTGACGGCGACGGTCATTGCTGCCATCATCACGGCGAAGAGGGACATCATCACCACCACCACCATCATCATGCGGACGACGTGTTCGTCAGCTGGGGCACCGAAACGCCCCGCGCTTTCACGGAGGAAGGCCTGCGCGGTATGCTGGCGGAGCTGGAAAACGCCGAGGTTTACGGCACGGTGCTCCGGGCCAAGGGGATCGTGGCCTCGGATGAGGGCGCCTGGATCCATTTCGACTATACGCCCGGGGAGATCGACATCCGCCGCGGCGGCGCGGAAGTTACCGGCCGCCTGTGCGTGATCGGCTCCGGACTGAAGGAAGACGCGCTGAAAACCGTTTTCGGCGTATAAAGTACGGGATCAGGGGAGAAGATCAAAATGGCACAGCGGGAATTTCCGGTCTATCTGTTTACGGGCTTTCTGGACAGCGGAAAGACCACCTTTATCCAGTCGACGCTGGAGGACAGCCGCTTCAACGCGGGCGAGAAAACGCTGCTCCTGATCTGCGAGGAGGGCGAAGTCGAATTTGATCCTTCCGCTTTCAGCGGGAAAAACGTCTATGTCCGGACGCTGGAGGACGAGGAGGAGCTGAACGAGCCGAACCTGCGGAAGCTTCAGGCGGAAACGGGCGCGGTCCGCGCGGTGGTGGAATACAACGGCATGTGGTCGCTCCGGACCCTGTTCGAAAACATGCCGGAAAACTGGCTGATCGCGCAGGAGATCTGCTTCATGGCGGCGCCGACGTTCTCCGTGTACAACGCGAACATGCGGAATCTCGTCTTTGAGAAACTGCAGACCTGCGACGTGGTCCTGTTCAACCGCTGCGCGGACGGAATGGATCTGGAGGCGCTGCATAAGGCGGTCCGTCCGGCCAACCGCCGCTGCAATATCTTTTATGAATATCCGGACGGCCGCAGTGTTCCCGACGATTTCGAGGATCCGCTGCCTTTCGATCTGAACGCGCCGATCGTTCATATCGAAGACCGGGACTACGCGTATTTCTTCGCCGATCTGATGGAGGATCCGGAGAAGTATGAGGGAAAGACGGTGGAGTATCTGGCCATGGTGGCTTCCGACCGGCCTCTGCCGGGGGACGCGATCGTCGCGGGCCGCCCGCTGATGAACTGCTGCGCCGCGGATACGCAGCTGGCCGGCATGGTGTTCCACTGGCACGAGAAGAAAAAGCCGAAGAAGGGCGAATGGTTCCGCGTCACGGGCAAGGTCGGCGTCGTGAAAAACCGGCTCCGCAGCGGAACGGTCCCGGTGCTGAAGGTGCTGGGCGCGGTGAGCGAACAGGAGCCGGAGGAGCCGGTGGCGACCTTCTATTGACGGGTTTTGACGGATGCCGCGGAGGCATCCGTTTTTCGGCACGGAAAGAGCGCAAAAACTGTATACCGGAACCCCTTGAAGAAAAAGCGCGGGGCCTTTAGAATGACATTTATGCAGGAACGGAGGAACGGGTATGCGTACTGCGGGCAGGATCATGGCGGCGGTCTGCTTACTGTTGTTTCTTTCAGGTTCCGCTGTTGCGGAGGAGGCAATCATGATGACGGAATCCTATAAGAAGGCGGATGAGAACAACCCCCTGTACACCCAAAGGTTCGGCGCCGATCCCGGCGTGATGGAGTATGACGGCCGGATCTATGTCTATATGACGAACGATATCGTGGAATACGGCGCGGACGGCAAGGTGATCGAGAACACCTACAGCAAGATCCGGAGCATCAACTGCATTTCTTCGGACGATCTGGTCAACTGGACGGATCACGGGAAGATCGAGGTCAGCGCGATCGCGAAGTGGGCCGGCAATTCCTGGGCGCCCTGCGCCGCGCACAAAACGGTCGACGGAAAGGAAAAATTTTTCCTTTATTTCTGCAACGGCGGAAACGGGATCGGCGTGCTGACATCCGACAGCCCGACCGGCCCCTGGAAGGATGAACTGGGCCATGCCCTGATCTCCCGGATCACGCCGAACTGTGCGGATGTTACCTGGCTGTTTGACCCCGCCGTCATGGTGGATGAGGACGGAACGGGCTATCTGGCTTTCGGCGGCGGGATCCCCGGGGATCGCGTTGCGGCGCCCGGTACGGGCCGGATCGTCCGGCTCGGCGCGGATATGATCTCCCGCGACGGCGATCCGGTCGCGCTGGATGTCCCCTATCTGTTTGAGGATTCCGGACTGAACAGGATCAACGGAAAGTATGTGTATACCTATTGCTCGAACTTCCAGACGGACGGGAACAGCCTGAACATCACCAAGGGCGCCATCCAGTATATGACGGCGGAGGATCCGATGGGCCCGTATACCTATGTGGGAGAATTGTTCCCGAACGAAGGAAACTTCTTCGGAATGTGGGGAAACAATCATCACTCGATCGCGGAACTGAACGGAAAGTGGTATCTGTTCTATCACAACCGCCCCGTTGAAAAGGCGATGGGGATCTTCGGTAACTATCGCAGCCCCCAGATCGATGAGATCTTTGTCAATGAGGACGGGAGCCTCCGTCAGGTGAAGGGAACGATGAAGGGCGTGGCGCAGCTGAAGCCGCTGGATCCCTTTGCTCCGGTATCCGCCTGCACGATGAGCCATCAGGGCGGGATCAACACGGACGGGAAGAAGGTCACGGAGATCGGTTCCGGCGACTGGATCCGGGTTTCCGGCGCCGATTTCGCGGACGGGTGCGCCAGCGTGCGCCTGACCGCGAAGACGGAGGAGAAGCTGACGGTCAGAATGATAACCGACGATCCGGACAGTACGCCCGCCGCCGTCTGGGAATTCCTGCCGGGCGAGAGCGAAAAGGAGCAGCCGGCGCGGCTTTCCGGCGTGCATGACGTATACTTTGTCTTTGAAGGAACCGGTACCTTTGAGAGCTGGCAGGCTTTCGCGGAGTAAACGGAGGATATTGATGGAACGGAAACGGAAACGGGTCGCGGATTCCCTTGCGACGCAGGTCCAGATCCTGACCCAGACGCATATGAACGGCTACAGCCGGTTGTTCGGCGGTCAGCTGATGAGCTGGATGGATATCGTCGCGGCGGTGGCCGCCCGGCGGCATTCGGGCCGGAACGTGACGACTGTCCGGGTCGAGGGCCTGGATTTCAGGCTGCCCGCGCATGCGAACGATACCCTGGCGCTGGACGCTCATGTGGCGTATGTGGGCACGTCGTCCATGTATGTCAGGGTGAAAGCGTATGTAGAGGAGCTGAACGGCGAAAGGCGCCTGACGAATCAGGCCTGGTTCGTCATGGTCGCGCTGGACGAAAACGAGGAACCGGTGCAGGTCCCGGAACTGATCCTTGAAACGGAGCAGGAAAAGGCCGAGTGGGCCGAAGCGGCTGAAATGAAAAAACGGATGAGGGGATAAAGAATGTCCGGAACGACGATCATTCTGATCGGCTGCGCGGTGTTGCTGATCACCAATCTGACAGCGTTTCTTCTGATGAAGAAGGATAAGAAGGCCGCGGAGAAGGGGCAGTGGCGCGTCAGGGAGCGCACGCTGTTCATTGCCGCGGGCTGTTTCGGCGCGCTGGGCGGCGTGCTGGGGATGCAGCTGCTCCGGCACAAGACAAAGCACTGGTATTTCAAGGTGTTTTTCCCGGTGATGCTGGTCCTGCAGGCGGCGCTGATCGCCGGCGGGATCCGGCTGCTGCTGAAATAAGGACAGAAGGAGCAGATATGAAAACACTGTTGAATATGCTGCGGGTCATCGGGCTGATGATCCTGTTTCTTGTCGGAATGGCGGGGCTTGTGATCGCGCCGTTCCTGTGGCTGTCCTTCAAACTGCTGGGCGTGATCCCCTCCGAGATCCTGAAATACCTGCTGTGTATCGTACTGCTGGGCGCTTTGGGCGTCCTGATCAAAAAGATCAGTCAGGCGATCGTGCCGAAGATCCTGGAGAAGGATGACGGCGACGATCCGTGGACGGACAGATGAAAGGCCGTTAAGAGAATATGAAGCTGAAACGTTATTTCGGAGATAAAAAATTCTACAGATCCGTGCTGATTCTGCTGATCCCGATGGTGGTGCAGCAGTTCATCACGAATTTTGTCAGCCTGCTGGACAATATCATGGTCGGTTCGCTGGGAACCGAATCCATCTCCGCGGCGAGCATCGCCAATCAGGTGCTGATGATCTTCAATCTGGCGATCTGGGGTGGACTCGGCGGGATCAGCATTTTCGGCGCCCAGTATTTCGGAAAGGGCGACATGGAGGGCATGCGCTATACTTTCCGGATGAAGCTGATTTTTGTGATGATGATCACCGTGATCGCCATTGCCGTTTATTCCCTCTGGGGCGAGCCTTTCATCAATGCCTTCCTCCAGGGCGAGAATGACGGCGGCGATGTGGTGAAGACTCTGGCGGAGGGCATCGAATATCTGCGCGTGATGATGTGGGGCCTTGTGCCCTTCGCGCTGGTGCAGGCTTACGCCGGCTCCATGCGGGAGACCGGCGAGACGGTGGCGCCCATGGTGGCGGGCATCGCCGCGATCCTGACCAATCTTTTCCTGAACTGGGTCCTGATCTACGGCAATCTCGGCGCTCCCGCGATGGGCGTGAAGGGCGCGGCGATCGCGACGGTCATCAGCCGCTGGGTCGAGATGGCGATCGTGGTGATCCACGCGCACCGGCACACGGAAAAGTACCGGTATCTGCCCGACACCTACCGGAGCGCCTATATCCCCGGAAAGCTGCTGTCCCGGATCACGCGGACCTCGATGCCGCTGCTGATCAACGAGATCCTGTGGAGCCTCGGGATGACGTTCATCAATCAGTTCTATTCCTCCCGCGGGCTGAACGCCGTCGCGGCGATGAACATCACGGGCACGGCCTGGAACCTGTTTTGCGTTATCATGTTTGCCATGGGCAACGCGGTCTCGATCATGGTCGGCCAGCGCCTCGGCGCGGGGGACCTGGAGGAGGCCCGGGATGTGGACCGGAAGCTGATCACCCTGACGGAGATCATTCATATCCTGATCGGGGTGGCGATGATCCTGTGCGCGCCGCTGGTGCCGCGGCTGTACAATGTGGATGAGAATGTGCGGGGGCTGACGGGCCGCCTGCTCGTGATTGCCGGCGCGACGCTGCCCATCCACTCCTTCGCGCATGTGACTTATTTCACGATCCGCTCCGGCGGGCGGACGGTGATCACCTTCCTGTTCGACGCGGTGTACACCTGGGTCGTCACGGTGCTGCTGGCGTTTCTGCTGTGCCGGTTCACGGACTGGAAGATCGAGATCATCTATCTGTGCGTCCAGAGCATCGACATTGTCAAGGCTGTGGTCGGTCTGATCATGCTGAAGTCGGATTTCTGGGCCCGGAATGTGGTGCGGGAGGATTAAGGTTTCTTTTAATCTGTTTTTCATGTTCATTAAACCCTGCTGTAAAGAACCGGCAGGGTTTTTCTGTTACACTGATCGCGTCAGGTACGAAACGGACTGACAGAAAGGAATCGAAAATGGACGAGTTTTTGAAAGATCTGGAGCTTGAAAAGCTGAGCAGCGATCTGCAATCCGCCGCCGAGAGCGTGAAGCAGGCCGCGGAGGATACGGCGGAGGAACTGCTGAAGGCCTCCGGGGAGGAGAACGCCGCGGATACGGCGGAACCCGAAACCGCGGAGGCCGGAACGATCGCTGAAACCGGGGAGACCGCCGGGGATGAAACCGCGGCGGATCAGGAGGAGGATCCGATCGATCCGGACAACCCCCTGCCGAAGGGAAGCTTCTTTGACCATCAGAAGGAAAAGGAGCGCCGGAATTATCCCTATCCGGTCCTGGTGACGCTGCTGTATCTGGTGCTGGGCTTTGTTTTCCATCTGTGGCATCCGGGCTGGCTGATCTTCCTTACCGTCCCGCTGTACTATCTGCCGGGCGAGGAACGCAAGTTCCCCAGGATCCTGTGCAATCCGGTCATGGTCACGCTGATCTATCTCCTGCTCGGTTTTTACTGCCACTTGTGGCATCCGGGCTGGCTGATCTTCCTCGCGATCCCGCTCTTTTCCGCGGCGACGGGGAAGTAACCGCGGCGGGGTTTGACGAAGGAAAAAATGCAGGAAAGGAATGAAATGAAATGGCAAGTTATTCGATCGAGGATGTGGAACTGATCCGGAAGCGGAGCAATCTGACCTATCAGGAGGCGGTGGCCCTGCTGGACTATCACGACGGCAACGTGGCTCGCGCGCTGATCGACCTGGAGCGCAGCGGCAAGCTGAACACGGAATCCGCCGGGGAAAGCGGCACCCGCTCCGCGGCCGGCAGCGGCGAAGAGACTTTCGGCCGCAAGGTGCTGAATACGATCCAGAAGCTTTACCGCTTTCGCGTCAAGATCCATAAGGACGATACCCCTGTCGTGAACTTTTCCCTGGCGTTCTGCATCCTGTCCGTGATGTTCGCGCCGTATCTGGCGATCGGGGGCGTGCTGCTCTCCCTGATCCTGGGCTACAAGTTCTCTTTTGACCGGAAGGACCCGGCCTTTGCCGGCGTCAATCTGGAAAAGACCGTCAAAAATGCCGCGCAGAACGCGAAATCCTCCGTGGACAGCGTTGTCCGGAGCCTGCATCAGGAGAAGGAAACCGCCGGAGAAGGAAAGGCCGAAGAAATGCCGAAGGATGATTCCTATTTCTCTCCGAATCCCGCGGCGACCCGCAGCGCTTATTCCGCTCACGCGGCGGATGTGCCCACGATCCAGGTGCCTGTCCGCACCGAGACCAGCGAAGGCAACGTCGTGATCGAGGACGAAGGAAACGGATATCATTCCGCGACGATCGGTTAATGAATAACCGGCGCCGGCACGGTGGATGCCGGCGCCTTTCTGTGTTATGATATTCCCGTAAAGGGGGAGAGCGTATGGCCAGGATCCTGATCGTTGAGGATGAAAAGAAGATCGCCCGGTTTCTGGAACTGGAGCTGAAGCATGAGGGATATGAAGTGGAAACGGCTTTTGACGGCCGCGCCGGGTATGACGCGGCGGTGGCCCGGGAGCCGGACCTGCTGATCCTGGATCTGATGCTGCCGGGGCTGAGCGGGATCGAGGTCTGCCGCCGGCTGCGCCAGAACAGCGATATCCCGATCATCATGCTTACCGCGAAAGACGATGTGTCCGACAAGGTCATGGGTCTGGATATGGGCGCGGACGATTATATGACCAAGCCTTTCGCCATTGAGGAGCTGCTGGCCCGGATCCGCGTCGCGCTGAAAAAGCGCCGGACCGCCGCGCCGCAGGCATCCGGGGAGAGCGGGATCCTGACCGCGGGATGCATCACGCTGGATCCGACCTCCTGGCAGGTCACCGTCCGGGGGGAGAATGTGAGCCTGACCCGGAAGGAATTCGACTGCCTGCATTATCTGATGAAAAACATGAACAGGGCCGTCACCCGGGATCAGCTGATGAACGAGGTCTGGGGTTACGACTATTACGGCGATTCCAACGCGGTGGACGTGTATATGCGCTATCTGCGCCATAAGATCGACGAGCCGTATCATTTGAAGACGATCCACACGATCCGCTCGGTGGGATATTTGTTTAATTATGAAGAAGAAGAGTGAAAAAAACCGTACCGCGGGGGAGTTCCGGCTGGTCAACCGGCTCAGCGGGAATCTGCACGGCGGGGTCAGCCGGGTCCGTCTGAGCCTGACCTTCCGGATCGCGGCTCATTACTGTATCCAGATGATCCGTTCTCTGATCCCGGCGTGCCTGCTGGTCACGCTGCTTTTCGGCGTGGGCGTCGGCGTGGTGATGACCGGCACGGCGCGGGAGATGACCGCGGCGGATCCTGTCGTCCGGGAGTCGGATTTTCCCTTCCGGACGACCCTGACGCTGTATCAGGATCCGGACGGGGAGGAAACGCGGGAGGAGGAGCCGTCTCTCCTCCGTTCGCTGTTCCGGGACAAGGAGATCGATTTCCTGTACCGCGCGGAGAACGGTACGATCTATCGGGTGAACGCCGGCGCGCGGCCGGCCTTTCTGTTCTGGGCGATCACGATGATGGGGATCGTGCTGTCCGATCTGTTCCGGGAACTGTACTTTTTCTTCCATAACACCCGGCTGAACCGGCGCGTTCTGAAACCGATCCGGGAGATCACCGAGCTGGCCACGACGCTGTCGGAAAACAACCTGTCGAACCGGATCAACATTGCCGGAACCAAGAACGAGCTGAAGGATCTGGCGTCGGTGATCAACGATATGCTGGACCGGATCGAGCTGAGCTACAACAGCCAGAAGCAGTTTGTATCCGACGCCAGCCATGAGCTGCGGACCCCGATCGCCGTGATCCGCGGCTATACGGATATGCTCAAACGCTGGGGCAAGGATGATCCGGAGGTGCTTTCGGAGGCCATTGCCGCGATCTCGCAGGAGACCGAAGGAATGAAGGATCTGGTGGAGAGCCTGCTGTTCCTCGCGCGGCATGACAAGAAGACCCTGATGATGGAAAAAACAACCTTCCGGCCCGGGGAGGTCCTCCGGGAGGTCTGCCGGGAGTCGGAGATGGTCACGCCGGAGACGAAGTTTGTTTTTGACGCGCCCGCGACGGACCCGGAGCTGAATGCCGACCGGGGGATGATCAAACAGGTTTTGCGGATCCTGTGCGACAACGCGGTCAAGTATTCGCCTTCCGGAAGCACGGTGACGCTGGGCCTTTCCGCGTCCGACGGCGTCTGCCGCCTGTCCGTGACGGATCAGGGTCCCGGAATTCCGCCGGAGGATATCGCCCGGATCTTTGAGCGCTTTTATCGCGGGGACAAGGCGCGCCATTCCGAATCCGGCGGTCACGGCCTGGGGCTGAGTATCGCCCGGATCATTGTCGTGGCCCATGGCGGAAAGATCCGCGTCCGCTCCCGGGAGGGGGAGGGAACGCGGTTCACGGTGGAGCTTCCGATGTAAGGCGGACGGGTTGTCAACCATGAAATATTGCGGTTTACTCCTGCAATTTATTAAGTTTTTCTTAACAAGTGACCAAACCTATTGCGTCCCGGCGGATTTCGATGTATAGATGTATCGGTGAATTCTGTTTTGAAATCTGCTTTGAGGAGGCCTCTGATATGACGGTCGGCTGCTTTGTGAGAAAAATCGATCAGTTGGGCAGGATCGTGGTCCCGAAGGAAATGCGCACGGCGATGGGCGTTACCTATGGCGATCCGGTGGAGATCGGTTTTGACGGAAAAACGGTTTATCTGAAGAAGTACGCCGAACACTGCGTCTGCTGCGGCGGCGGAAGCGATCTGCGCGAATTCTCCGGCCAGAGATTCTGCAAAAAATGTCTGGCGAAACTGAAAAAGCTGGACTGACGGAAGTAAAAAACGGCATAAAAGACGGCAGCGGACGCTATCGATCCGTTGCCGTCTTTATATTTCGCTGTACTGATCATGATTGCAATGATTTCAAATAGACATTCAGCAACTCAAAAGCGGTCTGCCTTTCTTTCGGGGAACAGGTGAACAATTGTTCCAGGATTGCATTTTGCATTTCGGTGTTTTCCGGCTGCTCTTCTGTCAGAATCTCATTCGGGGTAACCTTCAATGATTTGCAGATACTCAGTAGGGTTTCGAGTCTCATATTGACGGTACCGCGCTCGATGTCGGCGTAGGTGCGATCGGATACGCCGGCCAGTTCAGCCACTTCGATTTGTGTCAGCCCCGCTTTTTTCCGGATGGCTAACAATTTGTTCCCGATGGCGCGATAGTCACGAATGAGCATTCTGTTACCCCCAACTGTTAATTATTGCCTATGATAGGAATTATAATTCCTATTTTGTTGACAAACAGGAAGAAAACATGCATAATAGCAAACAGGAAACTTTCTATATCGAAATATGAGGTGGCATTCGTATGAATTGATTTCAGGCTTTGGCAGTGTCATATTGATATGGCAATATGGATAGAGAAGTAGCTGGGGGAATCGGTTCCAGTCAAAATGGTTTATCAGAAACGATTCATTGCAACATCAGGAGGAGGAAAGTTCGTGAAAAAGATCATTATACTTATTCTGTCCTTGACAGTTTGCCTGTCCGTCTGCTCTGCTTTCGCGGTCAACTTCTGTCCGAATTGCGGTGAAAACATGCAGCAGAACTGGAATGTCTGCCCCTATTGCGGATATTCACTGGGTATCGGTCCCAATCCGGACCCTGAACCGGTTTCTCAAAAAACCTGGCCAACGATTCAGACCGCGAGAATTGAAACATATCCCAGTCCGAAGGAAGGATCCGATCAGATCCTGGCCCGCTCCGGCCCCGGAGGTCAGTATTGGCGGGAAGGATATATCAAGGCCGATATTATCCGGCATATGTATATTTGGTTTGAGGAAGACGGGTTCTATATGTGTGAGATTTATGACGCGGATACCGGCTGGCGGGCTGCGTATGTCCTGGCGGATCGCACAACGCAGGGCGGGGCTTCTTCCTCCCTTTCAAAGCGTTTCGATCCTGTTCCTGCCAGGATTACCAAAAGTACGACTGTGTATCTGGGTCCCGGCACCAAATACCGTCCCATCGATTCCAGGGTGATGATGACCGGTTCCACGACAGTCAACAGCGGTACGGATACGATGGTTTATTTTGAAAAGGATGGATGGGTTCTGTGTGATATCGGCGTTTATACAAACGACGCCAATGTGAACACCGCCAGAGCCTGGATCCCCGCGGACGCCGTTACGGCAAAGTAACAGAGTAGAATCAAAAGCCACCGGTTGAGCCGGCGGCTTTTGTCATTTGTACGGGAGCTGTTTCCTGGCAGACTTACCTGGACAAAAATATGACACTGTCCCCAAATCGGCATTTTGTCTTCTGACACCGTGCCCAAATTGGCATAAAAGACGGCAGCGGACGCTATCAATCCGTTGCCGTCTTTGTATTTCGCTGTACTGATCATGATTGCAATGATTTCAAATAGACATTCAGCAACTCAAAAGCGGTCTGCCTTTCTTTCGGGGAACAGGTGAACAATTGTTCCAGGATTGCATTTTGCATTTCGGTGTTTTCCGGCTGCTCTTCTGTCAGAATCTCATTCGGGGTAACCTTCAATGATTTGCAGATACTCAGTAGGGTTTCGAGTCTCATATTGACGGTACCGCGCTCGATGTCGGCGTAGGTGCGATCGGATACGCCGGCCAGTTCAGCCACTTCGATTTGTGTCAGCCCCGCTTTTTTCCGGATGGCTAACAATTTGTTCCCGATGGCGCGATAGTCACGAATGAGCATTCTGTTACCCCCAACTGTTAATTATTGCCTATGATAGGAATTATAATTCCTATTTTGTTGACAAACAGGAAGAAAACATGCATAATAACAGGAAGAAAAGTGCCTATTAATAGTATGAGGGTCAAAATGTGAAAATAGCGTTAATCTGATGGAATAATTTGTATGAGCGAAAAGGAGGATAGACTAAGTGAAAGGTAAAAAGTTGTATTGTATTGCAGTATTATTGGTTATTACGTTTCTTTTGATGAATGTTCTAACGCCAGCTTATGCCGCAACAACATATACGATCAATGGGAAAAAGATTTCTCATACTTCAGTATCAGCAGGAAGTGCCGGAGGTTGTTGGAATTATGCTAACGCCATTTATGAAAAGATATGGGGCAATGGTGTTAGATTTACAAACAAATTTAATGATGGGACAAATTTGCTGAAAAACCTTTCAGACAGTGAACGAACCATAACAAAAGAACATGCACAATCTTTCATTTCGAGTGCCAAACTCGGTTCAACCATTCGGATATCATCCGCTAAAAGCACAGATGCAGCATTTGGTGATGATAGAGCTTGGTACAGTAGTGCATCTTCAGATTACAAGAAAAAATGTACTACATCGGATGGAAGAATTATTTATGGACATAGTATGATACTTGTTGCAAAAAGTTCGACGGGGTTTACTGTCATTCAATCTGGTAGTGGAAAATCCAATGAAAAGACATTTACTTGGTCAAGTTGTGAAAAAGACTGGTCTAAATATAAGTACTTTAAGTATATAAAAGCTCCTGGTACTACGCCGATTAAAACTAAACATATGCAATATTTCAGTAATAAGTGTAAACCAACTGTTAAAGTGAATATGACAGTAATTGTAAATACAGCAAATTGGAAAATCAGTTCCCTTCCATGCAATCCTGATTATGATGTCGGTAGAGAATATGAATCAACCTATATCAGTAATGCGGTACCAGTCGGAACATTGTTGAAAGTAACAGAAACTATCGAAAATCATGTAGGAAATATCTGGTATCACGTTACTTATACAGAAAACGGTAAAACAATAGATGGGTGGTATTATTCAAATTACTGTGAAACATATACTGTAGAAAGTGGACGTTGGTATGGAAAAACATCCAAAGAAATCAAAGTGTATCAATCCGTAATAGACACATCTCCGGTTGTGGAAAAGATTCCTTCAGGAAATGGAATCATCATTACCGGTCAGTATCCGAACTCTTCGAAACCCACGTGGTATCAAACCAGCAAAGGATATATCAAGGTTGGCGATTGCCCTAAGTTAGAAAAAGCTGATTCGCTCAAGGATAGCAGTGAAACTGCAACGCCTATTTCAGTTACCGTAAAGCTCAAATCATCAGTAAGCTCATGCGCATTACAAGCCGAACCATATGCATCAGATTATATCATGAAAACGGCAATTCGATCTGATTTGCTCAAGGTGAAAGCGGTATGGTGTAACAAATATAAAAATTATTGGCTTGAACTTGAAGATGGTCTGTATATTCCCGCAGCCAAGGTTGACCTTTACTCAGGAAATCCTGAAGCCAAATTCACAATAAGCGAGTATGAAGGACCGAGCCGGACAACAAAAACGAATTACAATAGCAGTCAAACTTCCATTCCGCTTGCCGGAAAAATTTCCGGAAATGTTCCGATTTGTCAGATCGAAGCGGGATGGTATTATTCCGGTACATCAACAGCGGCTGTACCTGTTTGTACTATCAAGGACCTGAATTCCACGTCTGTTTCTCTTAAACAGGATTACAAGGATTCAAACGGTATAAATCAAACTTGTGTCAACAATTCACTTGTATATAAAAACTTGCTGACTAAAATCCGTGATAAGAATAAAGTGTCGTCAGGGTCGGAAAAAGGTTGCTTTGATTACGTTGTAAGTGTGTCATATAAACAATATATGAATACAACATCGGATAAAGTTAACCCGATACAGATTGTTAAAGCTCCTCCGGTAGTCAATTGTACATTTACAGTCGGGGGAGGAAGCATAGCGGACAATAAGGGTAATACAAAAATATCGGTATCCGGTATTTCTCTTGACAGAAGTTCGGCTACGGTCATGATTGAGGGATCGATCTTTGGCAGCTGCTCCTTGACGGCAACAGTCAGCCCTTCCAATGCAAGTAATAAAAATATCAACTGGACATCGAGCAACAGCAATGTTGCTACAGTAAACAACGGAAAAGTGACCGCGGTAGCACCGGGAACAGCAACGATTACCGCTACTGCCGCGGATGGCAGCGGAAAGAGTGCTGCCTGCACGGTTACAGTTGAAAAAATGGTGACGGATGTCACAGTGTCACCTTTCAATGCAGTTCTCTATATAAACGGCAACGATTCAACTGTACTCAGCGCCAGTGTGATACCGGCGGATGCCGGGAATCGCAATGTGACCTGGTCATCTTCCAATGACAATGTAGCAACAGTGGATCAGAACGGGAATGTAATTGCTAAATCAGTTGGAAACGCGACAATCATTGCCAAGGCATGTGACGGGAGCAACAGACAGGGTACTTGCAATATTGAGGTACGTGCCTGGGTTGATGAAATTGAACTTTGGGGTGACAATCACATTCATGTTGGATCAACGCTCCGGTATACGCCCGTGTTTATGCCGGAAAATGTTTACGATAAGAGCGTCATTTGGTTAACAAGTGACAGCAGTATTGCGACTGTTGATGATGAAGGGTATGTTACCGGCATCAATTCAGGGGATGTTGTCATCACCGCATTGGCTGCGGACAGGGGGACGGTAACCTGCTCATATCCTATTTCTGTAAGGCAGCTTGTGACGGGTATTGAATTAAGCGGAGAAACGGCAATAACTGTCGGGGATGAAATAGCAATTAACGCTTCTGTTTTGCCATATGACGCATTTGACAAGTTCTTGAATTGGAGTACCAGTGATCCGACAGTCGCTACGGTTTTGTATGACGGTACAGTAATCGCGCATAAGACCGGAGAAGCTACAATCACTGCAAGCGCTACGGATGGATCGGAAGTAACATCGACCCATGCGATTACGGTATATCCGCTGATTGAGGATATTGTCATTGACGGCGCTGATATTGTTGCTGTTGATGGAAATGTGAATCTCCTCGCTACGGTTTATCCCGCCAATGCACTTAACAGAGATGTTCTTTGGTCATCCGGAGATTCAACAATAGCCAGCGTTGATCATCATGGAACAGTAACAGGGCTTCAGCCTGGCACCGTTGTAATTTCGGCAACAGCAATGGATTGTAGCGGTATCAGTAAACAGTTCAATGTTCAGGTGGTCAAACAAAAATTAAATGTGAAGGTTACAGGGGGAAACCTTGTACATACCGGAAACAGCATTGAACTTGCTTCTGAAATCACTTCGGATGAACCGATTCTGGATGACAGTGTGACCTGGAGTTCAAGTGATCCTTCCATAGCGGAAGTGGATCAAAATGGATTTGTATATGGCATCAGTAATGGTATAGCCATAATCACAGCGACATCCAATATGGAAAGTTTCTACTCGGCACAGATGCCGGTTGTTGTAGATACACTAGTCAGTGACATTATTGTTACGGGAGCAGCAGAGGTTGATGAAAAATCATCCGTAAAACTCAGTGCATCGGTTACTCCTTTGTCAGCGACCAACAAAGAGTTAACCTGGTCTACTGATGATCCGTCCATTGCTGTAGTGGATAATACCGGCCGGGTTTATGCCAACAAAGCAGGCGAGGTAACAGTATCTGCTAAGGCTACAGATGGCAGCGGTGTGTTTGGAACCATTAAAGTGAAAGTTTATCCGCTTCCGGAAACCATCGTCATTACCGGCGATACGGATCTGATTACAGGTAACCCGGTTTGTCTGAGTGCAGAAATTTTGCCTGCGGATGCCCGAAACAGGAAAGTATCGTGGCTATCCGGTGACGCAAATATCGCGACGGTAGACGTCAACGGTGAAGTAACGCCTTTGAACAATGGAACAACAGTCATTACAGCAGTGGCTGAAGGAAATGCAGCGGCGACTGAAAATCATGAGATTCATGTAACGACCCGTGTCGCTTCTATCGAATTATCAGCTCCGGACAGAATCGACGTTGGCGAAATGGGGACAGTTATACCAAATGTTCAGCCTGAAACGGCTTCAAATAAACATCTTGTATGGACAAGCAGTGATGAAAATCTCGCGGTTGTCGATAGCGACGGCAATGTATTCGGTAAGGCTAGTGGCTATGTTACCATAACAGCGAAAGCAACTGACGGATCGGAAGTTATCACAGAAACAGAAATTCAGATATTCCAATATGTAAAGAATATATCGGTTGAAGTGGACCCAATCGCCTATACAGGACAGATTCTGTATCCGGATCTTGTTATTATGCCGGAGGATGCTTCTGAACCGTATGTTGATTGGCAATCCAGCAATGAAGAAGTCGTTTGTTTGGAAAAAATGGTATCAGAAACTGACTGTGAAACTTGTTTTGTATGCAAGAAACCCGGTGTTGCAAAACTGACAGCAACGGCCACAGACGGAAGTAACGTATCCGGGTATGCCTATGTGCAGGTATTACCATATACGGTTCTGACCCGGAATGAAGTCGAGTATACGCTTTATCCGGACGGCGATATCGGAGGCGCAATCGGCCAGGTATCTCTGACATCTGAATGCGCCGCGCGGGTTGCGGAGGCGTCGTCGTCCCAGAGCAGGGATTCCGCGGCCTGGCGAATTTCCGGGGTGATGACGGG
>CALCUD010000002.1 GCA_937906775.1 uncultured Clostridia bacterium
CAGGGTCAGCTCGCTGAACGCGTCGTTCTGGTAGACAAAGGAGAAATCGTTGCTGAGGCCGTATTCCGGAGCCAGCTCGCTGAAGGGATACGCGTCGTTTACCATGCTTTCGCGGAACGCGTCCTGAACATGGCTGATATACCGCGTGATATCGCTTTCCTCCGTCAGATCCACGGGCAGCGCAAGCGTTTTCACCAGCATGCCGACGGTATTGAAGGTCATGGAGGTATGCCGGCCGCTTTCGCCGACACAGACCAGCGCCTGCTCCGTTCCGTTGAACTTCGCGAGCACATAGGCGAACGCGGCGAGGAAGAGAGAGTTCTCCGTCAGATTGTTGTTCTTGAGGAATTTCAGCAGATCCTCCCGTTTCACCGGCAGGAAAGCGTCCACGAAATCCTGTGTCGCGGCGCCTTTGTCCTCAAAGTCGCAGGGGAAGTCATTGACAATGTCCAGACCGTCGAACCGCTTCCGGAAATATTCCTTCGCCTCCGCGTATTTCCCGGAGGCCTTCAGCGCCTCTTCCCAGGAGGACAGGTCAAAGGCGGAGGTCCTTTCTCCGTGAATTTCACGGCCTTCATAGCACCGGCTGATCTCCCGGAGCAGTACGGAAAGCGATGTCCCGTCAAAAACGATATGGTGCGCGTCCAGCGCCAGAATCCTTTCCGTTCCGCTTTCAAAGAGGCAGGCGCGGATCAGTCCGCCTTCCGCCAGATTGAACGGCCGGACAAAGCGTTTCAGCGCGGCCTGCGGATCCTCCGTCCGGCAGCGCTCCACAGAGAAGGCGCATTCCTGCGGGATCATGCACGGCATGCTGCCGGAAAGCCCGATCCGGCACCGGAACGCCCGGTGATTCAAGACCGCCTTTTCCACGGCTGCGGCCAGCCGGTCCGCGTCAACCCGCTCCCCGAGCGGGATGCTGACGGGAATATTGTACATCAGTGTTTCCGGTTCCGCCTCCATCGCGAAATAGACGCCGAGCTGCGAGGATGTCAGCGGATAGGCGTCACGGGGCGCCCTGTCAAACGGGATTTCCTCTGTCCCGCCGTTTTCAATCAGCTTCGCGACAGCTGCGGGCGTCTTTCCCCGGAAGAACATTTCGAGGTCCACCGGAAGGTCCTCCAGCTCGTTGATGACCTCGATCGCCTTGATCGAGTCGCCTCCCAGCAGGAAGAAATCGTCATTCCGGCCGATCCGGCCGCACTTCAGCACTTTTTCAATCGCGTCGCAGATCGAAGCCTCCAGGCTGTTTTCAGGCGCGACATACTCCTGCTTGAAGGCGGAAATATCAGGCTCCGGAAGATTCTTCCGGTCCAGTTTTCCGTTCGGGTTCAGCGGGAGCGCGTCCATCCGGATATAGAACGACGGTACCATGTAGGAGGTCAGGTTAGCCCGGCAGTGTTCCCGGATCTGATTCTCCGTAATCTCCTCACTGCCCGCGAAATAAGCCGCAAGGAAGGTAATGCCGTTCGGGGCCGTAAAGTCCCGGATCGCAACCTCCCGGATCCCCGGCATCCGGCGGATGGTGCTTTCCACCTCCAGCGGCTCCACGCGCTGACCGTTGATCTTGATCATCCAGTCCTTCCGCTCGATGAACAGCAGGTTCCCGTCCGGCAGCCGCTCGACGATATCGCCCGTACGGAACATCCGCTCAAACCCGTCGGTTTTCGCAAAGGGGTTTTTGATGAAAGCCTTCCGGGTTTCCTCCGGACGGTTCAGATATCCTTTGGCCACGTACCCCGCGATACAGAGCTCGCCGACCTGGACCTCATTGCAGTTTTCATCCAGAACATAGGCCTTTTCGTTGCCGAAGGGCTTGCCGATCGGCGTGTTTTCGTAGTCCCTGTCGATCTTGAACGCCAGCGTACCGCCGAAGATCTCCGTCGCACCGTATCCGTTCATGACCACCGGATGATCGTTGAAATACAGATGCGTGATCCGCTCCGAACCGACGGAGATGACCTTCAGGGAATGATTGTGCTTCAACATGAAATCCACCATCCGCGGGGGAACGAAGGAGGATTCGATGTTGTTCTCGTCATAATACGCCGCGAGGCGGAAGGGATCCTTGCGAATCTCGTCCGGTACGATGACCAGATGCTTCGCCAGCGATACGGCCGCGAGGCACAGTCCCGTCCCGACCACAAAGGTGAAGGGGGCGATCAGGCCGACGATATTGTTCCGCTCCGTGTCATCCGCCTGGTCGTGAATCGTGTTTCTTGCCGCGACGCCGCTCATGGACAGGAAATCATGCACAACGCCCTTGGGGTTTCCGGTGGAGCCGGAGGTATACATGACAACCCCCTCCGCTTCCAGATCCGCGACAACGGGCTCCACCGTCAGAGAGGGATCCAGGGATTCCATGAACGCCTCGTCAATGCTCAGCTGGTATTGCGAGTCCTTTTTGATATAGTCAAGGCGTTCCTGAGGATAATCGTCGGACAGCGGGATCGCCACCGCGCCCATCAGCCAGCAGCCGAACAGACACCCCGCGTATTCTTTGCTTCTCGGAATTTCAACAATGACCCGGCTGCCCAGGTGAACCCCCTGCTTCTGAAGATTCGCAGAAATGTTCAGCGCGAAGTCACACAGCTCGCGATAGGTAAGGGTACCGTTCTGATCCGATACGGCGGGATCGTTCCCATGCTCCCGGACAGCCCTCAGAAAAGCTTTGACAATATGTTCCACAGATGCTCTTCCTCTCTCTCATACATGTTTATCCAGACAGCGGCCCCTGCGGGGATCGGAGAAGTTACAGGCTCTCGAACCATTCGATCGCCCGCTCAGGCCATCCCTCCATGCACATGCCGGTGCCGTCGGCAAAGCCGTGACCGCCGGTCGGTCCGATCTCCAGCCGGCAGGGAATGCCGGCCCGTTCCAGCGCCGCGGCCAGCAGTCTGGAATGATCCGGCGGAACCAGATCGTCCTCCGCGGCCAGGAAGATCGCCGTGGGCGGGAAGCCCTCCACGTGTTCCGGGATCTCGAAGAAACTGTTGCAGGCTTCGTCCATCGTACAGCCGAGGCCTGCCCGGGCGAAGTCGTCCGGATTCTCATCTTCCAGCCAGTTGTCATCCCGCATCAGCCGGTAGGAGGTCGCCGGATAGACCGGGAAGCAGGCCAGCGGCTTTGCAAAACCCTTGCCGCGATAACCGATTTCGCTGTTCCACAGACAGGTGATATATCCGCCCGCAGAGAATCCGCAGGTGATGTAGCGGTCGGGATCCACGCGGAAGGCTTCACGGTTGCCGGCGATCAGGCGTAGCGCCCGGGCCGCGTCCTCCATCGCCCGGACCGCGGAGGCGTCGACCTGGACCTGATAGGTCAGGATGAACACATGATAACCCTTCGCGTTGAAATGCTGCGCGACGGGCCAGCCCTCCGTCAGGTTCCACACGTTGACAAATCCGCCGCCGGGGATCAGCAGGATGAACGGACGGCCATCTGCCGCGGGATCGCCGGAAGGGAAACGGGTCACGCTGACGCCTTTCCGTTCGGGCGCGGCGGCGATCTCCTCCTCCGAATACAACGGCCAGCAGTACGGCCCGCGGGCGGCTATGTCGAACAGACGTGAAAAACCGCGTTCCAGACTGTTCCAGCCCATTTTTTTGGCCATTTCCTCCAGCGTCCAGGTATACCATTCTTCTTTGGACAGATCGTTTCCGCGGATCGCTTCCGGCGCGATCTCCGCGATCAGGGGATCTTCCAGCAGGGATTGCAAGGTCCTTTTCATCAGGTTATTCATGAGGATCATCTTCCTTATTCAGTATTTTTCCGGCAGGTCACGTTAAAAATATTATAGTTGATATTTTGCGGGGATGCAAGGCGCGGGATACACCGTTGAATCATCGGGGAGGGAACTTTTCTTTCCGCTCTTGCCAGAACGGCCGAACAGGGATATGATGACTGCAGGGGATCATGAAAAAAGGAACAGGAAGGGGAGGAGCCTGAATGAAAAAAGCGCTGATCCTGGTGCTGACTGCGATGCTGATGTTCTCCTTTGCCGCCGCGGAGGAGATCGCGTCCGCTCAGGTGGATGCGGCAGGGGTGTCCCGGACCCTGACACTGACGGATATGACGGTGGAAAACGGAGATCTGAACCTTTATTTCTCCGGCTACGGGAGCGTTTTCGGCCCGGAGGACTGGATCCCTGTGGCTGTTGCAGGCGGCGAAAGGCTGGAAAGCTGGGCTTCCTTCCCGGGAGACGGCTGGGCTGTCTTCGTCTTTGATACCGTTCTGCTTCCCGACCGGATCCTGCTGGTTTCTCCCTCCGGGGAGGAGCTGACGCTTTGGGACGGTCAATGAGATCACCGGATACGAAAGGAGACCACGATATGCTTCGCGGTCTCCTGTTTTTTGTTTATGGGGTCAGGCTGTTACTGTGTGTTTTGAGAGCGTTGCGAGAAGCTCCTGAACATTGAACGGTTTGGCAACATGATCGTTCATACCTGCTTCCAGAGCTTTCCTGCGATCCTCCTCCAGCGCGTTGGCGCTCAGCGCGATGATGGGAAGGGCCGCTGTTCCGGGAATCGCCCGGATCCGGCGGGCGGCTTCGAAACCGTCCATGTTCGGCATCTGGAGATCCATCAGGATGAAATCGTAATATGCCGCGCCGCGGTTGCGGACATGTTCCACGGCGTCGATCCCGTCAGCGGCTTCCTCGACTGTGACGCCCTGTTCGGACAGAATGTCCGACGCGATCTCCCGGTTCAGTTCGTTGTCTTCCACCAGCAGTGCGGTCATGCCGTTCAGGCTGACCGGGGAGATCTTCCTGGTTTCCTCCGGCGACGGAGCGGGATCAGCGAACTTCAGCGGGAGAGCGATGGCAACAGAGGTCCCTTTACCCGGTTCGGACGCGATATCGATCGTTCCGCCGAGGAAATCCACCAGACGTTTGACGATGGACATCCCCAGCCCCGCACCCTGGACCCGGCTGGTCGAGGCGCTGCCCTCGCGGGAGAAGGAATCAAAGATATGAGACAGGAATTCCGGACTCATACCGACGCCCGTATCCTCCACGGTGAACACATACCGGCCGTAACCGGGCCGGTCGGACAGCGTTTCCTCCGCTGTGACCAGGACGCGGCCGCCTGGTTCCGTGTATTTGATGGCATTGCCGAGGACATTCATCATGATCTCGTTGACATGCAGCCTGTCCGCGATCACTGCCGGATGAAGGATCCCGACGGGACGGTACTCCAGCGTCAGATTTTCCGCACCGGGAGCCTTGCTGAAAACGGCCATCATCCGTTCTCCTTCCTCGGGGATGTTGACGGTTTCCATCCGGCTGCTGAACGTTCCCGCTTCAAGACGGGACATGTTGAGTACCTCATCCAGCAGATTCAGAAGGTAGTGGCCGGAAGTCACAATCTTGTTGAGACTGTCTTCCATGGCTTCCCGGTCGTCCGGATGATTCCGGGCTTTTTCGGCGAAACCGATGATTGCGTTCATAGGGGTCCGGATGTCGTGGGACATATTGAACAGGAATTCGCTCTTGAAGCGGTTGGCTTCCTCCAGCTGGCGCCGGTATTCCATTTCGCGCCGGACGGATACGTCCACATTGCTGAAGCCGGCGACGATGTGATGCGGGTGATCCTTGTTCCAGACGAGCTTCAGCTGATAATACAGCGATGTTTCGCCGGTCAGAATCCGGAAATTCTGATAGAACATGCCTTCGGTTTTCAGCTTGCTGAGGATCTCCGCTTTGTTGGCTACCATATTCCGGAAGAAATCCCGGTCATCCTGGTGGATCAGCGTTTCGGTCAGAACATCGATTCTCTCGCGGAAGACGCTGATCTCCTTCCAGCCGGGAATGGAGGATGAAAGCAAGGGATCGAAACGGTAATGGACTTCCCTCCCCGTATCAAGATTGACGTAGAATACGCCGCCAAAGTCGTCGGACAGACCGGAGATCACTGCCGCGTCACGGGCAGCGTCGGCTTCCTCCTTCTGAATCCGGAGGACTTTCTGGTTGATGTTCCGGACGGCGACGATGATATGCGGATCCCGGGCTGAGGGGCGGATGACCTGCATGGCGTACCAGATCTTTTCATTTCCGATCTTCAGCCGGTATCGGGGCAGAACCGCTTCTCCGGCTTCCAGCTCCTTCAGCAGGCGCTCTTTGTCGATGAAGCGGGTCACGGTTTCCAGATCCTCCTCCGCACACACGTTCCGGAGGTTCTTTTTGCTCATTTCAAAGAAATCCTTCCCGGTTTCTTCGATATATATTTTGGCGTAGCTGCCGTCCTGATGGAAGTTAAGGTAAGTATCGTCATCGGTATTGACGTAATAGATCGACTCATAGGACTTGCTCAGGGCGTTCGCGATCTCGGAATAACACCGGAGGGAGCGGCTCCGCGCGCCGTCGCGGCGGACGGCCAGAACGGCGATCAGGACAGCGGTCACAACAATCAGCGCTGCGGCGAGGAGCATGGTTTCCGGGTGCGTGTGAATATACGCGTGAAAACCGGATTCTCCGGACGCGTCTTCCGCGGAAACGGGTACGGCAAAAAGAAACGCGGCAGGAAGCAACCGCGTAAACAGAGAAAGTTTTCCGCAGAAGGATTTGCGCATCAATAACAACTCCATGTAACTTTTGTGGCGGTATTCGATCCGTATTCAATTATAGATATTCAAATTTGCTATATCAATACTTAATTATCACAATTTGATGCGTTTTTTTCACATCGGGACTGTCTGCGGGGACCGGCTCCGATGGAAACGGGCAATATTCCGGTCAAAAGTTACACGCAGATGCGAAAATGTAACTTTTAAGGATTTTTGATGTAACTCTTCGTTATTCCTTTGTCCGGTAGCCGTCGATCTGGACCGGCTTGTCGGTCGCGATATAGACGGTGAGCGACGTCAGCGGGATCTCCACCGTCCGGGTGCCGGCGACCTTGACGGTCTCGGTCTGACCGCCCTGTGTGAAAGTCATTTCGGTATCCGCGGACGGCGCGGTCACGTTCAGGCGAAGCACCGCGTTTTCCGCCGGCGGGTCAAAGAGCAGCAGAATGCTTTCCGTATCCGCGAACAGTACGTTTTCATCGATCCCGTACAGCATGGAGTCGACCCAGCGATCTCCCTCCGGGACTGTGACAAGCGTGTAGATCCCGTGATCGGTCATCCGGGACGCGGCGACGTCCGACAGTTCCAGCTGGCTGCCGACCGTTTGCCCCAGAACGATGTAAGAGGTGTCCGGCGTCAGGCCGTTGCCGGTATTGGGGGACTGGTCCACGGGAACGAGAGGCCGGTAGATCCCGTTTGTCTCATTCATGGACGAGACGGCCTGATCCATGGTGATCTGCTGCATCGGGCGCGTCAGCCGCGACTCCTGATAATAGGTCAGAACGTCGGAGTAGCGGCGCTGCGTGATGCCCAGCGGTTCCTCCGGCAGCTCGCGGATCCAGCCGTCCAGCTGGCGCGCGTCCGCTATGATATCTTCTCCGGCTTTGTAGCGCAGCCCGACCGCGGCGCAGACCGAATTGAACAGCAGAGAAACGGCCAGCCCGATCACGAGAATCTTTCCGAGGGGGGAGCGGGATTTTGAGGAGGCACAGGATTTTGCTTTATATCCGGCATAAAGCATGAAACCGGAGAGCGCCGCCGTGAAGATGACGCCGGTGACGGTCCCGTCCAGCGAAACGGAATGGATAAAGCTGCCCAGCGTGACCGTGTCGACGACGCTGCCCTGGGCGGGAGCCAGCGCAAGTTTGAGCCCCAGGGCAAGGAGCGGGATCGCGGCAAGGCTCGCGGACCGGACGGGCAGGTTTTTCCCGGAAAGGGAATCGAGCGTCAGGATGAACCACACGGGCAGGTACATGCTCAGATAGCGCGTGTGCAGGCTGATATCCCCGACCGTTCCGTTCCACTGATAGGGGACGACGAATACGGCGGTGCCCGCCATGGCGGTGATCAGTCCCGCGGTGGCGCAGAAAAGCAGGGCCGAACGGTTTTCATCCGAACGGTCGCGGCGCAGATAGGGCAGCAGGACAAAGAATCCCGCTCCGCTCATGATAAATGCGAGCGGCAGACCGATCAGCCCCAGCGCGACTGGGATCAGATGGGAAGCGTCCCAGTCGGAGGTCTGCTTCGCGTACAGGCCTGCCAGGCTGAAATCACGCCCGAAAACGAACATATAGACGGCATAGACCAGAAGGATCACGCCCAGCATCGTTCCGATCCCGGCCAGCACGGCGCGGAGCGGCGCTTTTTTCCGGATCCGGAGGATCAGGAGCGCCGTGTGGAACGCGGCGCCCATAGCGACGGCGCCCGGCTTGGCGGCGAAGAGCAGCCCGGCGAAAAGACCGGTCAGGACGCCGCAGCGCACGCTGTTCAGACGGATCAGCCGCCAGGCGAAATACATCATCCACAGGGCCAGCGGCCAGATCAGCGATTCGGACATCTCCAGGCTGCACATCAGCATATCCGGGATCAGCGCGGTCAGCGCGGACGCGAGGAATGCCTTTTTCTCCTCACCGGTCACATCCTTCGCCAGAAGGTATACGGGAAACACGGAGGAGCAGATCAGCAGCGCACCAAAGACCTTGACCCAGACATAGATATCGCCGCCCAGCAGCGCCTGCAGCCTGTAGACCGGAACCAGCGCCAGCGGATACAGCAGATAGGGATAGAGGACCGGCTGGCCGCGGTAGGTCAGCTGTCCCGCCAGAAGGCCGCGGGTGATATTGGTGTACAGACTTTCGTCGATCACGATATTCGGTACGTTGCGCAGGATGACCGCCAGCGCTGCGTAAAGCGCGGACGCGGCCAGATAAAGCAGGACGATTTTTCGGATCTTTCGGACCATGTGAACCTCCCGGGACAGCGGATTTATCAGACGGATGATCTCCCGTACAGTGTACTATGCCGTTCCGGGCATTGCAATAGCCGAAAGCGGACAGAATGCCGGATCTCCGCGGTTGACCCGGATTGATTTTTTTTCTATAATAAAAACAACGGAGAGGAAGTGAAAAACGGTGGCGCTGATGGAATCGGGCGAAATGTATCTGGAATCCATTCTGGTGCTTTCCCGGGAACGCGACCGTGTCCGCGCCGTCGACGTCGGGGAATACCTGTCGGTATCGAAGCCCGCAGTCAGCCGGGCGCTCAGCCGTCTGAAAGACGGGGAATACGTCGCGGTCGACGCGGACGGAAACATCGCGCTGTCCGTCTCCGGCAGGGAGATCGCGGAAAAGATCCTGGAAAGGCACTCGCTGTTGTCCGAAATGTTCATCCGGCTCGGCGTGGACCGGGAGACCGCCGTCGCGGACGCATGCAAGATCGAGCACGATCTGAGCGAGGAGACCTTCGCGGCGCTCAAACGGCATATGCTCCGCTCCGGAACAGACCGGACGGAAACAAGATAAAAGGAGATACAGCATGAAAAAATTCATCGGATTTGAAAAAGGTGTGAACCTCGGCGGGTGGATGAGCCAGTGCGACTATTCCGAGGACCGGCTGAACAACTTCATCCGGGAGGATGATTTTCGGCGCATCGCCTCGCTCGGGCTGGATCATGTCCGTCTGCCCTTTGACTTCAACATTGTTGAAACGAAAGACGGCTCCGCCTGTCTGGAGGACGGTTTCAGCCGGATCGGAAACGCTGTGGCGCTGGCCCGGAAATACGGCCTGAATATCATTCTGGATCTGCATAAGACCGCCGGATTCAGCTTTGACGCGGGCGAGGCCGAGACCGGCTTCTTCGAATCCGCGGAGTTGCAGGATCGCTTCTGCCGCCTGTGGGAGGAGATGGCGCGCCGCTTCGGGAACGATCCGGAACATGTGGCTTTTGAACTGCTCAACGAGGTGACGGACAAAGCCTATTCCGCGACCTGGAACCGCGTCGTCCGGGAATGTATCGGCCGGATCCGCGCGCTCGCGCCGAAGACGGTCATCCTGGTCGGCAGCTACTGGAACAATCACGCGTCCGCGGTCAAGGATATGGATCCGCCCTATGATGACCGGGTGGTCTATAATTTTCACTGCTATGACCCGCTGGTCTACACGCATCAGTTCGCGCCCTGGGTCAGCCCGGCTCAGGCGGACGTCAATCATAAGATTCCCTACGCCGAAGCCGGCGCGACGCCCGAATATTTCGAGGATCTGTTCGCGGAGGCGATCGCCTGCGCCGAAAAGAATGACACCGTCCTGTACTGCGGCGAGTACGGCGTGATCGACCGGGTGGATCCGGCGGACGCCATCGGCTGGTTCCGGGCGATCAACAGCGTGTTTGTGAAGCACGGCATCGGCCGCGCGGTCTGGACCTGGCGCGGCATGGACTTTGAGATCTGCGGCGAACGCTTTGCCGAACTTCTGCCGGAGCTGGTTCAGGTGCTGTAACCCGGCTGATATACAAAACGTGGCAGGCTATGTTGCCTGTCACGTTTTGTGTGTTACGGTATTAATCTGAACAGACTGATCCGGAATTCCATTTTTGCGGATTCTCATCCGAATATTCGATTTCGGCGGACCACACGCGGCACAGATCCCACAGCGCTTCGGGCGTCCGCGGACCCGCAAGATACAGATCCCGGATCAGATGCCAGTTGCTGAGACAGAAGCGGACCCGGCCCTGTACGTCCCCGTCTTCGGCCGCGGCGGGAAGATGCCGCCACAGCAGATAGACCAGCAGCTGCTCGAAGGAAAGCGAAAGATCTCCGTCCGCCGGGAGATCCGCGGACCGTTCGCCGGAAGCGGACAGCGGCGCCAGCCAGGAACGGTCCATCAGATCCAGCTCCGCGAGGAAAGCGGCGTCCGGCGTCCGGATGTCGCGATCCGTGAGCCCGGCGGATCCCGCGATCCGTACGATCCGGGCATTCAGAGGAAGCGCCCGGTCGCGGGCGATATCCAGCAACCCCTGGCGGAAGGAGAGCAGCGCCTCTTCCGCTTCCGTCAGCTCTTCCCGGTCGTCATCCTCGTAATCGAGGATGAATTCCGTCCGCTCCCGGCGGCTGAGGATCAGCTCCGCGGCGGATTCGCAACACAGCCCGACGCCCATTTCCTCCCGGTCGGAAAAGAAATTCCGGAAACGGGGATGATCGGCGCAGATCTGGCACAGGGCGTCCGGTCCCTGCTCCAGAATGATCCGGCAGAGACCTTCACGGTTCAGGAAGGGGCAGCGTTCCTCTTCCCCGACCGGGATAAAGGACGCGGTACCGTCCTCCTCGCGGATGGAGCGGCGGAGTTCTTCCCCCAGCGCGCCGCGCGTCTGCCGGTAGATTTCGAACGTTTCGGGATCGATATCGATTTCCCATCCGGCGCAGCAGGTGTGCCGGCAGGCGCCGGCCCGGCAGGCGAACCGGGGCAGATAGTCGGGGATGATCCATTTCATGGCGTCAGGACTTCTTTCATGTTTCCGGAAGGGCGGTTCCGGAAGAATGATGCTTCAAAACGGAAGGAAAATCCGGTGAATGATTCTGCGGAATGAACGGATTTTCCTTTTTTTATCCGCCGATGAGCCGGATCTCCGCGCCGCGGGCTTTGGCACAGGCGGCCGCCTTTTCCGCCTCGCCGGCTCCGGCGCCGA
Organism: uncultured Clostridia bacterium; assembly: GCA_937906775.1. GTDB lineage: Bacteria > Bacillota > Clostridia > Christensenellales > Aristaeellaceae > Aristaeella. The sequence continues at coordinate 11,522 of CALCUD010000002.1, forward strand.
CGACCGCGATGACGAGGGCGCTCCGGTCGATCATCCATTCATCGCGGCACCGGCGGACATCCGGACCGCATCCGGGAGGGACCGCGCGCGTGTGATCGGCCCGGGCAAGGAGATTTTCGTATTTCAGACGCCACGCCTCCTCCCAGCGCGCAGCGAAGTCCGGAGCGGGAAGCGCGGCGATCAGCTTCAGATCCGGATCGGATCCCTTCAGACGGGCGACGATATTGCCGGCCCAGATATCCGTTCCCCGGTCCATCCCGGTGATAAACACTGTATATCCTTCGCGGACGGCGCGGAGGATCTCGTTTTCCAGGTCGATCTTGATATCGTCTGCCGGCCGGGTGAGCTCCTCCGGCCGGAGACCGATGAAACAGCAGCGCCTGCGGCGCTGCTGATCCGCGGATGATGACGGGACCATCCGGATCCCTCCTTTACGGGATTTCCTCCCCCGGAGGATCAAAGAGCCCGTGCATCCGGCCCGTCCGGGGGTCGGTGATGAGACGGGGGCTGGTAAGATCCGCGATATCCTCCAGGGGAATCAGCGAGTTGTTCAGGACGAGACCGTCCGCCGAAACGCGGCGGACGGTGCCCTCCATGACTTCGTATTTTCCGCGGCGGCCGAAAAACTCGCTTTCCCGGTCGGCACAGGGAACATAGTACGTGACGGAGACGGGGACCCGGTTTTCGCGGGCGAGGCGGCTGTCCGCCGTCAGATCGCGGAGAATCGAGAGCCGCCGGTTCAGCTCCTCCTGCCGTTCCGGATCCGGCGTCTTCGGTTCGACATAGATCTCGTCTTTGGCGGACAGGGCTTCGTCGAACCCTTTCAGCGCGTCGAAAGGCGCGAAGAGCTTCGCACGGCGCCCCTGCTCCATCGAGGGGTGCCGCAGACGGAACGGATCGTTCCAACGGTGTTCGGGATATCCGCGGTCCAGCACATCCTGATAACGGAAATCCGCGGGTCTGGTGAATCTGTCGGCCATCGCTGTTCCTTTCTGCTGGCAGGGAGCTTTTGTCCGGGATCACGCCCGGTGTCCGCCGATCTGACGGTTACGGTCGAGCATCGTGGCGCCTTCGAGCAGATTGTTTCCCGTGAAAAGGGAGTTCATTCCGTATTTCGTCCGGATCTCCAGCAGGGCGAACTGCAGGCTGCGTGATTTTTCCCGGGCCTCGTAGTCGGAAAACAGATCGGTCTGGATGAAACTGTCGGCCGGAACGGTGTCGCAAGCGCAGATCCCCAGCCGGCGAAACAGCAGGGCGGGGTCCGCCTTCCGGAGAAAGTCGGCGCGGAGCGCCTCCCGGATCTCGGCGGGCGTATCCGTTTCCGCCGGGAGGCGGACGGTGCCGTGACCGTGCTTCGGGTGAAGCCGGCCGTAGAAATCGAGCGCGAGGGGACCTTTGTAGTCCGGATGGAACTCCAGACTTTTCGGATCGTATCCGACGAACCAGGTAAAGACCCGGGAAACAATCTTTTGCCGGAACATCTCGCCGCAGAGGGAATCGGACATCTCCAGAAAACAGTTCAGCGCCTCGTCAAATCCGTAGGGACGGGGAAGGACCTGCCCCGTGGAGAGAGAATGGGAGTCCGTCCGGTAGTTTTTGATGTCCGGCATGGTGACCGGCTCCCGCCCCCAGGCATGGTCGACGATGATCTCACCGTTGACGCCGAAGGTTTTGTAGAACCATTCCTCGTCGTCCTGACTGCGGCGGGCGATGTCGCCCATCGTGAACAGGCCGCTCTTCATCAGGCGCGCCGCCGTCCCGCGCCCGATCATCCAGAAATCCGTCAGCGGCATGTGATCCCACAGCAGATACCGGAAGGATTCCTCATCCAGTTCGGCGACGCGGACACCGTCTTTGTCGGGGGGCATGCGCTTGGCCACGATATCCATGGCGATTTTTGCCAGATAGAGATTGGTCCCGATCCCGACGGTGGCGGTGATCCCCGTCTGCGTCAGAATATCGCGGACGACCGTCATCGCCATGAGGCGGGCGGGGCAGACTCCCTGCGCCCGGGCTTCGGACTCATAAAGATGAAGATAGCCCGTGCAGTCGATAAAGGATTCGTCGATGCTGTAGATGTGGATATCCTCGCCGGAGGCGTACCGGAGCAGGATGGAATAGATCCGGGCGGAGATCCGCTCGTATTCCTGCATGCGGGGACAGGCGATGAGCCAGGAAAGACGCTGACCGGTTTTCGCCTCCCAGAGACGGACAGCCTGCTTCGCTTCAAAAAGGCGGGGACGGGGCGAGACCCCTTTCGCCTTCAGGGCGGGGGAGACGGCGAGGCAGATCGTCTGGTCGCTGCGGCTTTCGTCGGCCACGATGAGGTTGGCCTTCAGGGGATCGAGATCGCGCCAGACGCATTCGACCGAGGCGTAATAGCTTTTCATATCGATCGCGATATAGGCGCGTTCACGGGTCATCCCTATTCCTCCTTTCCGGCAGCGTTCCGGTTTCATTATAGAAAAGAACAAAAATATTTCAAGGGGAACAAAAATATTTCACAAAACTATTTTTGCGCGGGAGGAACCGGATGATGTATAATGATCCAAAATAAAAACAAAGAAGGGATCCCGATATGATCACGCTTCGCTTTCCGGGCGGTCTGAAAAAGGCGCTGACCCTCAGCTATGACGACGGTGTCGAACAGGACATCCGCCTGATGGAGATCCTGGACAGATACGGGCTGCGCTGCACCTTCAATCTCAATTCCGGCCTCTTTCCGGAGGAAGGCCATGTCTGGCCGGAGGGCTGGATCCACCGCCGGCTGCCGCTGAGCGAAGCGGCCCGGCTGTATGCCAATCCCAATCACGAGGTCGCCGTTCACGGGCTGACGCATGCCCGGCTGACGGAGCTTCCGCCGGAAGGAATCGTCCGGGAGGTGACGGAAGACCGCCGGAACCTGGAGAGGATCTTCGGCGGGATGATCCGGGGCTTTGCCTATCCGTACGGGAGCTACAGCGACGAGGCGGTGGAGGCGCTCCGCTGCTGCGGGATCGTCTTCGCGCGGACGGTGGAGTCCACGCGCGACTTTATGCTTCCGCAGGACTGGCTCCGGCTGGGGACCACCTGTCACCACGCGGATCCGGAACTGACGGATCTGGCGGACCGTTTCGTAAAGCTGGATCCGGGTTCCGACAGCAAACTGTTCTATCTGTGGGGACACAGCTATGAGTTTGAACGGGACGGCAACTGGGAGATCATCGAGAAATTCGCCGAGGCGACCGGCGGCCGCGGGGATATCTGGTACTGCACCAACACCGAGATCTGTCTGTACGCTACCGCCTGGAAGCGGATTGTTCTGTCCGCGGACGGGAAGCGGATGTTCAACCCGACCTCCACCCGCTTCTGGTTTGATACCGGCAGGAACGATCCGCATGAGATCGGCCCCGGGGAAATGGTGACGGTGGAGTGACCGGCGCCGCGGGTCTTGAGAGCGGCGGCTGTTTGTGATATATTGAATGCACTGCTGAACGGAAAAAACTCCCGGCCTGTCTGAGCGGGGAGAATACGGAGGAACGGGCATGGAACGCTTTGATCGGTCGTATTTTGACGCCGGACTGGACCGGACCGGGACCCGAAGCGAGAAATGGGACTCCTGCCGGGAGGAACACGGCGACGGCGTGCTGCCGATGTGGGTGGCGGATATGGACTTTCCGAGTCCGCCCGCGATCCGGGAGGCCATCCTGCGGCGGGCGGAGCATCCCACCTACGGATATACGGAAACCGGGCCGGACGATATCGTCGCGGTGACGGATTTCTGGGCCCGCCGGCATCAGCTGCGGGTCGATCCCGAATCCGCCGTGATGCTGCCCTGCGTGGTTTCCGGGATGAAAGCGGTCATCCGCGCGCTGACGGAGCCGGGGGACGGGGTCATCATCTGCTCGCCGGTTTACGGACCTTTCCGTTTTTCCGTGGAGGCGACAGGCCGCCGGCTGATGGACTGTCCCCTGATCCGCGGGGAGAACGGCCGGTATGATCTGGACCTCGGCCGGATGGAGGAGCTGCTGAAGCAGGGCGGAAAGCTGCTGCTGTTCTGCAATCCCCACAATCCCGTGTCCCGCCTGTGGACGCACGGTGAACTGACGGAGCTTACGGGGCTGCTGGACCGTTACGGCGCGTATCTGATCAGCGACGAGATTCATGCGGATTTCGTATACGCGCCGGGGAGACTGGTTCCCGCGCTGTCGCTGGGATACGGAAGGACCGTGACCCTGTGTGCCGCCAGCAAGACTTTCAATATCGCCGGACTTCAGCAGGCGACCTGCTTCTGCCCGGATCCGGAAATCCGGGAGAAGATCGTCCGGGCAATCGATTCCGGCGGTGTGACCTGCGGCAATCTGTTCGCCCTGGAAGCGACCCGCGCGGCGTACAACGAAGGGGACGCCTGGCTGGACGGGCTGATCGCGTATCTGGACAGCAACCGGAAGGTCCTCGCGGAGCTGGTGAAAACCGAGCTTCCGGGCGCGGTCCTGACGCCGGTCGAGGCGACCTATCTGGCCTGGCTCGATCTGTCCGCCTGGGGATACAGCTGCGCGGAACTGTCGCGCCGCACGGAAAAGGCCGGCGTTGTCTTTACCGCCGGCGATTTCTTCGGGACCGGCGGGGAGATGCGGCTCCGGTTCAACTTCGGCTGTCCGGAGAAAAACGTCCGCGAAGGGATCCGCCGTCTGAAGGCCGCGCTGGCGGACTGATCCGGCGGATCGTGAACGGTAGAAACGCTTATGCGGAATGGAGGAACATCCGGCATGGAAAAAATCACCTTCGGAACAGGCGGCTGGCGCGCGGTGATCGGGGATACCTTTATCCGGGTCAATATCTGCAGAGTCGCGAAAGCCCTGGCGATCCGCATGAAGCGGGAGCAGGTGGCGGATCAGGGGATCTGCATCGGCTATGACCGGCGCTTTCTGAGCCGGGAGGCGGCGGTCTGGTTTTCCGAGACGCTGGCGGGCGAGCATATCCCGGTCCGCTTTATCAATCTGGCCGCGCCGACGCCGCAGGTGATGTTCACGGTGAAAAACCTGGACCTGCCTTACGGCGCCGCGGTGACCGCGAGCCACAATCCGGCGATCTACAACGGGATCAAGCTGTTCACCCGCGGCGGGCGCGACGCGGATCAGACCGTCACCGACACACTTCAGGAGACCGCCAACGCCGTCCGTGAGGAGGAACTGCGCCCCGTTCCCTTTGAAAAGGCGCTGGAAACCGGCATCATCCGGTATATCGATCCGCGGGACAAATATCTCGATTCGATCATGGACAAGATCAATCTTTCCGCGATCCGCGCGCGGCGGCCGCGCGTCGTGCTGGATCCGATGTACGGCGTCAGCCTGACCGGCCTGCAGACGATCCTGTATACCGCGAGGTGCGACATCAACATCATCAACGACCGTCATGACGCGTTCTTCGGCGGGCATCTGCCTGCCCCGAACGAGGAAACGCTGATCGATCTGCAGCATGAGGTCCGGGAACGCCACGCCGATCTCGGCATGGCGACCGACGGCGACGCCGACCGGCTCGGCATCATCGATGAGAACGGGCGGTATGTCACCGCGAACGAGGTCCTCGTCCTGCTGTACCACTATCTGCTGAAATACAAGGGATGGCGCGGTGCGGCCGTGCGGAACATCGCGACGACGCATCTGCTCGACCGGGTCGCGGAGAAGTTCGGTCAGGAATGTTTTGAGGTCCCTGTCGGCTTCAAGCATATTTCCGCGGCGATGGACGCGCACGACGCGCTGATCGGCGGCGAGTCCTCCGGCGGACTGACTGTCCGGGGACACATCAGCGGCAAGGACGGCCTTTACGCGGCCAGCCTGCTGGTCGAAATGCTGTCCGTCACCGGGAAACCCGTCTCGGCACTGGTACGGGAGATTTATGAGGAGTACGGGGAAGCGCACATGGCGGAATACGACTGGGCGCTGACCTTTGAATCCCGCGACGCGATCAACCGGATCATCATGACGGAAAAGAAGATCCCGGAATACGGGCGGGAGATCGATCACGTCAGTTATCTGGACGGCTGCAAGGTATACTTCCGGGACGGATGGGTGATCATCCGCTTCTCCGGCACCGAACCGCGGATCCGCGTTTTCGCCGAGGCGGAAACGATCGAAAAGGCCAGGGAAACCGTCCGCATCACCGCGGAATATCTGAATCTGCCGTTCTGAGCTTCCGGCACCGGTACAGAACCGCCCGGCAGCCGGCAACCGTAAAAACACACACCGGGGAACGCTTGTTATGAAAAGAATGCCGGTTGCTTATGATACCGTTTATTCCTTCGGAATCAACAGCCGGATTCAGTAGCGGTATCTCCGGAACCGGAACTTTTTCTTCCGGGATCCGTCTGACAGGATGAACGACCGGATAACGGCCGGACGAATCTTTCCGGAGGTGCTTTTCCATGAATTTCATCCTGCGCGTATTCTGTGCCGTTCTTTCTCTTCTGCTGGTACCTGCCGGCATCAAAAGCAGGACCGTGACGGCTGAACCGGCGGAGCCCTGGCTGATGCTTTCCGCCCGTACGTCCAACTGGGGACAGGTCTGTTCCGGGGAATGGGGCGGCAAGTCCTGGAGCATCTGCAGTGACGGCAGCTACGAAATGACGGTCAGCTATATTCAGGACCGGGACTTTACCTGGGAACCGGCCGTATACACCGGGACCATGACCCCGGAAGAGTTCAGCCGGCTCCGTGACGCCTGTGACTGCGAGTGGATCGATCCTGAAGTGAATTCTGACGCGTGCGACGGTCAGGGCTGGCAGATTCTGATGTTTGATCCGGACGGCAATGTCCTCCGTACGAGCGGGGAATTTGGCTACATCTACGGTCAGAAAAACGTGGAAGCAATCATCCGGCTGCTGCCGCGGCCGGATCTGAATCCTGTTTACCCCCGGAAGGCGGACCCGGAATACTTCCGGACCGTGACGGAGTCCACGACCTATGAAGAGATGATCCGGGAGATCGGACCGTCGGACAGCATAAGCGGGTCCGGCATTATAACCTACTGCTGGAAACTGGAGGACGGTTCGGAAGCACACGTAAAGTTTTTTGACGACCGTGTCATGACACTCGTCATTGCCATGGACGGGGAAATGCCGGAGTGGATCGTCCGGTGACAGCGGAATCGCTGCCTGCGCACAGACTCATCTTTCCGTCAGGGTGCCTTGATCCCGCGGAAACAGATACAAAAAAAGGATTGCCTCCTGTGATCTTTCGGATCTTGGGGGGGGCAATCCCTTTCATATGCGTCCGGTTATCTTTTTCTGTACCTTCCTGTTATCCGGAACGGTGCGGGGCGGGAATCAGAAGACGGAATTGAGATGGGGCGGGGCGGAATGTCCCGTGGTCGTGTCCTCAAAGGGAACGGCGCCGGCCAGCGCCCATTCGCGGACCAGTTCCCGGATGGCGCCGTACAGCCTGTCGTCAAAGCCGGGACTCAGCAGGTGATAAACCGCCGCGAAAGGTTCCCCGGCGGAGATCCGGCCGCAGACGTAATCCAGCCGCTCAAGCAGCTGATCCTTTTCGATCAGCGCGCATTGGGCCCGGGTCAGCAGGTCTACACAGCGGTCATGCGTGTCCGCGCCGCGATCCGTGAGCCCTGCGGGATTCTGCAGAAGGACCGTGATCTCCCCGGATACGGGACTTTCCGGAAGCTCTGCGAGCAGACAGCCGGTCCGGGGTTCCGTGAAGGTCGGAACAGCGGTTCTGTCCCCGAGAAGGACCGCCGTATCCTTCCGGAAACCGGGCAGGCGAAGGGTATAGCTTCGCGCTTCGGGGATCAGGGAAAGATCGCCGCGGGCGGGACGGACGGTGAGAACAGCGGCGGATTCCTGCTCCCAGGCAAGCGTGAATTCCGTCTCCGCGAAGGCGTCGCGGGTCCAGCCGTCGGAGACGCCGTCATCCTCATACAGTATAAAGGAGCCGTCCGCGCCGGGCGCCAGCACCAGCGTCATGGCCTTTGCCCGGCCCAGTGCGTTGCTTCCGGGTACATGATCCTGCAGCGGGACGATCGCGCCGGCTTTCAGCAGGACCGGGATCGATTCGCGGTACCGGTGCATCGTCAGCGTTTCGCCGCCGTGATATACCGTGCCGGTGAAAGCGTCGGTCCACAATCCGTCGGGCAGCCAGGCTTTCGCGGCGCCGAATCCGCTGACGGGATCGCCTTTCGCAGTGACGGGCGAGACGATCATCTGATCGCCGAACCAGTATTCGTTCGGCACCTGATAGGCCTCGTCGGCTTCGGGGTGGCTGTAATACATCGGCTGCATCAGCGGGATCAGTTCCGCCGTCGCGCGCCGGTTCATCGTGTACAGATAGGGGAATAGCCGGTGCCGCAGCCGCATCCAGCGGGTGATGATCCCTTCGCTGCGGGGTTCGTAATTCCACGGTTCCCGGCCGAGGAAGACGTTGCTGGTCGAATGAAGCCGGAAGATCGGCGAGAAAACGCCGAACTGGATCCAGCGGACGGTCAGCTCGTCGTCCCGGTACCCCTTGTGATGCCCGCCGATGTCATGACTCCACCAGCCGTAGCCGACGTTGGAGGCCGCGACGGTAAAACGGGGCTGGAAATCAAGCGATTCCCAGGAGATGACCGAATCCCCGGAGAAACCGATCGGATACCGCTGGCTGCCGTGGCCGCAGTAGCGGCTGAAGATGAGTCCGCGGCCGCCCTCCCGGAGGGACGCCAGATAGTGCATATGGTTCATGAGCCAAAGCGGGTTCATGCTTTCCAGATCGGACGGCGTATAATTTTCCTCGCCGACGAGCGAACGGTAGTCCGTGCCCTGTTGCCAGTCCATCCACCAGAAGTGGACGCCGTCGCGCTCCATGGGGAAGTGAAGCACTTCAAAATAGGCGGCCCAGAATCCGGGATCCAGATAATCACAGGGAACAGGCTTCCCGCTGTCCGGATCGACGCCGCGCGCTTCCGCCATGGCGCGGTAAGGTTCCTCAAAGGAGCGGACGCCGGAGGCGGGATGCAGGTTCAGCGCGGTTTTCAGATTCCGCTCTCCCAGGCCTTTCAGGAATGCCTGCGGATCCGGGAACAGATCCCGGTTCCAGGTATATCCCGTCCACCCGTCGGTCCAGTATTCCCGGCCGTCCCCGTCGGTCAGATGCCAGTCCATATCCACGATGCCGACACTGAGGGGAATGTCGTGCGCGTGGAAGTTATCCATCAGATCCAGATATTCGTCCGCCGTATATCGGTGGTAGCGGCTCCACCAGTTTCCGAAGACGAAGGCGGGAAGCAGGGAGGGTGCGCCGGTCAGCCGGCAATAGTCCTGGACGCAGGCGGGATAATCGTGGCCGTAGCCGAAAAAATACAGATCCGTTCCGGGCTTCCGGGCTTTAAACCAGCCGTCTTCCCGGAAGAGCGCCGATCCGGAATCGTCCATCAGACCGAATCCGTCGCGCGAGCAGACGCCGGGCTCTATCGCACAGTCGCCGTTGACCTGGTCGAGCGTGGAGACCGTTCCGCCGAGACCGTAGACCGGGGCCTCGCCGTAACGCCAGATGTTTTCCGCCCGTCCGGCTTTGTACCGGATCGAAAGACTTTCCGCGGAAAGCTTTTCTCCGATCCGGTATTCCAGTTTCAGCTCTCCGGTGTCCAGTGTCAGCACGCCGGCGGTTTCGGAAACGGTGAAGGCCGTCCGTCCCAGATCGCGGCGGATGACGGCCTGCGTCGCGGCGTCGGTGAAGGCGCCTTCCTCCATCCGGATCAGCCGCGGGGCAATCACAGTGAAACGGACGTTCCCGCGGATAACGGCAGCCTGTTCCGCGGGGGAAGCGTCATAGGAAGTACGGAGATATTCCGGCAGATGCGGGGATTTGCTCATGAAAGACTCCTCCGGTTTATTTTTTTCGTTTCAAAAACTATTCTTCTCCGGAGGAATGTTTTCCTGCTGCTTTGGGAAACCGGCAAAACTTATATTGAATGGTCACAATGTGACCGGATAACAAATGTTTCACCTTCCGGGAACAAAATTTCATTGACATCAATCTGACGGAGTTCTATAATGACATCAATAACAGGGAAGGATTCCCTGAAAAATGAATACGGAGGGAAAACCAAATGAAGAAAATTCTGGCTCTGGTTCTGGCTCTGGTCATGGTTATGACCGCCAGCTTCGCCCTGGCTGACATCGTCATGATGCAGAACAAGGTCGAAATCGACGCCGCGCTGCAGGAATACGCGGCTGCTTACTCCGCTGCGACGGGTGTGAACGTGAAAGTCATCACCGCCGGCGGCAGCACCGACTATACCACCGCGCTGCAGGCTGAAATGGCCGGCGACGTCCAGCCCGACATCTTCGTCATCGAAGGTCCCGTGCACTATGATCTGTACGCCGACCGCATCGCGACGATGAACGACGCCGAGTGGGTCAAGAACACCGCGGCTGCCTATATTGTAGACGGCAACGTGGTTGGCTTCCCGGCCTCCGTCGAAGGCTACGGACTGGCCTACAACAAGGAAATCCTCGACAAGGCCGGCATCGATCCCGCGACGCTGACCAATGTCAACGCCTACAAGGCTGCCTTTGAAAAGCTCGACTCCATGAAGGACGAACTGGGCCTGACCGGCGTCATCTCCATGGCTGCCAGCACCTCCACCGGCATGACCTGGGTTACCGGTCTGCACAACATCAATGTGTATCTGACCGTCGGCCTCGATCGCAACGACACCTCCATGATCGACCTGATGATGGAAGGCAAAGTGGATCCCGAACGCTTCCACGCCTACTGCGAATATGTTGACCTCATCTTCAAGTACAGCGATCAGGATGTTCTGATCAACGGCACGCAGGATCAGCAGCTGGCTGCTTTCGCCAACGGCAAGACCGCGTTCTTCCATCAGGGCAACTGGATGGATCCCAACATCAAGGATCTGGATGTGACGTTTGAGATGGGCTATGCTCCGCATGCCTTCCTCGAGGAAGACACCGACGGCATCCTGGTCAATCCTCCGAGCTGGTACGCCATCAACAGCACCACCGGCAACTACGACGAAGCGCTTGCTTTCCTCGAAGCACTGGCCGGAACTCCCGAAGGACATGACTACATGGTCAACAAGGCTGCCATGGTGCCTGCCTTCACGAACGTGGAAATCAAGCCCACCACGCCTCTGAGCGTTGCCGTCATGGACTGGAACCTTGCCGGAAAGACCTACAGCTGGCAGCAGTACAAGCTCCCCGCCGGCTTCGGCATGGGCACCCTGGGCCCGATCTATGAACTGCTGGCCAACGGCACCATTGATGTTGCGACCTTCGAGCAGATGATGATCGACGCCATCGCCACCATTCCCACGCTGTAATCCCATCAGTCATCCGGACGCCGGAGGGGACCTCCCCTCCGGCGTCGTTGTTCAGCGCGTGTTCCGTGCTGGCGGACCCGGATATCGCTAAAAACAGGGAGGGGTTTTGCTTGAGTTCCATCAGACGTCCGCAGGGAAAAACGGCGCGGAATGTGACGGAAATTCTGTTTGTTCTGCCAACGGTTCTGGCGTTCGTTTTTGTTATTATTATTCCGTTCTTCTACGGAATCTGGTATTCATTCACGGATTGGGACGGCGTCCATAATGCCGCGAATTTCATCGGACTGGAAAACTACAAGGGGATCTTTACGGAGCCCGCGTTCCAACACGCGTTCCTGATGACGCTGCTGTTTACGGTGATGAATGTTGTCCTCGTGAACGTGGTGGCTTTCCTGCTTTCCCTGCTGGTCACAAGCCCCAATGTCCGGGGACGGAATCTGTTCCGGGCCGGTTTCTTTGTTCCGAATCTGATCGGCGGCGTTGTGCTGGGCGCGATCTGGCAGTTCATCTTCAGCAACATTCTGCCCGCGGTCGGAACCGCGATCGGCAGCAGTCTGTTCAGCAAATCCTGGCTGACTAACAAGGATCTGGTCATGTTCACGCTGGTGATCGTGAGCACCTGGCAGTACGCCGGGTATATCATGCTGATCTTTGTGGCCGCGATCCAGGGCGTTCCGCAGTCCGTGCTGGAAGCGGCCGAGGTGGACGGCGCGACCTACGGGGTCCGGGTCCGGAAAATCCTGGTTCCGATGATGGCGAACGCGTTCACGATCAGCCTCTTCCTGACGCTGACAAACAGCTTCAAGATGTACGACGTGAACCTGTCGCTGACGAACGGCGGTCCCGCGGGCATCTTCGCGGGCAAGGTGGTCAACAGCTCCGAACTGCTCGCGCTGAATATCTACAATACCGCCTTCAAATACAGCAAGATGTCCCAGGGCCAGGCGAAGGCCGTGGTCTTCTTCCTCGTACTGGTCGTTGTGTCTCTGATTCAGGTAACGGTCAATAAGAAGAAGGAGGTGGAGATGTGATGGACGCTTCCGTCAATACCGCCCTTTCCGTGGCCGGAAAGAAAAAGAAGACAGCGCGGAATATCCTTCTCGAAGTGGTCGCGATCCTGCTGTTCGTTCTGTTCATGATGCCCTTCTTCATCGTGATCCTCAACTCCATGCGGACGAACGCTGAAATCATCAATCAGGCGGTCGGAATGCCGGAGCAGGTTTCCAATTTCGTCACAAACGTGGAGACCGTGTGGAACAACCCCACCTTCCGGTTCCTGCAGGCGTTCCGCGATTCCTTCATCATCACTGCGCTGTCGCTGGCCGTGATCTCGATCTTCTCCTCCATGACAGCGTGGGTGCTGGTCCGCCGGAAGACCTGGTGGAGTACCCTGCTCTTCCTGATGTTTGTGGCGGCTATGGTCATTCCGTTCCAGGTCGTCATGTTTCCCCTGATTACCTGGTTCAAGGATCTGGGCAATTTCCTGCACATCCCGATGCTCCGGTCGTATCAGGGGATGGTGTTTGCTTACCTCGGCTTCGGCGAGAGCATGAGCATCTTCATCTTCCATGGCTTCATCAAGGGAATCCCGCTGGAGCTGGAGGAAGCCGCGGATATCGACGGCTGCTCCCGGGGCGGGACCTTCTTCCGGATTGTTTTCCCGCTGCTGCAGCCCGTGTTCGTGACGGTGCTCGTCCTGAACGGACTGTGGATCTGGAACGACTATCTGCTGCCGCTGCTGCTGCTCGGAACGAACGGCGACATCCGTACGATCCCGCTGGCGGTTCAGGGCTTTATCGGTTCCTTCGTCAAACAGTGGAACCTGATCATGGTATCCACCCTGCTGGCGATGCTGCCGGTGATCATTCTGTACATCTTTGCCCAGAAATATATTGTCAAGGGCATGGTCGACGGTTCAATCAAATAATACGGATCCGGGCGGGGAGATTCTGCTCTCCGCGGACAAAATCAGGCAGACAGGGTGGATTGCCCTGTCTGCCTGTCTGAATGGATCGGATGGGACGGTCAGATATGACATACAGTGAAATTTTACGGCGTTTTCAGGTTCCCGAAACCCTTCCGTCCGGGATTCCCCACGGGGATATGCCGGGTGACAGCGTCCGGGTCGGGGAAACACATATCCGCAAGGCGACCGCCGCGCTGAAAGCCCTCGCGGAACCGCTGGGCACGCTGCTGGACAGCCGGAAGAACCACCGTGCGGTCCTGGCTGTTGCTGGCGGAAGCGGCGTCGGCAAGAGCGAAACCGCTTCCGTACTGGCCGCGTTTCTGAATCAGGCCGGAATCCGGACATATGTTCTCAGCGGGGATAATTATCCGCACCGGATTCCCCGCGACAATGACGCGGAACGGCTGCGGATCTTCCGCTCCGCCGGGCTCCGAGCGCTCGCGGATCTGGGCCTCTGCACCCCCGAAGTCTGCGCGGAGCTGAAACAGCTCTGGCTCCGGGACCGGGACGCGGCAGCCGATCCGTCCATCCTCTGGCTGAAAACCTATTACGGCGCGGCACGGAGTGCGCTGTCCGCCTATCTCGGCTCGCCGGCGGAGACGGATTTCGCCGAACTCAGCCGGATCCTGACGGACTTCCGGTCCGGACGGGATGTGATCCCGCTGAAACGGATGGGCCGCGAGCCGGAGGAACGGTGGTACGATCCGGTGGATTTCAGCAAAACGAATGTCGTGATTCTGGAATGGACCCACGCGCTGAGCGCGTATCTGACGGGGACGGACCTGACAGTTCTGCTGAATTCGACGCCTCAGGAAACGCTGGCGCACCGGCTGGCGCGGAAACGGGACAAGGGCGTGGATTCCCCCTTTACGGATACGGTGCTGGATATTGAACAGGGGCAGATCGAAGCCCGGGCGGAGCAGGCTGCCCTGATCCTCGCGATGGACGGAACGCCGGTTTCTTATCGCGCCTACCGTCTGCAGAAAGCGGAAGGAGCTGCGGCCGATGAATGACGGGGTTATGCTGAACGCGTATCCGGATTCTCTCGGCGCGGGGCTCCGGGATACGGTTGCATTGCTGAAGCGTCCTGAATTCCGGGATGCTTTCCGCTCTTTCTATATTCTGCCGAGCTTGTTCCGGAGCGATCTGGACCGCGGATTTTCGGTGATCAGCTACGATCTGGAGCCGTCGTTCGCGACAGAGGAGGATCTGGATGCGCTGCGCGGGATGGGGATCGATCTGAAGCTGGACTTCGTGCTGAATCATCTTTCCGTCCAGAGCCCGCCGTTTCAGGATCTGCTCCGGAACGGCGACGCGTCGGTTTACCGGGATTTCTTTATTGACTGGAACCGCTTCTGGTCCGGGCTCGGGGAGATGGGCGACGACGGTGTGGTCCGGCCGCGGCCGGAGCTGATCCGGGACATGTTCTTCCGCAAGCCCGGGCTGCCGGTCCTGAAGGTTCGTTTCCCGGACGGAACGGAACGTCCGTACTGGAATACCTTCTATCAGGAAATCCGGGATCCGGCGCCGGGGGAAACCGTGCCCCGGTATCTGGGACAGATGGATCTGAATCTGAACAGCCCGCTGGTCTGGGATTACTATTCAGAAACGCTCGACCGGCTTGCGGGTTACGGCGCCGCGCTGGTCCGGCTGGACGCGTTTGCCTACGCCTGCAAGGCGCCCGGACGCCGGAATTTCCTGAATGAACCGGGAACCTGGGATGCTCTGGAGCGGCTGCGGGTCATGGGGGAGAAGCGCGGACTGACGCTGCTGCCGGAAATTCACGATACCTATGAAAGCGGAACCTGGCTGAAGCTGGCGGAAAAGGGCTACCGCGTTTATGATTTTTTCCTGCCGGGGCTGCTGATTGACGCGCTGGAGCGCGGAAACGGAGACCGGCTCCGCGCGTGGGCGGAGGAATTGCGGGACCGGAAAATCCGGACAGTGAATATGCTGGGCTGCCATGACGGTATTCCGCTGCTGGATCTGAAGGGAATCCTTCCGGAGGAACGGATCGCGGAGCTGACGGATCTGATTGTTTCACGCGGCGGGAAGGTCAAGGACCTTCACGGGGCGAAGAATGTCTATTATCAGGTGAACGCGACCTATTACAGCGCGCTCGGCGCGGATCCGGCAAAGCTGCTGCTGGCGCGCGCAATCCAGATGTTTATGCCCGGGAAACCGCAGGTCTGGTATCTGGATCTGTTTGCCGGGGAGAACGATCTGGGGGCGGTGGCCCGGGCCGGCGCCGGCGGTCACAAGGAAATCAACCGGACGAATCTGACTGCGGAGGAAGCCGCGGCCCGGTCGGAACTTCCGATCGTTCAGCGGCAGTTGGAACTGATGCGGCTGCGGAATACCCATCCGGCGCTTGCGGAGGATGCGGAGCTGATCTGCGGGTCCGACGATTCCGGAGGACTGACGCTGACCCGCCGCAGGGACGGCGTATCCCTGACGCTCCGGGTTGATCTGAAAACGCTGGACTGGGAGATCAAATGATTCATCATGCTTGATTTTCCGGGACACGATGGGATATGATGATGACTGACCGAAAAGGTGAAAGAGAGGGAACCCTATGCCATTCGACGAGAAACGTCTTTCCGATCCTGAATATTTCAGCGAATACCGACTTCCGGCTCACTCGGACCACATTCCTTACGCGTCCCGGGAGGAGGCGGATCTCGGGGAGACCTCCCTTCGCTTCAGCCTGAACGGCTACTGGAAATTCTTTCACGCTGTCAATCCCGCACAGGTGCTGGCGGGCTTCGAGGCGGATGATTTCGACTGCCATGCGTGGGCGGAGATCCCTGTTCCGGCGCATATCCAGATGGAGGGCTACGGTCATCCGCAATACTGCAATACGCAATATCCCTGGGACGGGACGGATCCGGCGAAGATCGGCCGAATGCCGGAAACCATCAATCCCGTTGCGTGCTATGTCCGCTATTTTACCCTGCCGGAAGGCTGGGCAGGGAGCCATGTCCTTGTTTCCTTCCAGGGGGCGGAGAGCTGCGTCGCCGTATGGCTGAACGGCCGCTATATCGGTTTTGCCTCGGATTCCTTTACGCCGGATGAGTTCGATCTGACGGATCATCTCCGCGAGGGCGAAAACAAGCTGGCCTGCCGGGTCTACCGCTGGAATGTTTCCAGCTGGCTGGAGGATCAGGATTTCATGCGCTTCAGCGGCCTGTTCCGTGATGTCTATCTTCAGCGGATTCCGGAGGTTCATCTGACGCATATGGCGCTGGACGCGAACCCGACGCCGGATCTGGCAACCGGCGAGTTGAAGGGCGCGTTGACGCTCGACGCTCCGGACGGCGCGAAAGTCCGCCTGTGCCTGAAAGACGGGGAAACGGTCGTCGCGGAGGACATTCCGGAGATCCGGAACGGAAAAGCCGGAGTCGCGATGAGTTTGTCTTCTCCCAGACTGTGGAGCAGTGAGAAACCGGAACTGTACACCCTGGAGATCGAACTGACAGACTGCGGCGGCGCTCCCTGTGAGTTTATCCGCCAGAAGATCGGTTTCCGGCGGTTTGAGATCAAAAACAGTGTGATGTATCTGAATAATGTCCGGATCGTGTTCAAGGGAGCGGACCGGCATGACTTCTGCGGCGAGACAGGTCGCGCCGTGACACCGGAGAAGATCCGCCGGGATCTCGTCACGATGAAACGCAACAATATCAACGCGATCCGGACCAGTCACTATCCGAATTCCTCCGTTCTGTACGAATTCGCGGACGAACTGGGCCTGTACGTCATTGATGAGTGCAATATGGAGACCCATGACATCTGGAACCGGGTGGCCTGGGGTCCCCTGCCGCTGGAAGAGGCGCTGCCGGGCGACCGGCAGGAGTACCTGCCGATGATGCTCGACCGGGTGACCAGCCTGACGGAACGCGACCGGAATCATGCCTGCGTGCTGATGTGGTCCTGCGGAAATGAGTCCTACGGCGGAACGGTGATCCTGGAGATGAGCCGTCACTTCAAACGGCTGGATCCCACCCGGCCCGTCCACTATGAAGGTGTGACCTGGGATCCCCGTTATCCGGAAACGACCGACGTCTACAGCCAGATGTATACGCCCGCGGCGGATGTCCGGCAGTTTGTCCGCGAGCATACCGACAAACCCTTTATCCTCTGCGAATATGTCCATTCCATGGGCAATTCGAACGGCGCGATGCATAAGTACACTTCTCTGGCCTATGAGGAAGAACGCTATCAGGGCGGCTTTATCTGGGATTTTATCGATCAGGGGATCCGGACGAAGGACCGGTACGGCCGTGTGATGTACGGTTACGGCGGGGATTTTGACGACCGCCCGAACGACGGGGATTTCTCCGGTAACGGGATCACCTTTGCCGACGGGACCGAGACGCCGAAGATGCAGGAGGTCCGGTACTGCTACCGGAATATTGAGGCGGAGATCGGAGAGGAGACCGCGCTGATCCGGAACCGCTCCATGTTTACCGGCACCTCGGAGTTTGACTGCGTTGCGACGCTCGCACGGAACGGAAAGGAAATCGCCAGAGCCGGGATCGCCACGTCGGTCGCTCCGCTGAGCGAGGGAATGGTCACGCTGCCGTTCGGAAAGCAGACCGCGCCCGGCGAGTACGCGGTCACCCTGTCCTTCCGGCTGAAAAATGACACGTCCTGGGCAAACGCCGGATTTGAAGTCGCTTTCGGTCAGGGGTTATTCCATGTCGGGGCGGATCCCTTTGTCCTGCCGGAGCAGATCCCGGCTTCTCCGTTGCGGGTCGTTCGCGGCGAGCATAATCTCGGCGTCTCCGGCAACGGATTCGCGCTGATGTTCAGCCTTGAACTTTGCCGGCTGATCTCCTTCCGCACCGGTGGAAAGGAAATGCTGAAGACGGCGCCGATGCCGAATTTCTGGCGCGCGCCGATCGACAACGATTACGGAAACGGCATGCCGGCGCGCTATGCGCAGTGGAAGCTCGCCAGCCTGTACGCGGATCCCGGACTGACGCCGGAACTGAAGAAGAGAAACAGGGAAGATCCTGTCCGTATGCTGGCGGACGGCAGCGTCTCGGTCCGGTTTATCTACGGTCTGCCGACCGTTCCGGCAGCGGAGTGCGAGGTGCTGTATACTGTGTCGCCCGCAGGACGGGTCAAGGTAAAAATGAGCTATGATCCCGTGGATGGGCTGGGGGACATGCCGGAATTCGGCCTGATGTTCCGCCTGAACGCGGATTACGACCGCGTCCGCTGGTACGGTCTCGGACCGGAGGAGAACTATTGCGACCGCCGGGAAGGCGCGCGGCTCGGGATCTGGGAAACCGATACGCAGAAGAATATGACGCCCTATCTGCTGCCGCAGGAATGCGGGAACCGGACCGGCGTCCGCTGGGCGGAGGTGACGGACTACAAGGGCCGGGGGATCCGGTTCCTCGGCGACGGAATGGAATTTTCCGCGCTGCCGTATACCCCGCATGAGATCGAGAACGCGCTGCATGCCTGTGAACTGCCGCCGGTGCAGTATACCGTGATCAGGGCGATGAAGCGTCAGATGGGCGTCGGCGGGGACAACTCCTGGGGAGCCCGCACGCACGGTGAATATCTGCTCGATGTTTCCGGACACGTGGAATTCACGTTTGCCTTTGAAGCAATCTGACGGAAAATGATGACAGAAAAAGATCCCTCTGCCCGCGGGCAGAGGGATCTTTTTGAAACGGTCACGGCATCCGGATGCCGTGACCGGGAGCAAATTACCGGTAGATGAATCCCCAGGCGGTCTCACCGTCGTTGTTGAATTCAACGTACCACAGGTCGTAGCCGGTGTAGTTGTAGTAGCCGAGGACAAAGTAGGTTTCCCCCGCTTCGATCTCGCCGATGATGGAATTCGGGTTGGAAGGATTCTTGTTGTTGTCGCTGACATCCATCGCTTCATCCGCGACCTGCATGATCCGGCCGAAATGGAAGCTCATGTTCGTATGGACGCCCTTCACATACTTCGGCGGGATCCAGCCGACGCGCCAGTTGCCGTTGTTGGTTTCGTAGCGGACGAGCAGCCAGCCGTCGCTGTTGAAGCCGCCCAGATCGATATAGGAGTTGGTATCCACGGCGGCCTTGCCGTTGTTCGCGCGGTACGCGTCCATGTACGGGGCGGAATAGACCGGGCAGACGCCGCGGCCGATACCGTATTTCATGTGTTCAAACTTGAACGGCGGAAGACCTGACAACGTCACTGTGTCGTAATAGGAACCGTTGGCGGCGGTATCCGCCAGCGCCTGGACGGAAAGCAGCGACAGAACAAGAACCATGAGCAGCGCGATTATCTTTTTCATGCTGAATAGCCTCCCTGTTTTCTGTACCGGGCGGCTTCCGGACGGATCCGGCAGCGAGATCCCGGAACGTTATAAGTAATATGTATTATAGTTTTCCGCCGGATGAATGTCAATCGGCAACAGGCTGAAGGCAGTGCGCCGGATCACCCGATCACGTAGCGGTCCACCTGCAGACCGGGATCGTAAAGGATCAGATCGTCCCCGGTCAGGGTCAGTCTCCCGTCTTTGACCTCCACGATATTGACGCAGCAGTTGTAGGGCACATGACCGTGCCAGAAGTCGCCGGGGTCGCTGTAAAGGAAATTCAGCATGCAGCGGAGCGCGCAGCCGTGGGTCGAAATCAGGACGGTTTCATATTCCTTCCCGGCCAGCTCTTTCAGGAAGGCCTGCGTGCGGACCATGACATCCCGGACGCTTTCCCCGTTCGGGAAGGCAGGCGCGTGAACGGGATCCCGGAAGAACGCGGCGATCCTCACGGGATCCACTTCGCACTGACCCGGCCTGAAACGCTTTCCCTCGGCGTCCCCCATATGGATCTCGCGGATCCGGTCGTCTTCCCGGATCTCCGCGGAATTTCCGCTTTCGCGCAGCAGAATTTCCGCGGTTTGCCTGGCCCGTAGCAAGGGCGAGGAGAACACCGCGTCGAACTTTGTTCCCTTCAGCGTTCTGCCGGTTTCCTCCGCGAGCCGGATCCCGAATGCGTTCAGCGGATCGTCGAGCCAGCCCTGAAGCCGGCCTTCCTCATTGGATTTTGTTTCTCCGTGGCGGATGATATAAATCTGCATGACGGTTCTCCTCATTTCTGTGAGCTGGCCGAATCGGATGAGCCGGTCCTGATCAATTATATCGCGATCCGGTTGCGAAGCCAAACGGAAAACAGTTGAAAAACAGGAACGGGAGCAGAGATGAGATCGGGCTGAGTGGATTTGCGGCTGGAACTGTCCGACATATTTACAAATTTGTTTCATAAGTTTTAAAATCGATTGATACGGTTGACACTTGGCGGATACATATGCTAGTATACCAAATGCAAAGGTTTGTCTCTATTTAATATGAAAGGATGAGGAATTCATGAAACGGTTAGTTGCTCTTCTGGCGCTGGTTGCGATTCTGATGACCATTTTCTCCTTTACCACGAGCGCGATGGCGGCCAAGCCCAGCGTGACGCTCAAATCCGCCAAAAACGGTTATACCTTTGAAAACTATACCTGGAAGCTGAAATACGCGCTGAAGCCCAACAGCTATAAAATGAAAAACAATGCGTATCGCTCCTACTTCTATTCCCATATTTTTGACTATTATACGGATAACAGAGTTGATAAAGCTTCCTACTTCTTCAAGAAAAACACAACTCTGACCATCACCTACGCGCCGCTGCCCGCGGGAAATTATTACAACCTTTTCGGAACCCAGTACCGTTCCTCCGGCTCCAGTGCCTGGAGAATGGCATCTGTCAAGTTCTCTGAAATCACCGTGTACTGACGCGGATTGAGTCAGCAATATTCACTCCCCCGAAACGGGGGAGTTTTATCATAATACGCATCGGAGGAATCGTTGAATGAAAAGGATCATGGCCGCACTGTTGCTGGTCGTTCTTTTGCCGTGCTTCGCGCTGTCCGGGGATCCGGATGATAAAATGATCGAGGAAATCGAGATCATGTCCTTCAACGCGGGAGGCAGTGACGGATCGCTTGATCCGGAGGATCCCTTCGCCGGCATTATGAAAACAATCGGAAACGACGCGCCGGTGCTGACCTCGTTCGCTGTGGACGGGACCAGAGTCTGGCACGGAAGCGGAACGGAACTG
The DNA here is from genome assembly GCA_937906775.1 of uncultured Clostridia bacterium. Lineage (GTDB taxonomy): Bacteria > Bacillota > Clostridia > Christensenellales > Aristaeellaceae > Aristaeella. The sequence continues at coordinate 32,910 of CALCUD010000002.1, forward strand.
CTGTGTACGGACGTTGCGACCTCCGAAGTCATTGCGAGAGCGGAGCTGGAAGACCTTTATGAGGCAACCGGATCCGAAATCCATCCGCTGATGAACTGCGTTTCCCTTCTGCAGGCGGAAGGCGGCGCGCGGCTTTGGGTCCCCTTCGCCGACGGGGAGGATCAGGTTCATGTGCTGCTGCTTGATCTTTCGGAGCAGGACGGCGCGATCACGGTCCGCCGGGTCCTGGACGCGACGGACGCTCTGGCGCCGCTGTACCGGGATATCGGCACGGTTTATGAATTCGACCTGGTATCCGTGGGGGACAGCGTCTGCATTGCAGCGATGGACAGCCGGTTTTCTTTCGGCTTTTATCTGTATACGCCCGGGGAGAAAACGGTGAAGCCGCTGATGTCCGGGGAAAAGCTGAGCCTGGAATTTTATACCGCGACGATCCCGTATTCCGACAGCGCGGTGCTGATCGCCGGACCGGCCTCTGTGGAGGACCTTTATTCCATCCGTCTGAACCTGCTGGATCCTTTTACGGATGAGATCCGGACGGTCGGCAGCTTCCGGCTCCCGGCCGACGACTACGCGGAAAACATCGCGTACAGCGCGGAGAGCGACACCCTCTTTTTCAGCCTGGATTCCACCGCCTACCGTGTGGCCGCTTCGGCCGACGCGGCGGAAGCATCCGCGTTTTTCATCCTTCAGGACGAACCGAACGCAAACCGCCTCGGAACGGTCGCGGACGGTCAGTATATCATCCAGTCGATCGACGAGGAACTGATCCTCTGCGACATGAAAGCGGAGATCACCTCGGTACAGATCCGGATCGGCGACACGGAAGGCCTGGAAGCGCTCACGACGGGAGCTGCCGCCTTCAACCGGCAGAATCCGGATTATCTGGTCAGCGTGCGATCGCTGGAATCGACCGAAGCGGTGACGGAGGCGCTGATGAACCGTTCCGCCGATTATGACGCGTATACGGTCAGCATGGCTGACGAGGCCTTTGAGGCCCTGACCGCCAAAGGCTATATGGCGCCGATGAACGGCTCGGCGGTCCTGACAGAGGCCGTCGCGGATATGCCGGACAGGATCCGTCAGGAAATCTTCCGGAACGGGGATCTGATCGCCCTTCCGATGGCCTGCATGAACGAATGCATCGGGATGAACTCTGCCGCGATGGCAGCTGCTTCGGGCGTTCCGGAGGCTGATCTGCCGACAGACTGGACCGGTTTCCTGCAGCTGCTCGGAAAGATCGCGGAGGGCGGGACGCTGGCGGAATCCGGAGAGTATATTCTTTACGGCTTCGGATGCACTGCGGATGAATTCCGCGAGCAGATCCTCAGCTGGATCCTGAACGACTGTTATCTCTGGCTGCGGCGCGACGGAAGCCGCCTCAGCCGGCTCGGACAGGTCCTGATCCCGATCCTGCGGGCCATGGAAGATGTGCAGTGGGAACGGCTCGGCTTTTCGGAAAGCGGGGACTACGATATGAGCTGGTTCTTCCGGGATCAGCAGAATACCCTGCTTTCGGATATGAACCCGGAGATCACCGCGACGGCGGATGACGGGACGCGGGCGTGGCCGCTCTCTCTGGAAAAGGGCGGAGAACGCCTGATCGGGCAGTATGTTTCCGCCCTGTTCATCAATCCGTTTTCGCCGAATACGGACGCGGTCCTCCGCTACGCGGAAAGCGTCTGGGAAGAAATGAACGAAATGGACCGGATCACGCTCTGCCGGAGCATGAACGACCCGGTGGTGAATGCGACGTTTGAGGACGACATGCGGTATTTTACGGAAATGCTGGAAGTCTATGAGACCGCGATCGCGAACGCGGAGACCCGGGAGGTCCGGGATCAGCTGAGCGCGGAGCGGGACGAGATCGCGGCGTTCAGCCGGGATTACGAAGAGAACGCTCACTGGCTGGCTTCCGCCGAAAGCATTGCCGCCTACCGCGCGCTGGAAGAACAGATGCAGCCGGCAGGACCGTCCGTCTGGGATACGGTGGACTCCGCGGCTCCGCAGCAGTATCTCGCCGGCACGCTGCCGGCGGAGCAGTTCGCGAACCAGCTGGCTTCCACCTTGCAGATGCAGCTGCTGGAAGGATATTGACCGAAGGACCGGAAATTCGGAGGAGTAACATGTCAAGATTGATCTGCGTTCTGCTTTTGCTGTGTCTGATCCCGATGACGGTTCTGGCGCAGGATACCTATTACGGTACGGTCGTGTGCGAGGAGAGCGTGGCTGTATTGGCGCCTTACGGAGGCCGTGTATCCGGTGTGGCGGTCGCCAAGGGGGACGCCGTCAGCGCGGGGGACCTGATCTGCACCTTGGAGAGCACCGGGGTCTGCGCGCCCGTATCCGGTACGGTGACCGCCGTATTCGCCTCGGAAGGGGACAACACGGAGAGCATCAAGCCGCGTGAAGGATTCGTTGTGATCGAACCGGAATGCAGGCTGACCCTGTCCGCTTCCACTGCCAAAGCCTACAACGCGGCCGGAAACCGCTTCATCCGGATCGGCGAACCGGTCCTGCTGGCGGCGGTCAAGGATACGGATCGCGCCGGAAGCGGCCGGGTGGTTTCCCTGACGGCGGATGACGGAAAGAAAGGGTCTTACTCTGTGGAGATCGCAGAGGGAGACTTTGCGGTCGGCGAGACGGTCGCGGTTTACCGGGGCAGCGTGAGCCAGACGAACAAAATCGGACAGGGGACTGTTGCCCAGACGGCACCGATCGCCGTATCCGGGGACGGAAGCGTTCTGAAAATGCATGTCAGAGAAGGAGAAACAGTTCAGCGTGGCGCCCTGCTCTTTGAAACGGTACAGGGGACGCTGGACGGTTTCAGCGCGTGTGATAAACAGATCGTTTCCGGGGTGGACGGGATCGTCTCCTCTGATGTCCCGGCGGACGGTACTTCAGCGGACAAAAACAGTACCCTGATCTCCCTGTACCCGCTGGACCGGCTGCAGATCGCCATTTCCGTGACGGAGGCGGAGCTTTCCTCCGTGCCGGTCGGAACGAAGGTATCCGCGCAGTTCAGCTGGAACAACAGGATTTATGAGGGAACGGTTTCCGGAATTTCCTTCCTCCCGGAATCGACCGAAAACACGACCTATCCCACTTACCGCGTGATGATCGATTTCGAGGCGGACAGGGATGTCCGGATCGGGATGACGGCTGCGGTGCAGATCCGGAACTGACCGGGCGGACACGGAAGGAGCAGCTATGTTCAAGGGCAGAAACGTCTGGGGCTTTCTTTTGCCGGGGCTGGTTTTGCTGCTGGCGTTCTATGTGATTCCGTTTTTCGGCGGGATCCGGTACAGCTTTCTGGACGGAAGCTATCGGGATCTGTTCGTCGGATTCGAAAATTACCGGACGCTGTGGCAGAATCCCGTTTTTTTGCTCGGGCTGAAGAATACGCTGGTCCTGTCGCTGATCTGCGCGCCGCTGCTCTGGGTCCTGTCCCTGATGACCGCTTCCGCGGTGTACGGCGCGCGCCCCTTCGGCCGGGTTTTCCGTTCCGCGGTTTTGATCCCCTATCTCGCGCCGGCGTCCGCGATGATCATGGTCTGGCAGGTTTTCTTTGATTACGGCGGTCCTTTGAACCGCCTTCTGTCCCTTTTCGGGGCAGAACGGGTCCTGTGGCTTTCCGGCCCCGCGATGCGGATCCCGATCGTGATCATGTTTCTGTGGAAAAATATCGGCCTTTGTACGGTAATCTTTCTTTCCGCCGTGCAGGGAGTTCCGGAATCGCTCTACGAAGCCGGCGAACTGGACGGGATCGGCAGGATCCGGAAACTGTTTTCAATCACGCTGCCGCTGATCATGCCTTCGGCCTATCTGATCTTTATCGTCAGCTGGATCAACGCTTTCAAAATTTTCCGCGAGGTGTATTTCATCGCGGGCGCGTATCCGGATCAGGCGGTCTATACGCTTCAGCATTACATCAACAATGTTTACGGAAAGATGAATTACCAGATGGTGACCTCTTCCGCGTATTCCTTTGCTCTGATCTCCGTTCTTCTGTTCGGGATCCTGTTTCTGATGCAGCGCCGCGCCTCGGACGAGATTTACGGATAGGGGGGTGAACGGATGAGAAATTCGCGAAAAAAACACATCCCCGTCAGGATTCTCCTGGCGATCCTGACCGTTCTGCTTCTCGCTCCGGTGGTTCTGACCGCCCTGTACTCCTTCTTCGCTCCGTCGGAGATCCGGGAGTATATGGCTGCGCGGAATAACTATTCCGCGGACGCCATGATGGAAATCCGGATCTTTCCCCGGTCCTTTTCCCTGGAGCAATATTATCAGACATTGATTTCCGACCGGAGGATCCTTCACTTTTTCTGCAATTCGGCGCTTTATACGCTGGCGATCCTGACGGGACAGCTGCTGATCCTTCCGGCGTTTGCGTTTGCGCTGTCCTGCTTCCGGTTCAGGGGACGCGACGCGATCGCTTTCACGGTCGTGCTGCTGATGGTCCTGCCGTTTCAGGTCCTGATGGTCCCCAATGTTCTGACGCTGCGGGCGCTGAATCTGCTGAACACGCCTTACGCCGTGATCCTTCCGGCTGTGGCCTCGCCTTTCATCATCTTTCTGCTGCGCCAGTACATGGTCGGAATTCCCAGGGAACTGATCCAGGCCGCGCAGATCGACGGAGCCAGGCCGCTGTCCTGCTTTCTGCGTGTCATTCTTCCGATCTGCGGGCCGGTGCTGGGGGCGACGGTTGCGCTGTCGTTCGCGGATTGCTGGAATCTGGTGGAACAGCCGCTGGCGTATCTGACCCTGCGGGAGGACCTGTATCCGCTTTCAGCCGTTTTCGGCCGGCTGTCATCCAATATCACGGGAAATGAATTTGCCGGTGCCGTGCTGTTCATCCTGCCTGCGCTGTTTGTTTATATGTATTTTCAGGAAGATATCATCGAGGGGATCCAACTGACCGATTTCAGGTAAACCCGCGTCCCGGGACAGATCCTTTCTGACGGAGGAAACACGATGAAGAAGATCGCGGTAAAGGGCATTTGCATACTCGGCGGGATCGTTCTGATCTGTCTGCTGTTTTCAGGTACGGTCCATAATCTGACCACGGCGAAGGTCCGGATGACCTCCGCCCGCAGCGGACGTCTGGAAAGGACGCTGAACCTGACCGGGAGCCTGAACTGGCCGGACAGCGTTCTGAACGTATCGGTTCCGGAAGCTGCGGAAGGGGATACCCTGACCGTTCTGCGCGTGTACGCGGGAGCGGGAAGCTATGTGGAGAGCGGGGAGACCGTGCTGGAATGCGCCGTTGCCGATTATGACGCGAAGCTGACTTCGCTGGAAGAGGAGTATGCCGCGAAGGAGAAGGAATATCTGGAACTGAACAGAAAGTACAGCCACCTTATTTTGACACGCCAGGATGAAAACTGGATCGGGAGCTACAACGCCCTGAAGGAAACGCGGAACAGAGTCCGGGACGCGCGGGTCGCGCTGCAGATCGCGTCGCGGCAGGCCGGTGTGGAGCTGACCGGGGACACGGTCCCGGAAACGGTTCAGGACGGGGACGTGCTGCAGGCTGCGGGGGATCTGAAGGACGCGATCGCGGAAATGGCCTCCGCGCAGGAGAATTTTGACCGGGTCAACCGTTATCCGATCAGCGACGAGATCATCTCCTGGATCGAGAAAAGGGATGAGCTGGAGCTCGCAATGGACGGCCTGCTGCAGTCCGTCAGTCACCTGAAGCTTCTGGAAGCGAACTGCCGGTTTGTCACGGCTCCGAACAGCGGTTATATTTCATCCATGGAACTGAAGGCGGGTGATACCGTCTCCGGGAGACTGCCGCTTTTCTCCATGACCGCGCCCGAACAGATGCCGGTGATCCGCCTGACGCTGGACAGCAATGAAAAAACGGACTGCAGAGGACTCCCGGTCAAACTGGAAAGCAAAGGCCGCGAAGTGGAACGCACGGCGGTGTCTGACGGGATCGCGGATGACGGCGGCCGCTATGCGGACGTCCTGCTGGAGCCGGGGGATATCGCCCGGCTGGGAGGGCTGGAGGTCCTTCGCGAGGCGTCTTCCGTATCCGCGAAAATTGTCAGCACCGCGGACAGCATCACCACGCTGATCCCTTCCGCGGCGGTACGCGGATCCGGAAATGACCGGTATATCTATATGGTCCAGACCGCGGAGGACGCGCTCGGAGCGGGTAAAATGACAGTGACCAGAAAGAATGTCACGGTGATCGCGGAATCCGACACGACGGTTTCCGTCCAGGAATCCCTGAACGATATGCCGATCGCCTATATGGAGGACCGGATGCTGAAAGAGGGCTGCGAAGTCATGCAGTACAATGAAACATGAACGGGAAAAAACGCGGATGCATGGGGAAATTCATTGCTGCGGCGGGTCTGCTGATCCTCGCGGCGGGTCTTTGGCTGCTTTTTCTGCAGCCGGCGGGGATGGAAGCCCTTTGGGAATACGGCGCCGCGCTGAACGGGAAGACCGCTGCGCAGACGGTGGATTCACTGGAGGAAACGCTGGAAGGATCCGGCTGGACCTGCTGCGCCAGAAAACAGCACGCGTCCGCGACTTCCGAAAAGGCTCCTGACGCTCTTTCCTGCACGGTGATTGCGGTCGGAAAGGGATATTTTGAACAGAACCGGCTGCTGTTGAACGCTGGAAGACTGCTGAACGACTGGGATCAGGAAAATGCCGCGAGGACTGCGGTCCTTCCGGAACGCACCGCCGGCAGACTGTTTCCCGGAGAGGATCCGGTCGGACAGACCTTTACATGCAACGGTTCCGAATGGCAGATCGCCGGCACCGTCCGGGACGGTCTGACCCTCGGCGAGGCGGACGGCGACGTCGTCTATATTCCGATCACGGTTTCAGATCAGGCCGCGTTCGGAACGGGTACCTTTGAGATCGCGGCTGAACCGCGGAACGCGGAACAGACCGCTGTGCTCATCAGCGACCTGAACCGGTGGAACAGCGCGGGAACGAGGACCGATCTTTCCCGGCTGCGGGCGGACGCCCTGATGCCGCTGTGGCTGTGCGCGATCCTCGGAGGCTGTTTTCTGCTCCGCGGAATGACGCGTTTCGCGGAAAAACGGATCACCGGACAGGCCGGAAGGATCCGGCAGGATCTCCGGAACGATTATTTCAAAAAACAGGCGTTCCGGATCACGGGACGCGCGCTGGTGATCCTGATGAATATTGTGCTGTGGGCCGGCGCGTTCTGCCTGCTGCTGCTTTTGCTGATCCGGCCGCTGTACGCCTATCCGGACCGGATTCCGGAAAACCCCGCCCGAATCAGCTCTGTGATCGAAACGGTCCGGCGGTGCCTTTTTGACGCGTCTTCTTCCGTTATCATCCGGAGCAGGGCTTCCGTTGCCTGCGATATCGCCGGAAAGATCATTTCCGCCGGGCTGCTCACTTTCCTGACGGGACTGGCGGCCGCCGGGATCACTTCGAAGCGCCGGCACGGTCCGGACATGTGAAAAAGGCTGGCTTGCTCAGAGCCGGCCAAGGGGAGGGGGGATTCGTCATGTTTGCGGAACCTTCTGTTTCGTTCCTGCCGGAATGAATATAATACAGCTATGTGAATGATACGTGACAGCCGCCGGGAAGCTTCCTGACGGTTTTTTGCGTTCGTCTGTTCCGTCTGAAACCTGTACGCTGAACATGCAAAGGTTTGCAGTAGGATTCTGCACAATTACGAAATAAAAATGTACAATATGAGAAGATTCTGACCAATCACGGCAAAAAATTCACCTGTTTGCGCAAAAAATGTCATTGTCCGAAGGAAATAAACGTGATATATTTGTTAAGTAAATAATCGGCAGAAAGCAATATCGTTCTCCCCATGCGGGGGATATATGTTGTTTCTATCAAATCAACGGGACGGAGGAATACCCATGGCCAGAAATTCCATCACCCCGAAGAAGTTGCGCTCCTACAAAGAGTTTTTGTACATCCTTCCTTTTCTGATCCTTGTAGCGCTCTTCTCTTATTATCCTCTTTACGGCTGGATCTATGCGTTCCATGACTATATGCCGCCGAAGCCGATCGGCCCCGATACGTGGGTCGGGTTCAAGTGGTTTACTACCATTGTGAACAACCCCATGCGTGTCAAGGCAATCCTCCGGGTCCTCAGAAACACCTTCGCGATGAGCGGTATCTCCCTTCTGTTTTCCTGGGTCCCGATGATCTTTGCTGTTTTCCTCAACGAGATTCAGTGCAGGCCGTTCAAGAAGATCGTTCAGACAGTGACGACTCTGCCGAACTTCATCAGCTGGGTCCTGGTATTCTCCTGTGCGTTCAACCTGTTCTCCGCCACAGGCGCAGTCAATACCTTACTGTTGGAAATGGGATGGATTGACAAGCCAATCGCATTTCTGAAATCGACGGACAATATTTACTTCCGTCAATGGCTGTGGCTGACCTGGAAGAATGCCGGATGGGCCTCCATCATGTATCTGGCGGCTATCACCGGTATCGACGAACAGATGTACGAGGCAGCCAGAATCGATGGCGCCACCCGGATGCAGATCATCTGGAACATTACCATCCCGAGTCTGCTGCCCACCTACTTTGTCCTGCTGATGCTGAATCTGGCAAACTTCCTGTCCAACGGCATGGAACAGTTCTACGTCTTTATGAATGAGTTCAACCGTGACTACATCGAAGTGCTTGATCTGTATGTATACAATCTGGCTAACAGCGGAAGAGGCATGTATCCCCTGTCCACCGCCATCAGTATTCTGAAGAGCGTTGTCAGTGTCGTGCTTCTGGTGGTCAGCAATACGCTGTCTAAAGCCGTCCGTGGTGAAGGCTTCATTTGATGCCGGAAGACGAAAACAGGATGGGAGGGTTCCGCTGTGACTAAAGATGCAGTTTCGATCAATCACAGGCCGACCAGGATCAGGACAAGCGTGGGGGACAAAATCATCTCCGTTGTCACTTATCTGGTCTATGCGTTGCTGGCGTTTGCCTGTGTCTATCCGTTCTATTATCTGATCATCAACTCCATCAGTGACAACAAGCTGAGCGAAGCGAGCAAGATCATTTTCCTGCCGCATGGGATCCATTTTGACAACTACACGCAGGTTATGCTTCTGCCTGACTTGCTGCCGGCTGCGAAGGTCTCCGTGATGAGAACCGTGATCGGCGCGTCGCTGACGGTGTTCAGTTCCGCGTTCCTGGGCTTCATGTTCACCCGGGAGACCTTGTGGCACAGAAAACTCTGGTACCGTCTGGTGACGGTGACGATGTACATCAACGCCGGTATTATCCCGTGGTTCCTGACCATGAAGACACTGGGTCTGACGGACAACTTCTGGGGTTATATCTTCCCGACAATCATCCAGCCGTATTACATCGTTCTGTGCAAGACCTATTGCGAATCCGTTCCGCATGAATTGCAGGACGCCGGCGAAATCGACGGCGCGGGAACACTCCGGATCTTCTGGAACATTATCCTTCCCGTCATCAAGCCGATCCTGGCCACCATCGCGGTCTTTGCCGCGGTGAACCAGTGGAACGCTTTCCAGGATACGGTACTCCTGATGACCAAGAGCCAGGATAACTACACACTGCAGTTCATTCTCTGGCGCTACATCAACAGTGCCTCCGCGCTGAAGGCGGTTGTGAGCAATGCCGCCGCCAGTTCCTCGATGGTTGCCGCCCTGGCCGCGAAAGCCGCGACGGAGACTTCTGTCCGTATGACTGTTACAGTGATTGTCGTCCTTCCGATCATGTGTGTATATCCCTTCTTCCAGCGGTTCTTCACGAAGGGCATCATGATCGGCGCCGTCAAGGGCTGACGGCATTCCAACCCGGATGAAAGCAGGGATCTGCTTTACATCATATATTTTTAAGGAGGGAATACTATGAAGAAGACCCTGTCTCTGGTACTGGCTGTCATCATGGTCATGTCCATGTTTGCCTTCAGTACCGCGGTAGCTGAAGAAGCTCCCATGCAAATCACCGTCTATGACGAAGCTGCGAACAACCATGGCGTTCAGTCCGGCTGGTTCGGCAAGATCGTTAAAGACAAGTTCAACATTGAACTGAACATCATCGCTCCTCAGCAGGTTGGTAAGGAAGTGTATTACACCCGTCTCGCCGATGGCGATCTGGGCGACATCATCATCCTGAACAAGTCTGACTTCAAGTCCTGCGTTGAACAGGGCCTGATCAAGGACATCGCTGCTGAATATGCAAACACTGTAAATCTGAAGGAAAGATTCGACACTCAGATCCAGGTGTTCAATGCTGATTTCGGCGGAGCTATCTACGGCATCCCCACTGAAATGACCGATACTTCTCCCACCGACAAGACCGCTGACGCCGCTGACGATCAGCCCATGGTCCGCTGGGATCTGTTCGAACAGATCGGCGCTCCCGATCTGGCTGATATGGATGCCATGCTGGATGCGCTGGCCAAGATCCATGAGATTCATCCCACCAACGATGCCGGCGATCCCGCCTATCCCTTCTCCCTGTGGGCTGACTGGGACAACAACGACCAGATGATCGGACCCGCCAACGTGAGCCATATCACCACCTGGTACGGAGAAAAGCTGAAGCAGTCCGCGATCCTGAAGGCTGACAACACCTTCACCAAGGTTACCGACAAGGACGCTTCCTACTACAAAGTGACCAAGTTCATCAACAAAGCCTATCAGATGGGTCTGGTTGACCCCGATTCCGGCACTCAGGACTGGAACACCGTTTGCTCCAAGATCCAGAACGGCCGTGTTGACCTGCTCTGGTACGCCTGGCAGCGCGGCTTCTGGAACACCACCAAAGAACGTCTGGACGCCGGTTCCTTCTTCTGCCTCCTGCCCGTGGCTGATCAGCTGTACTACACTGCTGCTGACCCCTTCTACGGCAGTGACCGCGCCTGGGGCGTCGGCTCCAAGGTTGACGATGCCAAGTATGCCAAGATCATTGAATTCCTCGACTGGTACGCCGGTGACGAGAGCATGATGATCCAGCATGCCGGTCTGAATGGTTTCAACTACGTTCTCAACGAAGAAGGCAAGCCCGTTGCCGCGGCTTCCAACGCTCTGTCCGATAACCTGACCGTGCCGGATGAATTCGGCGGCGGCGGATACCAGGATGGTTTCAACGCTCTGAACCAGTGGATCGGCGCTTCCCTCTGCATGAACAGAGAACTGGGCGAAAGATACGCTTCCAGCCTGTGGTCCACTGCTGATCCCACCTATACGGCCGGTTGGCAGGAACGCTACGGCGCGAAGGACGGTATCGACTACATGAAGCAGCACAACCAGCTGCTGGCCAGCCCCAGCGTTCCCTTCGTGCCTGCTGCTGACACCGCTGACATCGAACTGATCCGTGCCGACGTGAAGGATTCCCTGACCAAGTACACCTGGCAGATGTTCTTCGCTGAAGACGACGCAGCCTTCGACGCTCTGTGGGATACCATGGTTACTGAAATCGAAGCTTATGGCTACGACACCCTGTACAACTGGGACGTCTCTGTCTATCAGCCCGAAGTTGACGCCAAGATCGAAGCTATCGCCAATGCTCAGTAATTCAGGACAGAAAACCCGTAAGTAATTACGGCGGGGGCGCCCCTTCGCGGGGCGCCCCTTTTCTTCTGGAATGCATTCTCTTTGGAAAAGATCTGAAATGAAAGGAAATCGCCCGTATGAAATCGATCGGAACGTATTTTCAGAATGACCCGGAACGCCCGCTGGTCTACGGCGAGGTCGAGGTCATCAATCCCTCGCGGCAGCGCCTGAGGGGAGAACCGCTGAAGGAGGGCGTCCTTGTCCACCCGGTCATGGTCGGTTTCTGCGGAACGGATCATGAGCTGATGATGATGGGAAAGCGCGGAGAACTCTCCGCCAAATTCCCCGCCGGGCAGAAACGGCTTATCAACGGCCATGAGGGAATCGTCTGGGTGCCGGAACAGAAGCGCTTCGCCATCGTACTCATTCGCGGCGGCGACAGCGTGGATCCCACCCGCTATACGGAGGATGAGACCTATTTTGAGTATGGCTGCGATCAGGCGGACGGGCTTTTCTGTGACGACATGTATGTCAATCCCGACATGCTGCTGAAGATCCCGGACGGCTATGTGCATGACGGGAAACTGGATCTGTCCTTCGCGAAGAAAATGGTCTTCCCGGATCCCTTCGCATGCATGCTGTTCCAGTTGGAACGCATGGAGGACCTCGGCGGCGCGCATAATTTCCGTCAGGCGGCGAGGCGCCGCGGATGCTCTCTGGAGGAGGGAAGGACCTTCGCGGCGGACGAGATCTTTGACCGTACCGTGATCTTCGGCCTCGGAACGACGGGGATGTTCATCGGGGACGTCATACACCGGGCGCATCCGAAAGCGAAGATCGTCTTTGTCGGCCGGAGCGATCCCGAGGTGTACAAGGTCCGTTTCGCCCTGGAACAGACGGACGCCGTTTATGTCCGGAGCGACGGGTCGGAGGAGAAGCTGGCCCGGGACATCATCGACGCGCTCGGCGGACGGGCGACAGCCTTTATCGGCGTCAGCGGCGCCAATGTTGAGCACCGGATCGCCTTTGAGCAGAAGGTGCTGGGCTGCAACGGACTGTACAACAGCTTTTCGCTCGGTCCGAAGGTGACTTATGACACGATGCCCTTCGGGTTCGAGAACCATCTGATCTTCGGCTCCATCAACTTCCGCCAGGATCACATGGAAAAGGCGATCGAAATGCTCGCCGTCAGCCGGTACGATGAAATCGTCGGGCTGATCGACCGGGAACATTTCGCCGCGGATCCGATCGCAGCTTATGAGAATGAAATCTACTGCAAGAGCGCCCCGATGAAAACGGCGGTCATCTGGGACAGGCAGTTCATTGATACGGACAGATGATCTTTCCGGGGTTCCTGCCGCGGGAGTCCGGACAGAATATCATCGTGCGGCTATCATTTTACGGTGAAGGAGAGAATAAATCATGCAATCCATTCAAATCGCGGAACCTTTCAGAATCGGTCTTTCGGAAATTGCAAAGCCGGTACCCGGGGAGGGTGAAGCACTGCTGCGGGTCCTGTATTGCGGGATCTGCGGCGCCGATGTCGCGAGCTTCACCGGAAACCAGCCCTTTACGACCTATCCGCGCATTCCGGGGCATGAATTCTCCGCACAGGTGGTTTCGGTTCCGGAGAACGGAAAAGGGATCCGGGCTGGAGATATTGTGACCTGCAATCCCTATTTCAACTGCGGATCCTGCTACGCCTGCCGGAAAGGGCTGGTCAACGCCTGTGTGGATAACCGGACCATGGGCGTACAGAAGGACGGCGCTTTCTGCGAATACATCACGATGCCTGTGGAGCGGATCGTTCCGGGGCAGGGGCTGAACGCCCGCCAGCTGGCGCTGGTGGAACCCTTCTCCATCGGCTGGCATGCGCTTCACCGGTGCGAGATCCGGCCGGGCAACCGGGTCCTGATCGTCGGCGCCGGTCCCATCGGCCTTTTCGCGCTGATGAGCGCGAAAGCGCAGGATGTTGAAGTGACTGTGTGCGACGTGCTGGACGGCCGTCTGGAAATGGCGTCCTCCTTCGGCGCGGACCATACTGTGAACACGAAGGCTCCCGACGCCGCGGACCGGCTGAAAGCGCTGACGGACGGCAACGGGTTCGATGTCTGCGTGGAGGCCTGCGGCCGCTCCGAAACCTTCCTCCTGTGCATTGATCAGGCCTGCCAGGGAGCGAACCTGATCCTGATCGGAAACGGCAAGACGGAAACGACCTTCCTGCATTCGATCCTGCTGAAGAAGGAACTGAATGTTTTCGGCAGCCGGAATGCCTATACAAAGGACTTTGAAGGTCTGATCGCCCTGATTGCGTCCGGCGGGGCCGATGTGGAACGGATGGTCAGCCGCGTCTTTGACGCGAAGGACGCCGCGGCGGCATTTGATCTGCTGACCCATAACGACGGCAGCATTGAAAAGGTGCTTTTGAAATTCAGCGATCCGGAATAATTCCGGCCGGATATTTCGGAAAGGAGCGTTTCCGCCATGATCGACGCGCACGCGCATCTGTGGCTCAGGCAGCAGGGAAGGGTCAATGGCCTGCCGGTATATGACCTCGGCGGGGGGAAAAGCATGTTCGGAGACCGGATCATGCAGATGATGCCGCCGTATATGACGGACGGCGTCAATTCTGCGGAACGGTTTCTGGCGAATATGGATTTCGCGCAGGTTTCCGCCGCGGTGATCACCCAGGAATATATCGACGGGAATCAGGACGCTTATCTGAAAACTGTCCGGGAGAAAGATCCGGACCGTTTCCGCGTGACGTGTCTGTATGAGGAAAACGGGCTGCCGGATCCGGAGGGATTTGACGGGATCAAGATCTGCGGCGGACGGCTGAAGGATCCGGATCTGACGAAACACGCGGAGGTTTTCCGTCTGGCCGCGGAACAGGAAATGTTCATCGCGATTGACATGGCGGACGGGGACCTTCAGACGGGTTCTCTGAGAGAAATGGTCACCCAGTTTCCGGAACTGAGGATCGCGATCGGCCATTTCGGCACGGTGTCCCGCCCCGGATGGCAGGAGCAGATCCGGCTGGCGCGGTATCCGAATGTCAGCGTGGAGAGCGGGGGGATCACCTGGCTGTTCAACAGCGAGTTTTATCCCTATCCCTCGGCGATCCGCGCGATCCTGGAGGCGCGGGATCTTTGCGGAATAGAAAAACTGATGTGGGGATCCGACTATCCCCGGACGATGACGGCCATCACATACCGGATGAGCGCTGATTTCATCGTGAAATCCCCGCTGCTGACGGATTCGGAGAAACAGGCGTTCCTCGGCGGAAACGCGGAACGCTTCTACCGTTTCGGACCGCAGCCGGAGATGCCGCTGATCCACCATATGGCGGAATAATGCATGAACCGGAAGGATCCGGAACGCGGCTTTATCCGGGACAGTTTCTTCTTGTGTTTCCCTGCGGATTATTGTAAAATTCTGTCACAGGCACCATGAAAATGATCAACAGAATACAGGAGGCAGCTTATGTTTGAGCCAACCTTTGAATCGTTAAGAACCTATCAGTGCCCCGACTGGTACCGGGACGCCAAATTCGGCATCTGGGCGCACTGGGGTCCGCAGTCCGTACCGATGTGCGGCGACTGGTATGCCCGGAATATGTATCTGCAGCATACGCCGCAGTATCAGTACCATGTCCGGACCTACGGCCATCCGAGCGAATTTGGCTGGAAGGATGTCTGCGCACTCTGGAAAGCTGAAAACTTTGATCCCGACGCGCTGATGGAGAAGTACTGTAAGGCCGGTGCCCGTTTCTTTGTGGCGCAGGCTTCGCATCACGATCACTTCTTTAACTTTGATTCCGACCTGAACCGCATGAACAGTGTGAAAGTCGGTCCGCACCGGGATATCTGCGGCGAGTGGAAAAAAGCGGCGAAAAAACGCGGGCTTCCCTTTGGAATGACGGAGCATCTCGGCGCAAGCTTCGCCTGGTGGTGGGTCAACAAGGGCCACGACGAATACGGTCCGTGGAAGGATATTCCCTACGACGGAAACGATCCGGCGTGGCGGGATTTTTACCATGACAATTTTGAGCATTACGGCGATTCACAGGATTGGAGCAAATGGACCTGGCTGACGTCGAATGAAAAATTCCACGAATACTGGCTGAAGGTCATGAAGGAGATCATTGACAAGTATCAGCCGGATCTGCTGTATTCCGACAGCAATCTTCCCTTCGGCGAGAAAAATGACGCCCCGGACGCGGATTACCGCTGGGGCCTCGAGGCCGTGGCGCGCCTGTACAATCAGTCCGAACGGCTGAACGGAAAGAATCTGGCTGTTTATACACAGAAGAGCCGGGATCCGCGGATCTACCGCGTCGGCGTGATGGATGTCGAACGCAGTCAGCTGCCGGATATCAGCCCCGAACCCTGGCAGAGCGAAACCTGCATCGGCGGCTGGTTCTACGATACAAGAGCGGTTTATAAGCATCCGCGTCACATCATCGACATTCTGATCGATTCCATCGCGAAGAACGGCACCATGCTGTTGAATATTCTTCAGCGGCCGGACGGAACGCTGGATCCGCAGGCGGAATGGATCCTGGAGGAACTGGCGAAGTGGTTTGCCATCAACGGCGAAGCGGTTTACGGTACCCGGCCGTGGCGGGTTTCCGGCGAGGGCCACGCCAGTGTGATCATTTCCGGATTTACCGAGGAACAGGTGCCGTGGGATGATGACGACTTCCGCTTTGTTCAGAAGGACGGAAAACTCTATGCCTTCATCATGAAGCCCGCAGGCCGTAAGACCGCGGTGATCACTTCGCTGAAGGAAGGGGAACAGGTGACCGGCGTCCGCCTGCTGGGGGTCGGAGAGATTCCTTTCGTTCAGCACAACGGGATCCTGGTCGCCGATCTGCCGGATAAGATGCCCTCCGATTATGCCTGCGCGATGGAGATCACGTTCTGATAAACCGAATCAGCCGGGTGTCCGGCGCGTGAATAACGGACAGTCCTTCCTGTTTTTCAGGAGAAGACTTCCATGAAAGGACGGCTTTAATAATGAAAAAAGATCTGACCGCAATCCTGCCCAACGGTAAATCCTATGAGTTCTGGGAAAAAGAACCTGTATTTACCCGCACGCTGTATGTGGACGCCGGAAATCCCAAAGCGTCCGATGAAAACTCCGGCAGCGCGAAAGCCCCGTTCCGGACGATCAACGCGGCCGCGAAGATCGCGACCCCCGGCACCCGGATCCGGATCCATCAGGGGATCTACCGGGAGTGCGTCCGCCCTGCGGCGGGCGGTGAAAGTCCGGAGAAGATGATCTCCTACGAAGCCTTCGGTGACGGCCCTGTCGTGATCCGTGCCTCCGAGGAGATCAGCGATTTCATTCCGAGTACGGGATGGCAGATGCAGCGCAGCTTTGCCGGCCCGACGGATGTTCCCGGCGTAAAGATCTGGGAGCATGATCTGGATCCCGATATGTTCCGGGGCTACAATCCCTTCTGTGCCGTGAACATCCTGCACGACCGGCTGTTTATCGAATACGAAAAAACAGATATGACGACCTATCTGAACCGCAGAGGCTGCGTTTTCTGCGACGGAAAGGCGCTGACCCAGGTCCCGCTGTACAACGGAATGAGCCGGGAGGAGAACACCTACTGGGTCGAGGCCAACGGTCAGAAGATCCACTTCCGTCTGGCGGGCGATGAAGATCCGAAGGATCACCGGATCGAGATCACTGTCCGGGAGCAGTGCTTTGCTCCTGAAACCCCGTTCCTGAACTATATCCGCGTCCGCGGTCTCATCTGTGAACATGCCGCCACCGGCGCTCCCGTTCCGCAGCGCGGCGCAATCAGCGCGTACCGCGGTCACCACTGGATCATCGAGGACTGCGAGGTCAACTGGAGCAACGCGCTGGGGATCGATATCGGTGACGAATGCTGGCATCACACCAATGATCCGGACCGGATCATCGGCCATTCCGTGATCCGCCGCTGCAGGATCCGGGACGCGGGCGTCTGCGGCATCGCAGGCCTGTTCGCTACGCATATGCTGATCGAGGACAACCTGATCGAGGGGACCGGCTGGCAGAAGATGGAGCTGAGCTGGGAAGCCGGCGCGATCAAGCTGCACAACAGCGTCGACGCCCTGATGCGGCGCAATATTTTCCGGAACACCTTC
Source organism: uncultured Clostridia bacterium (assembly GCA_937906775.1). Taxonomy (GTDB): domain Bacteria; phylum Bacillota; class Clostridia; order Christensenellales; family Aristaeellaceae; genus Aristaeella. The sequence goes on from CALCUD010000002.1 coordinate 50,554, forward strand.
CGCGCGGACCATATCTGGCTCGATTGCGGGAATGTCAATAACCGCATTACCCAGAACCTGTTCCTCGACGGCATTGAACAGCGGGAGGCCATCTTTATCGAATGCACCCGCGACGGCGTGAATCTGATCGACAACAATATCATCTGGAACGTGGAAGGCCGATTTGATCCGGCCAAAATCCCGGACGAACCCGGCTCCAAGGGCTGGTATAAGCTTCGGGAAGACGAGTTTGTCAACGGCTACGGGATCTACGGCGAGGGGACGGACCGCCTGTTTATCGTTCACAACCTGATCGCTAAGTGCCGCCACAGCGGATACTATCTCAAGCCCGTTCCGTTCCGCATCCATGTGGATCGCGGAGGAACAAGCCGGAAAGCGCGGATTTTCAACAATATCTTCTATGACTGCGGCGAGGCTGCCATCGTGATGCCGACAGATGACAATGAATCCGACGGCAACCTGTTTGTCCGGCAGTTGGGAGGATATCTGCGCGTGATGTATCCCGAACCTGAAGTCTGTCTTCATCTGAACGCCTGGCAGGAATTTTACGGCTTCGATATGCACGGAGCGAACGGCTGGTTCGACATCGATGTGGACCGGGAGGCGGAAACGCTGAAGATCAGCAAGGCGCAGGAGCAGCCCTTCGCCTTCGGGGATCTGATCAAACTGATGAATTTCGTCAAAGATCCGAAAAAGGTCAAAGGCGTGGCGCCGGTCGCGCCGGTCTGCACCGACTTCCTGGGCAACAAACGCGAAGGCGACACGGTGATCCCCGGTCCCTTTGCCGCGCTTGAACAGGAGTTCAGCATCAATCCGATCAAATAACGGTCTGTATCTGTAAAAACCCGGTTCCGACCGCCTTTTCGGGGCGGAAGGAACCGGGTTTCTGATTCATTACGGGAGCGGAACCCCGTTACAGTTCGCTGCCGGGATCAATGTTTTCCATAAAGTCGTTCTTTTCTTTATCCGGCCCGACCTCGGTAAAGTACAGGCCGAAAAGCGTGTTGTCATGCTCTCCGTGGTCTTCCAGCGCCCATCCCTTTGCGGCCTGACTCGCGTGCATGAGCATGGCTTCCTGCGCGATTTCAAAACTGTCCTTTCCGCCGAAGGCTTCCAGCGGAAGATGCCAGTCCATTACGACCGGATTTTGGGCGTATTCATGCAGATACAGCTTTTTTACCTGCCAGGTGCCGTAAGCCTGAACGGACTTGGGGTATTTTTTCGCATTGGCGGCCAGCTTGACGCACTGCTTTGCGGAGTCGGCGGCGACTTTGTGCGCAGCGTGACCGTACTCGCCCTTTTCGCCCTGTGTTACGAGGACCTCCGGCTTATAACGGCGGATCGCTTCGGTAACGCGGCTCAGGACGATGCTCTTGTTCCACCGGTCATACTGTCCTGCCAGCGAGGAGGCGCGGTTATCCCGGAAGTTCAGCATGCCGGGATAAGCGGTGACGCCGCAGTGCCAAAGCGCGTCCAGAAGCTCCAGCTTGCGCTGCCCGCCCGTCGGGACCAGAAACTCGACCTGTACGTTCAGCTTTCTCTCGCCGGCGTAGGTCGGCAGCAGTCCGCCGAACCAGAGCAGCTCGTCGTCCGGATGCGCGACCAGCAGCATCAGGTCGCACTTTTCCAGATCGTTCCAGGACTGAATATCCGCGGGTTTTTCTCCGGGACCGAACAGCGTCATTTCTGCGATCCAGAAGTTGCTTCTGTCCTGATTGGTGAGCCGGATCTCCTTTGTTCCTTCCGGAAGCTCCACCCACTCCGTCAGATGATCGGTCCGGACGGTTACCTCCTGCCATTCGTTCCCGGAGCGGGATTCCAGCAGATATTTCCGGGGCTGATCGTAGATCCGGAGATAGACGCTGCCGATCTCTTCCCCGGAGGAGACGGTCAGGCTCTTTTTCGGCTTGAGCGTATAATAGGTGGTGTAATCCCCGTCCAGCAGGGCCGAATGCTTTTTTTCCGGAAGGGTTTTTCCGCCCGCTGTCATCTCACAGCCCGCTGTGATATCCGGCGCTGCGTCGCTCAGCGCGGGAAGCGCCAGGGAAACGGCCAGCAGCAAAACAAGCGGGAAAACCCAAATAACTTTTCTCCTCATCCGCAAATCCTTTCCGCCGTCCTTTTTCTGACGCAAAGGACGGTACTCAAATGCGGACTTATTCTATCACAGATCTCCGGGATGAGGAAAGCCCGTGTTTCCGGTATGCCCGTTCAAATTGTGTCCGGAGAACGCATTTTTTGCCGGGTTATGAAATCTTTCTGTACAGGGCACGGTTTCGTGTTATAATGCACGTATCCAAAAAGAAGTCACATGCTGCTTTTCCGCGGATCACGGATGGCGGAACAGGAATATATCAACAGGAAAGTGAGGCTCCCTTCATGGACAATATGACTCAGCTGACCAATCCTTATCTTCCCGCGTGGGAATACATCCCGGACGGAGAACCCTATGTTTTCGGCGACCGGGTATATGTTTACGGCTCCCATGACTTTTTCGGCGGCGATGTATATTGCATGGGCGATTATATGGGCTGGTCCGCCCCGGTGAACGACCTCGGCAGCTGGCGCTGTGAAGGGGTGATCTATCGCAAGGATCAGGATCCGGACAACGCGGATCTGCAGGGGAATCTGTACGCGCCCGATGTCACGGTCGGTCCGGACGGACGCTATTATCTGTACTATGTACTCAGCAGTCGGGGGCATGTATCCGTCGCGGTCAGCGACAGCCCCGCCGGCCCCTTTGAGTTCTACGGAAACGTACATTATGCCGACGGGACCCGCCTGGGCGAGAGGGACGGGGATGAGCCCCAGTTCGATCCCGGCGTGATCACGGAGGGCGAACGTACTTACCTGTACACCGGATTCTGCGGATACGGGGATATGTCCCGCCACGGCGCGATGGCTACGGTGCTGGACAGGGATATGCTGACGATCCTTGAAGAGCCGAAATTTGTGGCGCCGGGCGTCATGTACTGCGAGGGAACGGGTTTTGAGGGCCATGCTTTCTTCGAGGCGCCCTCCATCCGCAAGCGCGGCGATCTGTACTATTTCATCTATTCATCGATCAAATTCCATGAACTGTGCTACGCGACAAGCACAAAGCCCACGGAAGGCTTTGTTTACCGCGGTGTGATCGTGAGCGCCTGCGATCTGGGGATAGACACCTACAAGCCTGCCGCAAAGCCCATGTATTATACCGCCAATAACCACGGCAGCATGACGCAGATCGGCGATGACTGGTATATCTTTTATCACCGTCATACCAACGGCACCAATTACAGCCGTCAGGGCTGCATGGAAAAGATCGCCTTCACGGACGGCGGGATGATCCGCCAGGCGGAGATCACGAGCTGCGGCGGCGTTTCCACACCGCTACGCGGGGAAGGAGAATATCCGGCTTATATCGCCTGTCATCTGTTTACCTCGGAGGAGGTGGAATATCTGCCCTGGTCCGGCTGGATGGATGACCGGTTCCCGAAGATCACCCAGACCTGCGGTGACGGGCTGGAACGCATGAGCTATATCGCCAATATGCGCGACACGGCGACGGCGGGGTTCCGCTACTTTGATTGCGCGGGCATCAGAAAGATCGGCATCCGGACCAAAGGCTACGCCACCGGACGGATGGAGATCCGGCTCGCGTGGGACGGGGACGCCATCGCGGAGATCCCGATCGGCTATAACAATGTATGGCATGACGCGGAGACGGAAGTATCCGTTCCCGACGGGATCCGATCCCTGTATTTCACCTTCCGCGGAAACGGTCATCTTCAGTTCGCGGCTTTTACACTGATCAAATAAATAAGTGCGGTCTCCGCACGGAATCATCCGTTCAATGATCGGAAGGAGCGTTGCATCATGGACAACAGGATTCTGGACATACCGATTTCCTATGATATGTACGCGGGCGAGAAGGACCGCGACGGCGAACAGGGCTGGGAGATCCTGCCGGACGGCAAGGTTCGCTTCCGCCTGCTGGCAGGGGACGCGAAAACCGTCTCCATCGACAAATTCGGCAATGAGACACACCCGCTGACCAAAGGGGATGACGGATACTGGACCGGCGATCTCGATATCGGCGGCGGCTTTCAGTATATCTTTGTCAAGGTGGACGGCGCGGACGTGCTGAATCCCTATCTGCCTATCGGCTACGGTGCCTGCCGTCCGATGAACTTTATCGATATTCCGGTGGCCGATATGGACGGCTGGGATGATCTGGACGGCGTACCGCACGGAGCGGTGAGCCGGATGTATTATCCGTCCTCCGTCACAGGCAAGCATGAGATCTGCCTTGTGTGGACTCCGTGGGATTATTCGCCCGAAAAGAAATATCCGGTGCTGTACCTGCAGCACGGCTACGGCGAAAACGAGATCGGCTGGGTCTTTCAGGGCCACGCCGGCCGGATTGCCGACCGGCTGTACGCTGAGGGCAAGATGAAGGAAATGATCATTGTCATGGGCAACGGCATGGCCGGCACGGGCAACGGGATCGCCTCCGCGCGCCGGCAGCTCTTCCCGGAGATCATTCTGAAGGATCTGATCCCCTTCATCGAAAAGTCTTTCAGCGTCCTGACCGACAGGGAACACCGCGCGATGGCCGGCCTTTCCATGGGCAGTTATCAGACGGCGATGGTCACGCTGACGCATCCTGAGATGTTCGCCTGGGTCGGGATGTTCAGCGGCTTTCTGCGCGCCCCCTGGGATCCGACGGCGACGCAGCCGCACATGGCGATGCTGGACCGGAAAGAGGAGTTCAATCAGGCTTTCCGCGTATTCTACCGCGCCATGGGGACGGAGGATACCTTCTGGGCCGCCTTCGCGGGGGATGACGAGATGCTCGCGCCCAAAGGACTGAACATTACCCGCGAGACATTCCCGGGCGGTCATGACTGGACTGTGTGGCGCCGCTGCATCCGGTCCTTCCTGCCGAGACTTTTCGCGGAATGAGAAAAGCGTTCATGAAAAAACCGCCCGGATTCTGATCCGGACGGCTTTTTTATATCGGGAGTTGACATGACAAACGGGGAAAAGATTATTCCACGAATTTCGGGAAGCTGCTGACCGCCTTTTGCCACGCGCCGGCCAGTTCGTCGCACCAGCGGTCGAACTCCGGATCCGGAATCTGAACCTCGGGATGACTCAAAGCGTAGGCGACACATTCCCGGGCGCCGTCGGCGAAACGGGTGGTGCAGACGAATTCGGGCACGGCCCGCTTGATCTTGGTGTTGTCAAACAGGACGGAGTTGCTCTTGTCGCCGATGAGACCTCCGATCTGATCGGGATACAGCGCCCCGATCGTTTCGCTGGGAATATGGATGGCGTTCAGTTCTGTTCCCAGCGCGTCGGCGGCGCACTGATAGACCTGATTCCAGGTCATGCTTTCGTCCGACGTGATATGATATACCTCTCCAAGCGCATGCGGATTCCCCATGAGTCCGACAAAAGCGACGGCGAAATCCCGGCTGTGCGTCAGCGTCCAGAGCGTGGTCCCGTCGCCGGGAATGATCACCGGTTTGCCCTTCCGGATCCGGTCGAGTACCTGCCAGGAGCCTTTCGGTCCGTGAAGACCCAGCGGCAGGCTGCGTTCACAGTAGGTGTGGCTGGGACGGATGACAGTGACAGGGAAATTGTCACTGTCGTACGCGGCGCGCAGAATGTTTTCGCAGGCGGCTTTGTTCCGGCTGTAGAGCCAGTAGGGGTTGTGCAGCGGGGTGCCTTCGGTGATCCAGGGGGAGGAAAGGGGTTTCTGATAGGCGGAAGCGGAGGAAATGAAGAAGTATTGTTTCGTTTTTCCGGTGAACAGCCGGATATCCCGCTCGACATCCGATGTTTCGAAAGCAATGAAGTCCGCCACGACATCGAAAGTCCGGTCCTTCAGCAGTTCCCGGACGGCGTCCTCCCGGTGGATATCCCCGACGAGTACTTCGGCGCCTTCGGGAACCAGCGCGGAAGTCCGTCCGCGGTTCAGCAGCGTGAGTTCCCACCCGCGGCGGATGCAGAGCCTGGAAATTTCGGTCGAGATGGTTCCGGTTCCCCCGATAAACAAAGCTTTCATGAATGAAACCTCCTGAATGATTCAATTGTCGGAAAACACTGCCGTTATGATACCATATCCGCGGCGGAACCGCAAGACGGACAGAGCATCTCCCAAAGATCTCCGGAGATGAGATCCGGACACTTCCGGAACGTTCCGACCGGTGCGGATTTCCATTTTTTGCTTTGATCGCCGGAAACACTTGAAAAGTTGGCGGACGGATGATACATTGATTCCGATATGTCATGACGGTTCACAGGAATGATGTGTGAACGGAAACGGGGAACGGATGGAAAGAAAACAGACGGGGATGGCGCGGGATCTGACACAGGGCAGCGTAACGAAGCAGCTGGTCCTTTTTGCCATGCCGCTTTTCTTCTCTAACGCGCTTCAGGCGCTGTACAATCTGGTGGATATGATCATCGTCGGCCAGGTCGTTGGCGGCGCGGGAATGTCCGCCGTCAGTATCGGCGGCGAGATCCTGCATTTTCTGACTTTTCTGGCGATGGGTTTTTCCTCGGCGGGTCAGGTCATCATCGCGCGCCTGGTGGGCGCCGGTCAGACAGACCGGGTGAAGAAGGTCATCGGAACTCTTTTTACCGTGATGCTCAGCGCGAGTCTGGCGATTTCGGCGATCTGTTATGTGCTCCGGACGCCGATCCTGAATGTTCTGAACACGCCCGCGGAATCCTGGGACTATACGATGGATTATCTTGTTATCTGTGTGATCGGTCTGGTGTTCATTTACGGATATAATATCGTTTCAGCCATTCTCCGCGGCATGGGGGATTCAAAACGGCCCTTCTTTTTTGTGGCAATCGCCGCAGTCACCAATACCCTGCTGGACCTGTGGTTCGTTGCCGGATTGGGCTGGGGTCCCTTCGGCGCCGCGCTGGCGACGGTGATCGGTCAGGGAATCAGCTTTGTGATCTCGCTGATCTATCTGTTCCGTCACCGGGAGGCTTTCGGCTTCGATTTCCGGCCGGAGAGCTTCAGGGTGGACCGGTGGGCTCTGAAGAATCTGACAGCGCTCGGCGTTCCCATGGCCATTCAGTCCGCGGCCATCAGCATCAGCCGCATCGTCCTGACATCCTGGATCAACGCCGCGGGCCTCGTATATTCCGCGATGAACGGTATTTATTCCAAGATCGGCACCATGGCGGGCGTGATTTCCAATTCCTTCACCACCGCGGGAAGCAGCATGGTCGGGCAGACGCTCGGCGCTGAAAAATATGACCGCGTACCGAAGATCCTGCGAGCGCTGTTTGTGATCGGCATGCTGATCAGTCTGGTCATCATCGGAGCGCTGCTGCTCTGGAGCCGTTCCATTTTCGGGTGGTTTACCTCGGACGCCGAAGTGCTTGCCGAAACGGCGATCCTGATCGGACCGATCATCGTTTTCATGCTCGGGAGCCCGACGCGCAACGTCGCTTTCGCACTGATCAACGGCAGCGGTAACGCGAAGCTGAACCTCGCTGTCGCGCTGATCGACGGGATGATCAGCCGCGTCAGCATCGCCGCCCTGCTGGGATACGTGCTGGACATGGGCTGTAAGGGATTCTGGTACGGGGACGGGTTATCCGGGTTTATCCCGATCCTGGTCGGAATGACTTATTATTTTTCCGGCAGGTGGCGCCGGCCGAAAACCTGATCGTACGGCTATGAAAAGAGCGTCCCCGATACGGGAACGCTCTTTGGCGGCTGGCGCGGCATTCAGCCGCGGAGCCCCGGACGGTTGGGTTTTTTCGTACAGACTGTCAGATGACGCTTCAGGGTGACGTCGTCGGGAAAAACGCATTTGCACCAGGGACAGACAGGCGTCTCAGCCTGCACACCGGAACTGACCATTCCGATTTCTTCGTCTGTCAGCTGGAGATCCTCCCACTCTTCCGGCCCCCCGTCAAAGTGGCTGTTGACATGATCCTTTTTCATATCGGAATCCCCCTTTCATATCAGAATCGGTTGACTTTTCAAATCAATATACGAATCAATCGGGAAACGGGTCTCATGAGGATCCGTGGATTTTTCGCCGGGGATATGGTACCATATTCCCGGTGAAAATGAAAGCAGTGACGGAGGAAAAGAAACCGTGCGGATCCTGATCGATATGGACGATGTGCTGGAACGGCTGATCGACGGGTGGGTGGCCTACCTGAACGAGAGATTCGGAACGGACGTCCGCCCGGAAAATGTGCGAAGCTGGAATATGGGCGACAATTTTCCGGCACTGACCCGGGAACAGGTCTACTCCGCGGTGGACGATCCGCAGCTGTGGGACTATGTGACCCCGATGCCCGGCGCGGCGGAAGCGGTCCGGCGACTGATGGATCGGGGCCATGAGATCTATGTCGTAACCGCGACGGATTATCCGACCCTGGCGACCAAGATGGATAAAGTTCTGTTCCGGTATTTTCCGATGTTTGACTGGGATCATGTGATCATCACCCGGAACAAGCAGATGGTACGGGGCGATGTACTGATCGATGACGGGCCGCACAACCTTTCCGGCGGGGAATACCGGGGGATCCTGTTCGAATCGTATCACAACAGGACCTTTGACGAGACCGCTGTCGGCGCGGTCCGGGCACGGAACTGGGATGAGGTCCTGGAAATCATCACGGAAATGGAAACGGAGAGACGGTAAGTCTCTCCGTTTTTCCTTTACGGGAACACCGGACAGATCCTTACAGGTAGATCCTGTAATTTCCGGTCAGCATCAGCAGGCAGAAGAAATACAGGCAGTTGTCATAATACCGGCGTTTCCCCTTCCGCAGGGGAGTTTCCGCAAACTGTTTCAGAAAGCGAAGACGCTCCGGACTTTCGCTGGTGACGGAAGCGGCCCCGAGTACGGCTCTGACGGCAACGGGATGCATGGCAGGCTCTTCGGAGACCGTCCCGTCCAGATGATAGGCGCGAAGATCATTCATATCCTGGCCTGCGAAGAAATCCTGCAGGCGGGTGTTGACCGCGTCCTCCTCCGGATGCGTCCCGAACCAGATGTGATCCAGCGCGATGTTCTCGGCGACACGGTAGGCGTCGGAGTAATAGGCCCACGGTTTGCCGAACATCAGACGCTCCGCGCCGGAATATTCCGTGTATTCCGGACTCAGACCGGTTACGGGATGGGCGGAGAGCGAGATGAATTTCCGGCTTTCCTCCGCGGCGCGCTTCCAGAAAGGCCTGTCGTTTTCGTCCGCTTTCAGGGCGAACAGTTCATAGAAATGGGGAAGATGATAACTCGGATCGGTGAATTTCGCCTCCGGGACAAAACGGATATACGCGTTTTCCGGGTCCCACATCGGCTCTCCCCCGGGAACAAGTTCGTTTTGATGGACGCAGTGCCGGAGAATTTCGCGGGCCTGCGATTCATAGTCAAAGATGCCTTCGCCGTTGCCCCAGCGGGCACCGGCCATAAACAGAGCCATTGCGAAATACTCTTCCCCGTCCGGGGCCGGACCTTCCGCAAAACGCTTGCCGTCCAGCCGGACGGACCAGACAAAGTATCCCTCGTAGATCCCGCTTCGCTGACGCATATACCGGTCTGCAAAGGTCCAGAGTTTATCAAAGATGTCCTGTCTGTCCATCTGGACGCACATCATCATGCCGTAGCTCATGCCTTCGGTGCGGGCGTCTATGTTTCCTGTATCGACCATACACCAGGCGTCCGCTTCCGTCCTGTAGCAGAAATTTTCATCGATGTCGAAGAAAATCGTATCAAAAGCTTTGCGGACCATCTCCGCGGCTTCTGCGTCCCCGATGCCGATCTCCGCCAGATAATTGGGGTAGAGTCCTGTATGAATCGCGCCGTTCATAAGTATATCCCTCCGTTTTTCCTGATACCGTGAGTTTACATGGAATTACAGGAAGATGCAAGGCAGGATTCTACTGTCCGGTGGTTGAAACAATACATATCTGTTTAATTTTTCAGAAACTGAGGTTTGGTCTGTGAGTGATTTGAAATATCGGGGACCTTTGTCCAGCCGCGGACTTCGTTTCATCGCGCTGCTGGCTATGACGGGCAGCCAGCTGGCGGCTTTGTTTCTTGGGATCCGGAAGCTGGCGTCCTATGCGGGACCGGAGATCGCGGACAGCGTTCTGAGTCCCCGGACGGCGTTGATTTTTTCGTTTCTGCAATCTCTCGGGGGGATCACTTTCCCGCTGCTGCTGATCGCTTCCATGTCCGTTGTCATCCGGAACAGGGAAAAGATATTCCGCGTCATGCTGAGCAACTTTCTGCTGGCAGGGGTGACATACTTCTTCATTGTCTTCATCGCAGAACAGATGGTGATTACCCTGATCAAGATTCTGCCGGGCGTCCTTCCGGAGATCAGGAATCTGGACAAGACGCTGGAGATCATCCTGAAGGCTGTGATCGATCAGCAGACCGCGGGAGACCTGATCGGAGCACTGTCGGGTAAGGGAATTACGCCGGAGATGCTCGCGGCGGTGATCGGGTCCTTATCCGGTGAGGTGTTCAACGCCGATCAGATGACGGCCCTTCTGAGCGGTGCGGACGGCGCAGCCAATCTTTCCGAATTGGTTGTTTCCAGTCTGCCGGCTATTCTTGACGGATTCGGACTGACCAATGAACAGACGCTGGACAGGGCGGCGAATTATATTACAAGGGGCCTGGTCCGCAGCCATCTGAATCTGAACGTGTTTCTGGATCTGTTTCTTTGCACGGTATTCTGGTTCTTCATTACCTACAAACCGAAAAAGCTGGCCGGCGGGCCGCTCCTCCTCTTCCGCTGCTGCGCTGTTTTTCCGATGCTCTATCTGCTGCTGGGCGCGGTCCTGATGGGGATGAACCGGGTGGACTGGGTCCGGATCAGCCTGCCGCTCTGGCTGGTCGGCCTGCTGCCGAGCCGGAAACTGCCCGGGATCCTGTTGTTCCTGGCTATGGCGCTTTATGTCAAATACCATGAAGCGGAGGAATTCCGGCGCGGCGGAGATGACGATACTTTCCGGGATTTCCTGCGGTCGAATCGGCACAGCCTGCGTTTTGCGGTTTTCATGTGTATCGTGCTCGGCCTTCTCAGTCTGGCGGACTGGGGCGCCGGACAGATCGACGGCGGAAGGCTTTCCCCCTGGGGGATCGGCGTTTCAACAACGATGTATCTTGCGATTCCCTTCGTTCTGCTGTTCAGCTATAATCGTGAGCCTCGTTTCAGGATCCTGAACGCGTTTGTACCGGTCTATTATGTCCTGAATTATCTCCTGCTGTTCCTGGTCGCGCTGTCGTTGATCTATGTCGCGCCGCAGATCCTGAACGGCGTGCCTGTCGGTGCGGTGGACTTTTCCACATTCGGCAATTGATTATTCAAATTTTCACAGAATCGTTACCGATTGGTTTTTCTTCTGTAACGTATATCCGTTATAATAATATCAAATGTGTCTGACAGACACAAAAAATCATAGGAGGTTTCTCTGATTATGAAGAAACTGCTTGCTCTGGTTCTGGTAGTCATGATGGCTCTGGGCTGCGTCTCCGCGATGGCGGACCCGATCAAGATGGATTCCCTGACGCTGGAATTCGTACCTTCCAAGGATGCTGACGTCATCATCGCCGGCACCCAGAATCTGCCCGAACTGGTTAAAGCTGAAATGCTGAACCAGGGCTACGACATCGGTGAAGTCAAAGTTTCCGTCGGCATCAGCTACGATGCCACCGGCGAAGCCATGGCTGCCGGCGCTATCGATGTGGGCTGGCTGCCCGGCGGCACCTACGCCCTCTATTCCGATGATACCGAAGTTATCCTGACCGCTACCCGCAACGGTCTGTCCAATGACAGCACCAATCCCGCCGACTGGAACGGCGAAGCCAACAAGACCCTGAAGGACGGCCCGCAGGTCACCTTCTACCGCGCCCTGATCTATGCCGCTCCCACCGAATACGGCAAGAAGCTGGCTGAGAAAGTCAACAACGGCGAAAAGCTGACCTGGGAAGAACTCGACGCCGCTACCTGGGCTGTCCAGAAGACCTCCTCCTCCGCCGGCTACATTTATCCCACCATGTGGCTGATGGCTAACTATGACGGCAAAAAGCTGTCCGACCTGAGCAAAGTGACTCCTCTGGATTCCGGCTACGGCACCGCTTTCTCCATGGCTGCCGCGGAGCAGGTCGACATCATCGTTTGCTACGCCGACGGCCGCAACGACTATGAAGCGTCCTGGAATATCCCGGTTGATCAGCAGGATGAAACCGGCAAGCAGGGCATGGGCCGCGAAGCTTCCATCTGGGAAGAGCTGAACGTTATCGGCGTGACCGACGGTATCTACAATGACACCGTGGCCATCTCCAAGGATTGCCCCTGGTACACCGAAGAAGCCAAGACCGCGCTGCAGAACTGCTTCATCAACATCATCAACAGCGAAGAAGGCAAAGCCATCTTTGACGTGTACAGCCACACCGGCTACGCCGTCGCGACGGATGCCGACTACGACGGAGCACGTCTGGCTCTGGAACTGACCAAATAACCGGCTACGGTTTTCCGGCGCCCTGTATCCCATCCGGCTGCAGGGCGCCTTTTCCTGTTACCAGCAATAAAACAGAGAGATGATGAGCCATGATTGAATTCAAGAATGTTTTCAAGACCTATCCCAACGGGTTTACCGCGCTGAAGGACGTCAATCTCCGGATCGAGCAGGGGGAGTTTGTGGCTATTATCGGCCTTTCCGGCGCCGGAAAATCCACGATCCTGCGCTGTATCAACCGGATGCACGACATCACGCAGGGTTCCCTGACGGTCAACGGGATCGATGTCAGTACCCTGAAGGGCAAGTCGCTGCGGCGCTACCGCCGGAAGGTGGGCATGATTTTTCAGAGCTTTAATCTGGTTTCCCGCAGCACTGCGATTAAAAATGTGCTGACGGCGGATGTTCCGGATATGAATTTCTTCCGGGTCCTTTTCGGCATCTTCAATAAAAAACAGAAGATGCGCGCCCTTGAGAGCCTGGACAAGGTCGGCATTCTCGATAAGGCTTATACCCGCTGCGACCAGCTGTCCGGCGGTCAGCAGCAGCGCGTCGCACTCGCAAGAACGCTGAACCAGAATCCGGAGATCATTCTCGCGGATGAACCTGTCGCTTCTCTGGACCCGATCACGGCCCGCCAGGTGATGCAGGACTTTGTCCGTATCAACAAAGATTACAACATCTCCATTCTTCTGAACATTCACCATGTCGATCTGGCACTGCAATACTGCGACCGGGTCATCGGGATCCGGGAGGGTGTTATTGTATTCGACGGGCCTGCGGCGACCATCACACCGGAGCAGATCGATGAGGTTTATAACGGGACCAAGGTGCCCACACTGGGCGACGGGGAGTAACGCGCCATGAAAAAAACGAAAACATTCCAGGGCGATCCGGCGCTTCCCGCCCGGGTGAAGCTCTTTGACCGGATTTTCAAACCGCAGGTCATTACGCTGGAGAACGGTCATACTGTGACCAGACCCAGGACCAGGGCTTTCCTGATCGGCGGGATTCTGATCGCTGTGATCGTATGGGCGCTGTATATGACAGGCTTCAGCTTTGATGTGATCGTCAAGCGCTTTGGCAAGCTGCTGGATCTGCTGAAAAAGGTTTTCAATCCCGACTGGGAATTTTTTGGCAAGGTGACCGGTCCGCTGCTGGACACGATCAAGATGTCGGTCCTCGGAACCGTGATCGGCTGCGCGCTGTCGCTGCCGGTGGCGATCCTTTCCTCCAGCAATATTAACAGGAACAAGCCGATCGTTGCTTTTTTCCGCTTCCTGCTGGGCTTGATCCGGACGCTGCCGACCCTGATCCTTGCGCAGGTCTGCGCGCTGATCTTCGGACTCGGTACCTTCGCGGGGACGGTTGCAATCGTGATTTTCACCTTCGGAATCGTGAGCAAGATGCTGTTTGAAAGTATCGAGACGATCGACATGGGTCCGTTCGAAGCCATGGAGGCGCAGGGCGCCAGCAAATTCCAGTCTTTCTGGAGCGCCTGTGTGCCGCAGATCCTTCCGGTTTATCTGAGCCATTGCCTGTACTGCTTTGAGATGAATGTCCGGGCGTCCGCGATCCTGGGTTATGTCGGGGCAGGCGGACTGGGCATCACGATCAATGAGCGGGTCGGCTGGCGTGATTACGAAGGACTGGGCATGGTGCTCCTTTGCCTGTTCGTCGTGGTGACCCTGATTGAATTCTTCAGCGCGTTCCTGCGCCGGAAACTGAGCTGAGAGGAGGGAGCCTGATGAGCGAAAAACTGCATAAACTGGAAGAGGCTCTCGACCGGAAGCTGACGGCGGCGGAAGCGTATGCCGCCCGCCCGAGAAAATGGTGGCTGTATCTGATCATTGTCCTGATCGTCGCGACGCTGATCGGCTGGTCATCCTCGGCAGTGGAATTCAAGGGCGTGACGCAGGTTGGCTCCGAGGTCGCGAGCGGCGTGTTTCACGGCATATTCCAACCGGATACCGCGCTGATGTTCGGAACCGGCGATACGGACGTGCCCTATCTGCTGCTGCAGACGATTTCCATCGCGATTCTGGGAACGCTGTTCGGCGCGATCCTCGCGATCCCCTTCGCGTTTCTTTCCGCTGAGAATATCATGCCCAAGCCGATCGCATATCTGTTCCGTATCGTGATCCTGATGATCCGGACGATTCCCAGCCTTGTCTGGGCGCTGATGTGGATCCGTGTGACCGGTCCGGGACCGGCCTGCGGCGTGATCACACAATCCATCTGTTCCATCGGGATGATCTCAAAGATGTACATCACAGCCATCGAAGATCTCGACACGAAGATCCTGGAAAGCCTGGACGCCATGGGATGTAACGCTTTCCAGAAGATCCGCTACGGCGTGATCCCGCAGCTGACAGCCAGCTTTGTTTCCACGACGATCTACCGTTTTGACATCAACCTGAAGGATGCCACGACGCTCGGTATCGTCGGCGCGGGCGGAATCGGCGCCTCGCTGGTGCAGTGCCTGAACAGCCGCCGCTGGGCGATGGTCGGCGCCTTTGTATGGGGACTGATGGTCCTCGTGGTCATCATTGAATTCTTCTCGACCAGGATCCGGGCCAAGCTGGCCAGAGGAGAAACCGCGTGAAGAAAAAGCTGACGGTGTATTTTACCTCCGACATTCACGGTTATCTGTTTCCAACCGATTTTATCGCCCCCGAGGCTGTGCCGACGGGGCTGTTTTCCATGAATTTCCCGAAGGACGGGAATACGCTGATCCTGGACGGAGGCGATCTGCTGCAGGGAACGCCGCTGACCGCGTACTGCGTACGGAACGGGTGGGCGGATCCTCTGGCGGACGCGCTGAATGAAAAAGCCTACGATTTCATTACGCTCGGAAATCATGACTGCGGGACCGGCGTCCGGTTCCTCGCGGAGTTTCTCGGCAGATGCCGGGCACAGTGCCTGTGCGCGAACATTACGGGGGAGGACGGATCTTTACCGATCCGCCCCTGGGCGGTCAAAATCATGGAAAACGGTCTTCGGGTCGGCGTGGTCGGACTGAGTACCGAATATGTGACACGGTGGGAACAACCGAAAGACCTGGCGGGACTAAGCATTCGACCGGTCCTGCAGGCAGCCCGGGAAGCCGTTGCCGAACTGAAAAAGGAAATGCCGGATCTGATCATCGGCCTGTATCACGGAGGACTGGAAAAGGATCCGGAGACAGGAGCGGATCGGAATCCCGGTGAAAATATCGGATGCATCCTGTGTGAGGAGCTTCCCTTTGATCTGTTTCTGACGGGCCATCAGCATCTGATCATTCCGGGCACATCCTGGAAGGGGATCCCCGTTGCCCAGCCGGGAAGCAACGGCAAATATTATATCCGGGCTGACTGGGAGGAAGGGAGCGGTTTTTCAACGGTGCTCCTCGCGCCGGAGAAGCCTGCGGAACTGACGTCTCCAAAGATTGCGCTGCTGAACACGATCAGTGCATGGATGGACGCCCCTGTCGGGCGGCTCAGCCGGGCGCTGGAGGCGGAGGACCGGGTGAAGATGGCTTCCGGGGGTTCGGGGATTGCCGATTTCATCAATCTTGTTCAGATGGACGCATCCGGCGCGGATCTGAGCTGCACGGCGCTGGCCAACAGCGTTGGAGGCTTCCGGAAAGAAGTGACCGTGCGGGATGTCCTGACCAGCTACCCCTATACGAATACGCTGGTCATACGGCAGGTGACAGGCAGGGTACTCCGGCAGGCGCTGGAGAAGAGCGCGGATTATTTTGACCGGGATCCGGACGGAACCCTCCGGATCGCGGATCAATATCTGCTCCCGACGCCGAGTCACTTCAATTACGACTTTTTCCTCGGTATGGACTATGTGCTTGCCCTGTCAAAGCCGCGGGGCGAGCGGGTGGTATCCATGAAATTCCGTGGAAGGGAGATCGACCCCGAGGATACGCTGACGCTGTGCATGAACAGTTTCCGCTCCTCCGGAAACTTCGGGTTTGACTTCTACCGGGACTGCCCGATCGTGAAGGAAATCCGGACGGAAGTCAGCGATCTGATCATCGATTATCTGGGAAAGCATACTTTGACGGAAATACCGGACGCGCATCCGATCCGGTGCATATGACAGGAGGATACAGTCATGACGGAACAGGTATTCAAAACGGTGCTTCTGATGGCGCTTCCGGCTTCGGGCAAATCCGAGGTCCGGAATTTCATGGCGCATATGGACCCCGATATTCTTCGCGATGAATTCCATATCGGTGAGAATCTGCAGCTGGATGATTTCCCGTATGTCCATATGATGCGCCGGATCGATAATGAACTTCAGGCGATGGGCAGGCCCCGGATCTTCTATCCGGGAGAGGAACCCTTCATTGACGGGCGTGACTGGGGAACGCTCTGTGCGCTGCTGAGCGAGGATTATCATGATCTGATGAACCGGAATGTGATCCGGACAGATTCTGCGGCAAAGCTTCTGTTTGACCGGATCGACCGGGCCGGGGCTGAGGCGGGGATCCCGCGCAGGATGGGTATACTGTCGGAGGAGATCCGGGAGGAGCTGGCATGCCGACTTGAAACGGAAGCCCGGAAAATGCTGGAGGAAAAGCACGCGGGTTATCCGGATTCCTTTGAAAACAAAACGGTCATTATCGAATGCGCCCGGGGCGGGCCGGATGGCGCGTCCATGCCGCTTCAGGGGACCTTCGGGTATCAGTACAGCCTGCCGATGTTCTGTCCGGAGATCCTGGAGACGGCTTCTGTTCTGTACATCTGGGTGACTCCGGAGGAATCCAGACGGAAGAACAGTGACCGGGCGGATCCTGACGATCCCGGATCGAACCTGCATCACGGCGTCCCCATGGCAGTTATGCTCGGAGATTACGGCTGTGACGATATGCAGTGGTTGCGGGAACATGCTGAAACTCCCGGAACTCTGACGGTCCGGGCGCACGGAAAGACCTACAGCCTTCCCATCGGCGTGTTTGACAACCGGATTGATAAGACATCCTTCCTCCGGGAGGATGCGGAGAAATGGGATCCGGAGAAGGTCAGGGAAGTGACGGCCGCGATCCGGGCAGCTACGGACGCAATGGTCCGCGAAGGAGGACACAGGACTTGAATATTCTGCTGGTTAATGACGACGGTTTTGACAGCGCATATCTGCACGCTTTCTGCCGTGCCGCGGCGGCCCGGGGACACCGGGTCCGCGTTGCGGCTCCGGCGACCCAGCAGAGCGCGAAATCCCATTCCTTTTCCATCCGGGAGCCGATCATGACGGAGGAACGGAAAATGGAAGGCGCTGAACGAGCCTGGGCGCTGTGGGGGACCCCGGTGGACTGCTCCCGGATCGGATTTCTTGAACTGTTTCCGGAGGCGGAGATCGTGATCAGTGGAATCAACAACGGATTGAATGAGGCCTGCGATATCTATCCGTCCGGCACGGTCGCCGCGGCCCGGGAGGCGGCGCTGTATCATTTTCCGGCCATGGCGGTCAGCACGGACTACAATCTGCCGGAAGAGACACTGAATGTTTATATCGAATGGTGCCTGACCCTGGCGGAGCGTCTGATCACGTATGATATTCCGGACAGCGCGCTGCTGAATGTAAATATTCCCTCCGTAACGCTCGCGGAACTGAAAGAGCCGGTCTTTTGCCCGCTGAACCGCACCGTATATGAAAACCATTATATCCGGCGGCAGGACCCGCGCGGGAACACCTATTTCTGGCTCGGCCCGGAGATCCATAACGATCATCCGGCGGAGGGAACGGATGTCTGGTATCTGAATCACGGACATATTACCTGCACCTTCCTCGGGCCGGACGATCTGGATCAGAGCCGGTATGCGGATCTGCTGACATCCCTGTGAGATCGGTGAACGGACGTACATAAATAACGGCTTGTTTTTTCGGGATTCCCGGTATAACATATATACATATTAGCAGAAAACGTTTTTCCTGAAGCTGACCAGACGTAAGTTGAGGTGACCGGAATGAAAACGCAGGCGCTCGCGATGAGCGTGGACTTCACCTGTATGGCGTTCACGCTGATCCTCTTTGTTTCAGGCTTCTTTCTTGGATGGAGAAAAAATCTGCACGGCCGTCTGTTCATGGGCCTTGCGGGAACCTGGAGCATCGCACTGTTCGCGGACGCGATGGCCTGGCATTCGGATCTGACGGACGGACTCAGTGCGCTGGACTGGTTCTTTTCCGTTCTTTCCTGCTGTATGGCGGAAATCATGATCACGCTGTTCGTTTACTATATGCTGACGCTCCTGCGCGACCGGGGAAAGAAAAAGCGTGTTGACTGGACCCTCGGACATATCTCTTTACTGCTGAACTTTGTCGGCGTTTTGCTGACTGTCATTTTCGCCGCGACCGGAAAACTCTTTGTTCCGGATGAGACAGGTTCCGCGCTGCTCCCGGGCGATTACTATATGGTAGTCGGCCTGACGCCGATGCTGACGATCATCGGGATCGTTATATACAGCTTGAAACGGCCGGCTGTGCGCGGCACCCGGATATCGGGGATTGTGCTGACCTATGTGGCGTTCCCTTTCCTCGGGGGCATATGTGAAACATTTGTTACGGATCAGTTTCCGTTCTCCATGCCGCTGACGGCACTGGCTCTTCTGATCGTTTATGTCGTTCTGCAGTCCCACGAGATCGATGATACCCGCGAACGGGAAAAAATTCTGGAAGAACTTTCAACGGTTGACGTCATGACCGGATCCAATAACCGCAGGGCTTTTGAAGAACGTCTTTCGGCGCTCGGTCCGACGGATCAGATCTGCATGATATTCTGTGATATGAACGGCCTGAAGCTGGCCAACGATAATTTCGGGCATGAGGCCGGTGATCAGATGCTGATCGATTTTGCTATTCTGATCCGCCGGCACTTCGGCAAATTGAACACTTACCGGATCAGCGGGGATGAGTTTGTGGCAATCTGCCCGGCACAGAACCGGGACGAGACGGAGAAAAGAGTGAACGAATTCAAGGCGGAAGTGGCGCAGGTCGGCGACGTCGCTTCGGTCGGAGTAGCCTACGGGATCGGAAAACATGCCAACGAGATCATGGATCAGGCTGAAATGATGATGTATGAGGATAAAGACGCATATTATATCCGGACCGGGAAACCGCGCCGCCGCTGATTTGACAAAGCCGGTCTATCTCTTTACAATTGACCGGATGACAGGAGGCGCCGTGATGATCAGACGTTTGTTTTGTTTGTTTCTTGCGTTAGGGTTGATGCTGACCGGACTTTCATCAGCCGAGGAAGATGAAAATCTGACGGATGAGGAAAAAGCTTATCTCGATCTGATCAGCGAAGAGTTCAGCGGTTCGAACGCGGGCTATTTCCGCAAGATGTACGGAGTCCCGGGCAAAAAGTACGAGGATCCGGTTCCTTCCGATTTTGACGCGTCCTCACCGGCGCTGTATACGGGTACCATGTTTGAAAACAAGAGCATCTACCCCAATACCGAACTGAAGAACAACTGGAATTCCCCCTCGGAGGAGCATCCGGTCAGTAAACCCCTGTTTACTTCCACCAAGCGGGTTGAGATGGACATCCTGTATGTCGGGCCGGCCTATATGATCGTCCGCTATAAAAACCATATCGGCTATGCGGAACGCTCCGCGTTTATCAAAGAGACTGTTCTCCCTGTCGATCCGGTAAACACACCGCCCTTCAATACTACGGTTCACACTTTTGTTGCGCTTGCCGGGGCGGACTGCCGCGTCCGTTCGTCCATGGACCGGACGGACAGCAATGTGGTTTTCACGCTGGAGGAAGGCACATATCTGAGCGTCTGGAAGTTTGTTGACGGCTGGGCTGTGGTGGATATGTGGAAAACACGGGGCTATATCGACGCAAAGGAACTGAGGGAGATCATTCCGATATCACCGACGGAGGATCCGCCGGCTCCGGAGATCCCTATATCCGCGTATACAAGCTATTACAAGGTTCCTCAGGACATGAAGGAAAAGGCGGATATCAAATCCTATACGACGCGGGTCAAAAACATCCGTTTCGGCTGTGAACAGGTTTCCATCACGGTGCAGCCGGGAGGAACGTTTACCGACCGGAATACGATGGCTCCGTACAATGAGAAACGATACGGATACGTGGGGAAACTCCTCGGCGGCGGAACCTGCCAGGTTTCCAGCACGCTGTACAACGCGGTGCTGGCGCTGCCGAAGCTGAAGATTGTATATCGCCATCCGCACGGCGGCGACGGGGCCTGCCCCTATCTGCCGTGTCACAGCGATGCGGCTGTCGGGGAGGAAGGCCGTCTCTATTTTGAATTCAGAAACACCTACGATTTTCCAATCCGGATCGAAGCGCATGCCAGCGACGGCGGCGCACTTTGCATCCTGATTTATCGCGCGGACTGATCCGGCTGACCGGAGCCCTGACAGGACTCCGGTTTTCTGATCCCCGGGAAGGACACCGGGATTGCTTGACCCTGTATGCCGGACTGTTGTAAAATATAAGTTATTAACGGAAGGAGGAGAGGCGGATGTATCATTGCCCCGGATGCGGCGGACAGATGGTCTTCGATATTGCCTCCGCACGATTGAAATGCCGCAATTGCGACCGGTCGGAATCTGTTCAGGATATGGACAGCACGGACGCGGCTCACGCCGAAAACGGCATACAGGGCTACAGCTATACCTGTCCGAACTGCGGCGGATCACTGTTCTCAGTCGATACCACTGCGGCGACTTTCTGCAGTTTCTGCGGCTCTTCGGTCATGCTGGAGCAGCGGATCGCCGAACAGGTCAAGCCGGAGCGGATTATTCCTTTTGCCATTACGAAAGAAGAATGTGTTGAAAAATTCCGCGAGTATGTCCGGAAGGGTTCCTTTGTAAACCGGAAACTGCTTTCCGACGCGGCGGCGGATGCCTTCCGCGGGATCTATATCCCCTACAGGAATTATCAGATGCTCATGACGGGCGAACTGACTGCGGAGGTCAGTGAGACCCACGGAAATACCGAATATATCTACGAGGTCAGCAAGAAGATTGACGTCGCGGACGACTGGGTGCTGCGCGATCTGAGCCAGACGCTGCCGGATGACCAGAGCGCCCGGATCAACGAGTTTGACCGGAAAGATTCCTGCGAATTTCTGCCGGGCTATCTGGCCGGCTTCTACGCGGACGTGCCGGATGTGGATCCTGCGGTTTATCACAGCGAAGTCCGGACGGAAACGGCCGACCGGGCGGTGGCGGCCTGGAAGAAAGGCCAGAAGGGCAGTGTCAGAAATGTTCAGAAACTGCGGGAACACGCGTTTACCTGTACCCGGATCACCGGGGAGGAATCGGTGCTGGTACCCGTGTGGTTCATGTGTGTAAGAAACGGGGACCGGGTCTGTTACGCGATCGTCAACGGCGCGACGGGGCGTGTGAGCTCCGACCTGCCGGTGGACCGGAAACGTGTGTCTTTCACGGCGCTGGCTGCTGCGCTGCTGATTTTTCTGCTGCTTTACTTTGGCCTCAGACTGACGCTGAAGCCTCAGATGACGGTATCACTGGCAGCCGTGATGCTGGCGGCGATCTGCGGGATCGTCCGCGACCAGAATCGCAAGCTTCATAACCGCGATACGGAGCGGGAACGTCTGTGGAGCGCTTCGGAGGAAGCACGGCTGGGAGAACTGAAAGAGACGGTCGCAAAGAAGAAATACGAGAACGCGAGCCTGACGGCAGGATCTATCGTGTTTTTCCTCGCATTCGGGTTCTGCCTGGTGGCGGGAACCTCTCTGGGGAACCGTCTGACGAATTTCTTCAGTTCCTTCGGAACGGCGAACAAGGGCATCATGCTTATGATCAATACCACTGCATCGGTGATGACAGGGTTCTTTGCGTTTTATAAAAATCCGGGAAATAAAGCGGCCGGGATCCTGGCCTTTGCCCTGACGGTCATCGCTGTGAGCCTGGCGGCTCTGAATCCGCCGGAAGATCTGATCTGGTGGGGAATGAGCTTCCTGATGCTGCTGAGCGGACTGTGGTGCGAAGCTGAAATGATCCGCGTGTATAATATCGGCTGCACCCGGTGCCTGCCTGTGTTTGATAACCATCAGGGAGGTGAGGACCGTGCGTAAGCTGTTGTGTGTGCTGACGGCCCTCGCACTGCTCTGGACAGCGGGAATCGCGACCGCCGAAACGGTCAGGCAGGAGTATGATATTGTCTGGATGGACGAAGCCGGGCTGGTCCCGGAGCCTGAACGCCCGCGGGTGGAAAATGCAATGCGGGAGGCTGCCGGAAACGGGCATATGGTTTTTCTGACCGTGGACGAAAAACATCTGGGAAGTCCGGAGAAATATGCGCAGAACTGTCTGAATTCCCTGTACGGATCCACGCAGAGCGAAAACGCGACGGTATTCCTGATAGATCTGAGCGTTCGGATCCTGACGGTCCAGAGTACCGGCTGGATGAAAAAGGTTCTGACTACCGGCGTATCAGATTCAATTATGGACAATGTCTACCGCCTGGCCTCAGGAGGAGACTATGCCGGCTGTGCGGAAAGTGTATTTGAACAGATCGCCGCGCTGGAACGGGGTGAAAAAATCGCCCAGCCCATGCGCCTTGTCGGTGATATTCTCATCGCCGCGGTGACCGGTGTATTGCTGGCATTCCTGCTTCTGAGCGGGAACCGCGGACGAAAAAACAAGAAAGCGTTGAAAGCAGTGACGGTGACGGTTCTCAGTTCCTCAGCAGCTGCGCTTCTCGGCTCCCGCCTGCTTCGCAAAGTAGTTCATTCCAGCAGCTCCGGCGGGTCCGGCGGCGGGTCCGGCGGCGGACACAGCGGAGGCGGCTTCTCCGGCGGCAGTCACGGATTCTGACAATCGGGATGACTCCCCGGGGCAAAGGAAAGCAACTGTGAAAGGGGACAGAAGGCATGAAAAGACGGATTGCGTTGCTGCTTGCGATGGTCTGTCTCGGAGCCGCTTTGTCCTCCGGCGCGGAATCATCCGGACAGGAACTGACTTTTTTCCTGAGGCATGGGGATAAGAATTCAAACAGGATTGCCATTACTGTGGACGATTTCTTTGAAGTGGAACGCGGATGGGAAATCCTGGATATGTGCCGGGAATACGGCATCGTGATGACTCTTTTCCCTCTGGGGATCCAGCTGAATGAAAAAGACCGGGAGATGTGGCAGGGACTGATCGATGCCGGCTGCGAGATCGCAACGCACAATTTCGGCCATGTTTATATGGGCCGGCAGCCTGTCATGCAGATCATCCGGGGGCTGGGCATGGCCCAGGAGCAACTGGACGCGACGCTCGGGTATCATTACCCTGTCCGCTGGATGCGTCCGCCCTTCGGAAACAGAAGCGACGAAAACGGGAACATTGCCGCCTTCCAAAGTGCGGTGACGAAATTCGGATTTGAGCATATCGTTCTCTGGAATGTCAGCGAAACCGATCCCAGGAAGGCTGTCGCGGCCGTGTCCAACGGGTGCATCATGCTGTTCCATGCGAGGCTTCAGGATATGAACTGCCTCAGAACGGCAATCCCAAAGATTCTGGAAAGGGGTTTTGTGCCGGTCACGGTCAGCGAACTGTTCGGCTTCGATCTCCCGGAACCGGGCGGGGAAATGTATGTTTTCAATCCTGACGATTATTGAAAGACGGGGAAATGAACATGGGAAAATTGGTTATGGGATACTGGGACTGCCCTTACTGTGAGACCCGGGGGATTCCCGGAACGGAGATGCAGTGCCCTTCCTGCGGTCGCGCCCGCGGCGAGGTCGTGTTCTACATGAAGGATCACGGCGAAAGTCTGACCCTCGAGCAGGAGCAGCGGGGCGAGATCGAATATCTGGATGAGCAGCAGACGGAGAACGTCGGCACGGATCCGGACTGGTACTGTTCCTTCTGCAATTCTCTGAATAGGAACAGCGCGGAGACCTGCACAACCTGCGGGGCGAGCCGGGCGGATTCCGAAAGCAATTATTTTGATATGCTGAAGAAAAAGCAGGAACAGGAGGCCGCGGAACTGGCGGCGCAGCCGGCTGCTTCATCGGCGCCCGGAAAGAGATCCCGGAAACCGCTGATGATTTTCCTGGTCATCCTCGCGGTAATCATCGCCTTTACCGTTTTCATGAACGGGAACAAAACCAGCGGACAGACGGTTACGGAACTTGGCTGGAGCCGTACTGTGACGGTCGAAAAGAATATTGAGTGCGAAGAAGAGAACTGGAATCTGCCGGATGGGGCGGAGGTGATCCGGACCGCCCGGGAGATCTACCGGTACAACACCGTTCTCGATCATTACGAAAATGTTGAACGTCCGATGACCCGTCAGGTCATCGACCATTACGAGACCTACTACACCTATGAAAATCTGGGGAACGGCGCATTCGAAGAAGTGCTGCATCAGCGTCCTGTCTATACGACGGAGTACTATACCGAAACGGTGCGCCAGCCGGTTTATATACAGGTTCCGCAGTATGAAACGAAGTATTATTACAAGATCCGGAGATGGAAGGTATTCCGCGAGGTAAACGCTCACGGCGGGGATCACGAAACGGTCTGGCCGGATCCTGAGCTGGGCGAGGATGAACGCGAGGGCGAGAAAACCGAGATCTACGCATTCTCTGTAACGGACAGGGACGGGAAGAAAACGACCTGGATGGTGGATGAGGCAACCTGGGATACGCTGAACGCCGGTGACGAGGTTCATATTACCGCGCGGCGGAGCGGCGCTGATCCGTACCTTTCCGATGAAAAAGGAAATCCGATCGCGAAACTTTACGAAATGAAATGATGAATACAGGCAGCGGGACGGCGATCGCCGTCCCGCCGTGTGAATCCGGAGGAAAAACCATGAAACGCGTACTGACGATTCAGGATCTGAGCTGCGCGGGACGGTGCAGCCTGACGGAAGCGATTCCGGTGCTGAGTCTCTGCGGTCTGGAGACCGTGGCGCTTCCGACAGCTGTTCTGAGCACGCATACCGGCGGGCTGGGGGAGCCGTTCCGGATGGATCTGACAGAGAATCTTTCCGCCATGGCCGCACACTGGCAGGAACAGAAAATTGGCTTTGACGGAATTCTGACCGGATATCTGAACTCTCCGCGACAGGTCGGGATCATCCTGGAGATTCTGAAAATATCGGGGAATCCCGGATGTGTCCGCGTGGTGGATCCGGTGATGGGGGATCACGGAAAACTCTATCGGGGTTTCGGTCCGGAATTCATCGGGGAAATGAGAAAACTGTGTGCCGCTGCGGATCTGATCGTCCCGAATCTGACGGAGGCATGCCTGCTGACCGGAACGGAGTATCCGGCGCGGCCGGACCGGGATTTTGCGGAAGAACTGGTCCGCCGCCTTGCTGACGCAGGATACGGGAAGGTTGTGCTGACCGGTATTTCTTTCCGTGAAAATGTAACCGGCGTTATGGCGTTGGAAGACGGAAAACTGACGGCGTATGAACATCCGAGATTTCCCCGTGCTTTCCACGGCACGGGAGATCTGTATGCCGCGGCGCTGACCGGCGCTTTGATGAATAGAAGAAATACGGAGGACGCGGCCCGGATCGCCGCGGATTTCACTTTGCTCTGTCTGAAGGACACGCCGGACGACGCGGATCCCCGTTTCGGAACACATTTTGAAACAGCGCTGCCTGCCCTGACGGAACTTCTCCGTTCCTGACGGAACGGCATCCGGAACCGGATTTGTTCCGCGATGGGAAAAAAATTTGCATGATCCGGGAAAATGAGGTATAATCTGTTCAGGTAAAAAACCAAAAAGGAGGCGTATCCCCATGATACAGGTTATTGCGGGCAAGAAGGGCTCCGGAAAAACGAAGCGTCTGATTGACCTGACCAACACAACCGCGCGTGAAGCGGTGCACGATGTTGTTTTCCTTGATGATGACAATCGCTACATGTTCGACGTGGACCATAAGGTCCGTTTTATTAACGCCGAAGATTATCATATTAACAGCGCCGATATGTTTATCGGATTCCTGTGCGGCATGCTTTCCTCCAACTTCGACGTCGGCACAGTGTTTGTTGACGCGTTCCTGAAGCTCGCACACAGGGAACTGGCGGAAACCGAGCCTATTGTGAACGTGCTGGCAGAGCTCAGCGTGAAACACAACGTGGACTTCGTTCTGAGCCTGAGCGCAGATCCGGAAGAACTTCCAGAATTCCTGAAGCAGTATGTGATCTGAAACTGATCGCGGGTTTCTCCGGGGGAGCGACGGAATACCGTCGCTCCTCTTGCGTTTTTGCCTGGAATATCGTAAACTAAAAAATAGTTTTCCGGCGCGAGCCGGAATTGCGCGAATCCATTATTCGGAGGGTGATTTTTATGTCCTTCTTTTCCACCCGCGGCGGCAGTTGCGTCACTTCCAGCCAGGCGATCCTGCGCGGGCTTGCCCCGGACGGCGGGCTTTATGTTCCTGCGATGTTTCCGCCGGTATCGTCCGAAAAGCTGGCCCGTCTGAGCCAGATGAGCTATACGGAGCGGGCGGTTGAAATTCTGAAACTGTATCTGGAGGACTTTTCCCTTTCCGAAATCGAGAATGCTGTCAAAGCCGCATACAGCGCTGAGCGTTTTGACGATCCTGCAATTGCTCCGATCAAAAAGCTGGATGGGTCCACCTGGGTTCTGGAACTGTTCCACGGCCCGACGCTGGCGTTCAAGGACATGGCTCTTCAACTGCTTCCTCATCTGACAAAGCTCAGCGCCATCAAGAACGGAGAGGACCGGGAGGTATCCATTCTGGTGGCGACCAGCGGAGATACCGGTAAAGCCGCGCTTGAAGGCTTCCGTGACGTGCCCGGGACCAGCTGCACCGTGTTCTATCCGCAGGATGGCGTCAGCGATGTCCAGAGGCTGCAGATGGTGACAACAGACGGTAACAATACGCATGTGATCGCCGTTAAGGGGAATTTTGATGACGCACAGACCGGCGTGAAGGAACTCTTTTCAAGCGAGGATTTCGCCTCCCGGATGAACGGACGGGGCAAGGTCCTTTCTTCGGCCAACAGCATCAACTTCGGACGTCTGGTTCCGCAGGTTGTGTATTATTTCTCTGCTTATGCCGATCTGATCGCTTCCGGCGCCATCGGCAACGGTGATCAGGTCAACTTCTGCGTCCCGACCGGGAATTTCGGCAATATTCTGGCAGCTTATTACGCGAGAGCCATGGGACTTCCCATCGGCCGGCTGATCTGCGCCAGTAATCGGAACAATGTTCTGACCGACTTCTTTAATCAGGGTATCTATTCCACACACCGGACCTTTTTCAAGACGATGAGTCCCAGCATGGATATTCTCGTATCCTCCAATCTGGAACGGCTTTTGTACGAAGCGGCGGATCGTGACGGCGCGCTGATCTCCGTATGGATGAAGCAGCTGAAGGAATGCGGGAGCTATTCCGTGGGAGATCAGAGACGGGAATGGTTGGAGAGCGTGTTCTGGGGCGGATGCGCAGACGATAATGAAACTCTGCGCGAGATCGGAGCCTGCTTCACGAATAACGGCTATTTGATGGATACCCATACCGCGGTGGCCGGCCACGTGCTGAATGAATACCGGAAAGCGACCGGCGATACGACGCCTGCTGTGATCGTATCCACCGCCAGCCCCTATAAATTCGCCGCGGATGTGCTTCGCGGCATCGCGGGAAAAGACGCGACAGAAGGGCTGGACGCTTTTGCCTGCAGTGAGGAACTGGAAAACCGTACCGGTATACCGATGCCGTCACAGGTCAAAAAGCTGCGGGAGCTTCCGGTGCGCCATCATGCCGTCTGTGAAAAGGATGCCATGGGCGACGCGGTCCTGGAAGCATTTGACTGATCTGTTTCTCCAAACGCCGGCCGGGCCGGCGTTTTTCTTTTATTCAGCGGATTTTCATATTTCCGCCGTGGCTGCGACTTAAGAAAAAAGACTTTTCAAACCTTATGAGATATGATAAAATACAAACGGATATGTCTGCCTTCTGGCAAAATATCCGGAAAGGCAGGGAGAAGAATTGACCGCATCCGAACGGCTGATAGAGCTGCTTCACCTGACGGTAAACATCGCGGTTGTGATCCACGATCCTTCCAATATGTTTTATCTGACGGAAGGATATACAGGTGAAGGCACAGTCTATATCTCCGTGAACCGTAAGGTTATCGTGACCGATTTCCGCTATACCGAACAGGCTGAACGGCAGGCGCCCGGTTTTGAAGTCGTCATGACCGACAAGGAACGTCACGAGGCTGACTGGTTGAAGGAGCTTTGCGAAAGCGATAACATCAACGAGATCCGTTATGAATCCAACTACCTGACGGTTGACGCATTTGAACGTCTTCGCGGGAAGCTGGGTGACGAGATCACTTTTGTTCCGCTGAAGGGAGCTCCTCAGAAGCTCCGTGAAGTCAAAACGCCTGTAGAGATCGTTGCCATGCGTAAAGCGGCCGATATCACAGCCGAAGCCTTCCGCTCCATTCTGTCGAAGATCCGGGAAGGTATGAGCGAAAAAGACCTGCAGATTGAGCTCGATTTCACGATGCTCCGTCTGGGCGCTGACGGTCAGGCGTTCGATACGATCATTGCCAGCGGTGAAAACGGCAGTCTCTGCCATGCGATCCCCGGTCCCCGGAAACTCCGGAACGGGGATATGATCACCATGGATTTCGGCGCGAAGGTAAACGGATATTGCAGCGATATGACCCGGACGGTCGCCCTGGGTCAGCCGTCTGACGAGATGCGCCGCGTATACGATACGGTGCTTCGGGCACAGACCATGTGCGAGGATGCCCTTGCTGTCGGAAAGCGCTGCAGCGATATCGACAGGCTCGCCCGCGATTACATTGATTCCCGCGGGTATGCCGGACGTTTCGGACATGGACTGGGGCATTCGGTCGGTATCGATATTCACGAAGAACCGCGCCTGAGTCAGACCTGCAGCGAAACGCTTCGCGCCGGTGTGGTGATCACGGTGGAACCCGGGGTCTATTTGCCGGGAGTCGGCGGCGTGCGGATCGAAAACACCTGCCTTGTCCGTGAAAACGGAAGCGAACCGCTGACGGACGCGGACAAACAGTTGATCATCCTTTAATTCAGTGTATCCAAAAGATTAATGATAAACGGAGGAAAGAACCATGATTACTGCGGGAGATTTCAAAAAGGGAATTACAATCGAATGGGACGGCGGCGTCTGGAACATCGTTGACTTCCAGCATGTCAAGCCCGGTAAGGGAGCGGCCTTTGTCCGCACCAAGATCAAAAATGTGATGACCGGCGCCGTGGTGGAACGCAGCTTCAACCCGACCGACAAAATGCCCAAGGCCATCATCGAAACCAAAGAAATGCAGTATGTCTATAACGACGGCGATCTGTACTATTTCATGGACGTCGAAACTTATGAACAGCTTCCTATGACCCATGATCAGGTGGAGGACGCCATTCCCTTCGTGAAGGAAGGCACCAACGTGACCATGCGGTTCTTCAAGGGCAGCGCCTTCTCCGTCGAAGCGCCGAACTTTGTTGTGCTTGAGGTGACCGATACCGAGCCCGGTTTTGCCGGCGATACCGCTTCCAATACCTATAAGCCTGCCACGCTGGAGACCGGATTCTCCCTGCAGGTTCCGCTGTTCATCAACACCGGCGACATGATCCAGATCGACACCCGTACCGGCGAATACCTCAAACGTGCCTGATCGGAATGTTTATCAGGGAGGAACCGATATGAGCAAACTGACAGACAAGATCAGTTATCTTCAGGGCCTGGCGGAAGGCATGAAGCTGAATCCTGAAAAGGATACGCACAAGCTGATTCTGGGCATTCTCGATGCTCTGGGCGACGTGGGCGAAGCCTTCGAAGCGATGAACGAAGCGCAGACTGAACTGAGCGACTACGTCGAGAGCATCGATGAGGATCTGGCGGATCTGGAAGCCGATCTCTACGATGAGGATGACGAAGACGCCTATGAGGACAGCGACGAGGGCGAGAACCCGATCGTGTATGAATGTCCTCATTGCGGAACCGAAATCGAGATCGATCCTGAGGATGTGGATTTTGATGAGGACGCCGCATGCCCGGCTTGCGGGAAAGAACTTTTCCCGGAACTGCCGGATGACGGCGAGGCCGAAGATGAAGAATCAGAAGAAGCGGCAGGAGAAGACTCTCCCGCGGAATGATCCTTCCGATCCCTGTGAAAGCGCTCCCGTTTCGGGGGCGCTTCTTTTTCAGGTAAAACAAAACCCGCTCCGCGAATATGCTTCGCGGAGCGGGTTTTTAATAAAATATCAGTCGTTGTAATAGATTACTTCACTGACATCGTTGGTGACAATGATGAAAGTCTTTCCGCGCTGGAAAGCCAGCTCATCGCCGTTTTCATCCAGATAAATGATCCGGGAATCATTTTCGGGATGAGTCCAGGCGCCGCGGATGTATTTACCGTTCTGGAAGATCTCGGCGGTCCCGCTGCCCTTCATCTGGTTTTCATAATAGGAGAATTCGCCGTTGTAGTTCATCTTCACGCGCATGACGATGACATTGTTGAATACAATGTTCTCGTCTGTCAGGTAATCCTTGTAGGTCCCGGAAGAATTGATCCGGTAATATCCGTTGGCTTTTTCGTTGAAGGCGAATTCACACCAGCTGGCAGGATTGCCGGCGCCCGCCTTGTAGGTCTCACCGAAGAAGTCGACGGTAATGTCGAACGCATCTTCACCGCGGGTCAGAGGCTCATCGGTGAAAAGGAAGGGACGCTTTTCGAATTCGGTTCCCTTATCGAGGAAATCCCTGTGCGCATCGGCCACAGCGAAGGAAAGATTGTGGGGAGCCACATGATATTCAACACGCTTTTTATAATTGGGCCCCAGCAGGTTGAAGTTGCGGCCGGACTTGGAAAAGCCCCATTTGGACAGCCAGACATTCAGGTCGGTATTGGTGGCGGTGGTGGCACCGGGACCGCCGTAGGCAAAACCGGCATTCCAGGAGTAGGCGATGGGGAGCATCGTCATCCGGCCGGACCGGACGCCGCCGGCTTCTTCGGGGTAAGCATCGGTAAACAGGGCCAGCAGTTTGGTGTTCCCCTTGCCGGAATTATGGACCTGATAGAAAACGCTGGCATCGGCGACACCCCAATGCGGATAGGCGCCTTTTCTTTCGTCGCCGTCGGGATTCTCGGCATTGTCCAGAACCATCAGGATGGGAGTGTATTCTTCGTCGCAGGGAAGGCCTGAGGTGGGGCTGATCCCTTCCATGACGGGATTGTCGGGATAAGAATCTTTGATCTTGATATCCGTTTTGATCTTGCCTTTGATCACGGTACCGTCATCCGCCAAAGCGGAAACGGAGGCAAGGGCCAGGCACAGGATCAACAGGACGGCCAGGAATTTTTTCATTCGGGAAGACCTCCTTCAGAGAATATGTGAGTGTATTATACAACTGTTTTCAGATTAAGAAAAGCGTTTTGTTCAAAATAAAAAACGGCGCGGGAGCGCCGTCGGCAAGCATGTCAGCAGATGGTCAGGATATCGGAGAAGCCGGTGATGTCGAATACTTCCTGAATGGCTTCGGACACATTGGAAATGGACATAGCCCCCTGCCTGTTCATCGTTTTTTGCGCGCTGAGCAGGACGCGAAGCCCGGCGGAGGAGATATACTCCAACTGAGCGAAATCAAATTTCAGATCGGTTACCGCGCTGAGCTGATCATTCAGAACAGATTCAAGCTCAGGAGCGGTCATGGTATCAAGCCGGCCTTCCAAAGCGACGGTCAATGTGCTGTCTTCTTTGGTCTGATTGATTTTCATAGTCAACGCCTCCCGGTGAATA
This sequence comes from uncultured Clostridia bacterium, assembly GCA_937906775.1. GTDB lineage: Bacteria > Bacillota > Clostridia > Christensenellales > Aristaeellaceae > Aristaeella. Next base: position 82,826 of record CALCUD010000002.1, read on the forward strand.
TCATCTATGCTTCCCGTATCATATCATATCGGGCCTGAAAATGCCAGTATTTCTTGAAAAAAGGGTGAAGACACGGTGAACGGAGAACGAAACATGAAAAATCAGTTGTGAATCAATGTTATAATAGGGTAAAATACAAAATGAAATATTGTTGCTTATGAACCGGGAGGGGATACCATGCTGGAATTGCTGAACATTACAAAAGAATACGACACCGCCGGAGAAAAGGTGGAGGCGCTGAAAGGCATCTGTCTTCGCTTCGGGGACAGTGAGTTCGTTTCAGTCCTGGGGCCGTCGGGATGCGGAAAAACAACGCTTTTGAATATTATCGGAGGTCTGGACCATGCCACCTCCGGCGAGCTGCGGATCAACGGCCGCAGTACGGCTGAATACAATGACCGGGATTGGGATACCTACCGGAACCATTCCGTAGGGTTCGTATTTCAGAGCTACAATCTGATTCCGCACCAGACGGTACTTCAGAATGTTGAGCTGGCGCTGAGCCTGAGCGGGGTCGGAAAAGCCGAAAGAAGAAAAAGAGCCGTCGAGGCGCTTAAACGGGTCGGCCTTGAAAACCAGCTCCGGAAACGTCCGGCGGAAATGAGCGGCGGTCAGATGCAGCGGGTCGCGATTGCCCGCGCCATTGTCAATGATCCGGATATCATTCTGGCGGATGAACCGACCGGCGCGCTGGATACTGAAACAAGCGTCCAGGTCATGGAAATTCTGAAGGAGATTTCCCGTGACAGGCTGGTCATTATGGTCACGCATAACCCTGATCTTGCGGATCAGTATTCAACGCGGATCGTCCGGATGCTGGACGGGAAAATCACCGCGGACAGCGGGGAAAACACCCGGGATGAGGAAACGGACCGTACGGTGAATGCGAAGGCGGACAGCGGGAAGCAAGCCGCGATGTCACTTCGGACCGGATTCGGATTGAGCCTGAAGAACCTGTTTACCAAAAAAGGACGGACGCTGCTGACCAGTATTGCCGGCTCGATCGGAATCATCGGTATCGCACTGATCTATGCTGTTTCCAACGGAATGACAGGCTATATCAACCGCGTTCAGGAGGAAACGCTGTCCTCCTATCCGCTGACGCTGGAAGGGAAAAGTCTGGATACTTCCTCTTTTCTCAATACTTTTCTCGGCAAGGCGCAGTCTCTCGGCGAACATGAACAGGACGGGATCTATCAGAAAGGCGTTATCTTTGAACTGACAAACGCCATGAATTCCATGGAGGAAAAGAAAAACGACCTGAAGTCTTTCAAATCCTATCTGGAAGCACAGTCGGCCGATCCGGAAAGCGTTCTCGGGAAATCTGTGAGCGCGGTCCAGTATACCTACAGTCACGGCCTGCCGGTATATACCAGACTGCCCGACGGAGAGATCGTACGTTCCAACCTTCAGGAAATCACCATGGATCTGATCGGCGGTTTCATGAATATGGATACTTCCCTGATGACATCCATGGCCAGCACTTCCATCATGAGCAGTAACTACAGCATGATGGAATCCTACACCCGCCTCTGGCAGGAAATCCTTCCCGGGGAGGACGGACAGATCATCAGCCCGCTCTTCCGCCAGGAATATGATCTGATATACGGATCCTGGCCGACGGGATTTGATGAGGTCGTCCTGATCGCGGATGAAAAGGGGGAGATCGGAGATCTTTCCCTGTACGCGCTCGGTCTGATCCCCAAAGAGGACATGGTACACCTGATGACAGCAGCTGCTACCAGAGAACAGGTTGAATTCACACCCCGCCGCTGGACCTATGACGAGATATGCGGCCTTGATTTCCGGGTCATTCCAGAGGGAGACTGTTTTACGGAAGATAAAGATCTCGGCGTTTATACCGATCTCCGGGAAAGTGCAGCCGGTCTGCAATATCTGTACGACAACGCGCTTCATCTGCGCGTCTCCGGTATCCTGAAACCCTCCGGGAACGCCGCTTCAACGATGCTGCAGGACGGAATCGCCTATACATCCCTGCTCACAGAATATATGATGGAGAAGAATAACGGGTCGGCCGCGGTAACCGCCCAGCGGAACGCGCCATCGCGGGATATCCTGACAGGACTTCCGTTCCGTAACAGCGGGACGATGACGGAAGCGGACAAGGCTGCCGCGTTCCGCGAGGCGGCGGAGACGATGTCCGCGGAAGAGCAGGCCGGAATCTGCAGAAAACTGAAAACAACGCCGGATGAAGCAGACGTCGCGGAGCAGGTTCAGCAATCTCTGTCCGTGCTGGATCGGGCAGCGATGGAAGCGATTCTCCTGCCGGTAGCGGTATCCCAGATGGGAATGCAGGAGACCATGGTCGCCGGATATCTGAAGCAAATGGATGACGCCACGCTCAGCGAGTGGACCGGCAAGGTGCTGACGGAGCAGATCCGGCTGGAAACGGAACAGAAGACGGCTGAACAGCTGAACGGCGCCACGGACGGGGAACTGGCGGCTCTGCTCATGAAAGAACTTCCGGATTATCCGGACGCGCTTTGCGCGCAGCTCTACGATTCAGAGATGAAGTTTTCTGACGGGGATTACGACAGCAATCTGGACAAGTTCGGCTATCTGGACCCGGACGCGCCCGCGTCGATCAATCTTTACGCGTCCACGTTTGAGGCAAAGGAGGCTATCGAGGAGGAGATCCGGAAATATAATGAAACCGTTGACGCCATGTCGGAGATCACCTATGTGGACTACATCAGCCTGATCCTGAGTTCCGTGACGACGATCATCAATGCGATCAGCTATGTTCTGATCGCCTTCGTGGCCATATCTCTGATCGTATCCTCCATCATGATCGGCGTCATCACGCTGATCTCCGTTCAGGAAAGGACCAAGGAAATCGGTATCCTGAGGTCGCTGGGCGCGAGCAAGCGGAATGTCTCCGCCATGTTCAACGCGGAAACGGTCATGATCGGTTTCGCTTCGGGAATCCTGGGCGTCGGCGTGACCTGGCTTCTGTGCATTCCGATCAACGCCATTCTGCATCATCTGACCGGGATCACCAATCTGTCCGCTTATCTGGACCCGCTGACCGCGGGCCTCCTGGTGCTGATCAGTATGTTCCTGACGCTGATTGCCGGAATCATTCCTTCCAGAAGCGCAGCAAGGAAGGACCCGGTGGTCGCTCTCAGAACGGAGTAAGGAAAAGGAGGAAAATGATCTATGAGAATGATTACGCTTGGATCAACGGGGATCACTGTTCCGGCAAACGCTTTCGGCGCGCTTCCTGTTCAGCGGACCGACACGGAAACGGCTGTCCGGCTGATCCGGAAAGCCTACCGCGGCGGTATGACTTTTTTCGATACCGCGCGGGCGTATTCCGACAGTGAATACAAACTCGGGATCGCTTTCCGGGAACTGGACCGCGATACCTATTTTGTCGCGACCAAGACGCACGCGGAGGATCCGGAAACCTTTCGGGAACATCTGGCGCAATCGCTGGAACTTTTGGGAACGGATCATGTGGATATCTATCAGTTCCATTGTGCGGACCGGTGTTTCCGCCCCGGAGACGGGACCGGTATGTATGAGGAAATGATCCGTGCCCGTGAGGAGGGAAAGATCCGCCATATCGGGATCACAACCCACAGGATCGGTGTCGCGGAGGAAATCGTGGCTTCTGGCCTCTACGAAACGCTGCAGTTTCCGTTCAGCTATCTGGCTTCCGAGCGGGAGATCCGTCTGGTACAGGCCTGCGCCGGAGCAAACATGGGTTTTATCGCGATGAAGGGCCTGTGCGGCGGAATCCTGACGGACAGCAGAGCGTGCATGGCGTTCATGTCGCAGTATCCTGTTCTGCCGATCTGGGGCATTCAGCGGGAAACCGAGCTGGATGAGTGGCTCGCGTTTTTCGGGGAGGAACCGCAGATGACGCCGGAAACTGAAAAGCGGATCAGCGCGGACAAAGCTGAACTCGTTACAGATTTCTGCCGCGGATGCGGCTATTGCGAACCCTGTACAGCCGGGATCAGGATCCACGATTGCGCGCGTATGATCCCGATGATCCGGAGGAGTCCGTCCGCGGGTTTCCTGCAGGAATCATGGCAGAACGAAATGGCGAAGATCGATCAGTGCGTGGATTGCGGTCTTTGCAAAACCAGGTGTCCCTACGGACTGGATACGCCGAACCTGTTGAAAAAGAATCTGGAGGATTACCGGAACATTCTTTCCGGCAAAACCAAAATCTGACCGGGGCCAAACGGATCCCGAAGGAGGCGGAACCGTGGGAAACAAGCTGATATGGCCTGATTACCGGAACTGTATTGCCAATCTTCCGAATTCAATCCTGAAAAAGTTCGGAACGGAGACGGCAGGCGATACGCTTCCGCTGGCTGACCGTTATCTGGAAAAGGACTGCCGGAATATTGTGACGCTGATCCTGGACGGAATGGGAATCAGTATCCTGAATAAGCATCTGCAGCAGGACGGTCCTTTCCGGTCGCGTCTCGCGGGCGCATATCAGTCGGTTTTTCTTTCCACAACCACCGCAGCGACGACTTCCGCTCTTTCGGGCCTTCAGCCGTGTGAACACGGCTGGCTCGGCTGGGATAACTACTATCCCCAGATTGACCGGAACGTGACCGTTTTCCTGAATACCGTGCAGAATACGGAGATTCCGGCAGCGGATTATCATGTGGCGCGGCGGTATACGCCCTACGAAAGCGTCCCGGACCGGATCCGGAAGCAGGGAGGAACAGCTTACGAATGTATGCCGTTCGTACCGCCTTATCCGAAGACGTTTGAAGAGATCTGCGCGCTGATCAAAGCGCGCTGCGAGGAACCCGGCAGGAAGTATATCTATGCCTACTGGGATCAGCCGGACGGACTCATGCATCAGTACGGAACCGGCGCGCCGGTCGTACACGAAACCCTGATGAAGCTGGAGACGGAGGCCAGCCGCCTGGCGGAGCAGCTGGAGGATACGCTGATCTTCGTGACCGCGGATCACGGGCATATCGATACCGAATACGCCGTACTTCAGGATGAACCGGAACTGTGTGACTGTCTGGTCCGGATGCCTTCCCTGGAACCCCGGGTGTTGAATTTCTTTATCCGGGAGGGAATGAGGGAACGTTTTGAATATCTTTTTCAGGAACGTTTCGGGGACCGTTTCATGCTGATGCCCGTGGAGGAGGCGCTCCGCAGAAAACTTTTCGGTACGGCAAAGCCGCGGGATGATTTGCGGAGTATGCTGGGAGATTATCTGGCCATCGCGACCGGTCCGTTTTCCATTTATTTCAATGACGAAAGATGGCTCTCCATGCACGGAAGCATTACAGAAGAAGAAATGATGATTCCCCTGATTGTGTTTGGATCATGATATCGGAACGGAGGATGACGGATGCGAAAATCGATTGCCCGCAAGCTGACATTCCGGGCTGCGCTATTGCTCCTGCTTGTTCTGGTTATTCTGTGCGTCGGCTCGTACTTTATGGTCCGCTCTCTGATCGTGCAGGAAAACGAACGCTATACACGGGCGATCCTGGCAATGTATACCGACCTGGTCACCTATCAGGCGTCGGAGGAGGGCATTCCGATCGATCGGGATTACATGGATAAGGCGCATGTATACAGCCGGTATATTTGCGACTGGTACAATATTGAATTTATCTATCTGCTTGGGGTGAATCCGGATTATTCCGTGTGCCAGTATATCGACTTTTGCTTTGGAGACGAGAAAATGAGTTCGGAGATGATGAAGATCATCCGGGAAGGTCCGGAGTTTGAACCTGATCCGAGCATGCTGGATGTCCTGAACAATCAGGAGAAGGACATCGTCGCGGACTTTGATTTGCACTACGGTGCCGTAGGCGTCAAGATGAAAGCGCGGGACAGCTTCGGGAATACGCTGCTGTCCGGCGTTGCGATTTCTGTTAAATCGATGATCGATAAAGTCAACCGGATATTTATTTTTATCGCTGCGGCGCTGCTGCTGGTTTTTACCGGTTTGATTTTCCTGATCTATTTCAGAATCGTAAAAAAAGTTTCCCTTCCCGCACAGGCGATCAGTCAGGCGATGACGCGGTTCATCACGGACGGGAAACGGACGGATATCCGTCTGGACGAGTCACGGGACGACGAATACGGAATGATCGCCAAGGCCTTCAACAGCATGACGGTGGATATCGACCGTTACATGAAGGATATCCGCAGCCTCAACGAGGACCGTAAGGATCAGAAGTCCCAGATGGAGACCGCGTCGTCTATCCAGAAAGGATTCCTGCCGCCGGAGAATTATGTGACAAAGGATTTTGAGATCCGTGCGCTCATGAATCCGGCAAGAGAAGTCGGAGGAGACCTGTACGATTACCTTCCGCTGGGAAAGAACCGGATTCTTTTTGTGGTGGCGGATGTTTCCGGAAAGGGAATGGCGGCGGCTATCTTCATGTCGGTTACGCTGATGCTGATCCGTCAGTATGCCAAGTCCGGTCTTTCTCCCGCCCGGATTCTGGAAAGCGTCAACAACACATTGGCGGAACAAAACCCGAGAATGCTGTTTGCTACAGCTTTTGTCGGAATTTATGACAGCGGTACCCGGAAGCTGCTTTTTGCCAACGCGGGCCACAATCCCCCTTATATCCTGCATGATGATCTGAGGGAACCGGTCCGTTTCCAGAATACTGTTCTGGGCCTTTTCGAAGGGGAGAAATACAAAGAGGAAACCGTGACCCTTCACATCGGAGACGTATTGTTCCTGTATACCGACGGCGTGGATGAAGCGACTGATCCGGAGATGAATTTTTTCGGCACGGAACGCCTTCAACAGGCTTTGCTGGATGCCAAGACCGAACATGAAGAAAATCTGACCGGATATGTGCTGAATTCATTGAACGCTTTTACGGCTGGCGCAGAACAGCATGATGATATCACGATGATGTCGCTGACCGTCAGGAAAACCGTTAATCTGAACCTGGACGCAGACACAAGGGAATTTTCCAAGATCCGGGAAACCATTTTGAAGTGCGATCTTTCCCGCCAGCTGCAGCTGGATCTTTGCGTAGCCGCGGAGGAAATCTTTATCAATATTTGCTCCTATGCTTTTGAAGGAAAAGCTTCTCAGGTAGAGAAAATTTACTTTACACTGGTGCATTCGGACCGGATCATGATGCGGTTTTCGGACGGCGGGATCCCCTATGATCCCAGAGAAAACGTAATGACCGCGGAGGATTATGACATGGATCTGCAAGTCGGCGGTCTCGGAAGGCTGATCGCATTCAATATTGCGGATGAGGTGGATTACGAATATACGAATGGACGGAATATTCTGACCGTTACGAAGTATATCAAGGAGGAAGAGAAAGATGACGATTCGGCAGACCAATGAAAACGGAAAGATCACGCTGATTCCTGAAGGATGGCTTGATACCGCCTCCTCGCCGGAACTGACCGACGCGGTGGAGGCACTTACGGAAGCCACAGAACTTGTACTGGATTTCGACGCGGTGGAATATATGGCTTCCGCGGGACTCCGCGCGGTGGTCGCGGCGAATAAAAAGGCGAAATCCATGAACGCGGGCTTCTCTGTTATCCATGTGGGTCCCGGCGTTATGAGCATTTTCCGGATGACCGGGATCGATCAGAAACTTACTGTGATCGAAAAATAAAATACCGTCCCTGGAATGGGTTCAGGAACGCAGTTGCGGACAGATACAGGAAAACCCCCGGAACCGTTTTGATTCCGGGGGTTTCAAGCGGAGAAGCCGGGATTTGAACCCGGGCTGCCATCACTGACACTACTCCCTTAGCAGGGGAGCCCCTTCGGCCACTTGGGTACTTCTCCTTGTCAAGGCTGGCGGAGCGAGAGGGATTCGAACCCCCGGTACCTTTCGGTATCACTGGTTTTCAAGACCAGCGCCTTCAACCGCTCGGCCATCGCTCCTCACGAACCAGCTTGCATATTCTACCACGGCTTCCGGCCTTCGTCAAGTATTTTCTGCGATCTGAAACCTCACTGCCGGGAAGAAAAGTTGACATGAAGGCCTCCGGATTTTTATAATATGCCGTGAAACATGATCAGGAAGGGGGAAGAATATGAAAAAGATTTTGTGCCTGCTTCTGGCGCTTGCTCTTTTGCTTCCCGTGCTGACGGCGGCGGAAAATTCGCCGGTTGCCTACACATACAGTTTTGAAGTCGGCGAAGCGCTGGAGGGAGAAGGACTGGAACCCGTCCGGGAACTGCTCGGCGCGCTGGAGGTCCGGCTGACCCGCCAGGAAAGTCAGGAGATCCATCTGTATTATATCGAATTGCTGAGCGATGGAGAACTCGCGGTCTCCCTGACGGTCCGGGATTCAGCATCCGGAGAATACGGTCTGCAGTGCTCGCTGACCGGGAAAAACGTATTCCTGTGCCGGAAGGATCAGCTGGGGGATTTTCTCGGCACGCTGGTTCAGGTCCTGGCGGATCTTCGGATCCTGAAAGGGGAGAGCCTGGATAAGGTCCGGGATCTTTCGGGAAAGATCGGCGGTATGCTGGAAAACCTGAGTACGGAAGACGGACGGGGAACGGACACCGGGGTCGATCTGACCCCGTATCTGGACCGGATCCTGTCGCTGGCGACTGAATCCGAGATCATGACGGCTGCAGAAGGGAACCTGCCGGCAGGAACGCCTGAAGGAGTTGCCCGCGTGACCCGCTTTCTTGTGAGCGAGAAGGATCTGGTTGCTCTCAATGAGCGTCTGCTCAGCGCGATCTGTTCCATTCCGGTCCTGAGCGATGAAATGAACAGCGGGCGGCTTAAGGTTGCGGATCAGGTGATCACGGCGGACTTTCTGAGGGAACTGGTTGCCGGACTCAGGGGGAATACAGAACTGTTCCTGTATGAAAATGAAGAAAACCGGCTGGTGAAGCTTGTGCTTGCGGTGCCTGACATGAGCAATGCGGAGCCGGTCCGGGACCGCAGGCTGGCTCTGGCGACGGGACTGGAGCTTGCGATCGACCGCCGGGAAAATGACGGGAAACAGATTTCCGATACACGGATCAGGGTGACCGGACTGGACATGGACCTGATCCGGATCCGGCTTGAAAAGGGACCCGGACAGACGGTCCGGGATCTTTCCGAAAAGAATAACCATCAGGTCGGAGAGATGGACAGCAAGGAACTGTGGGATCTGATCTACAGTATGGGCCTGACCATTCTCGGAAATGCGATCAATGTTGTTCTGGTATTGCCGAAGTGTGTTTTTGATCTGTTGATCGGCAGAATATTCTGAAGTGTGGATACGGGGAGCGAACAGGATGAAAACTTTTGCTGAAATGGATCTGTCGGAACTGGTAGCTCCGGAGGGATATGACTGCGACTGCGGACGGCATCATGCCTGCCCTATGAAGTATCTGAAGATCGCCCCCGGCGCGATCACGGATGTTCCGGAAATGCTGAATGCAGTGGGAAGCAGGAAACCTTTTCTGATCTGCGACCGGAACACTTTTGCGGCGGCCGGGGAACAGGTCGCTGAGATCCTGAATGAGCAGGGAATTCCCTATGCTCTTCGGATTATCCCGGAGCGGGAAGGAAAACGGATTTCTCCGGCGGAATGGGAGCTTGGAAATCTGGCGTTTCACTTTGATCCGACGTGCGATTTTATTCTCGGTATCGGAAGCGGCGTGATCAACGATCTGAGCAAATGCCTGGGACGCGTCGCGGGAGTGGAGACCGGGATCATCGGAACAGCGCCCTCCATGGACGGCTACGCCTCGGATTCCGGAAGCATGGAGGTGGATGGGATCAAATGCTCCGTCTACGGGAAAGCCCCCGCGGCGATCCTGCTGGATACGGACATTCTGGCTAAGGCGCCTGCACGGATGCTGCTGGCGGGATTCGGGGATATGATCGCCAAGGCTGTCGCCATCTGTGAATGGCGGATCTCCGCCATGGTGACGGGAGAACATTATTGTTCCGCGATCGCGGAGATGACACGTCAGGCAGTTGCACGCGTTGTTCGGGCGGCGCCCGGCATTCCTGAACGAAAACCGGAAGCGATCCGGGCTGTTGCGGAAGGCCTCGTTCTTTCCGGGATTGCTATGGCGTATCTGGGCATTTCACGTCCGGCGTCCGGGCTGGAGCATTATTTCTCCCATGTGTGGGAAATGATGGCCATGGAACGGGAAAAACCCTACGAGTTGCATGGGATTCAGGTCGGGATCGGTACCGTGCTGACGCTGGATATCTATCGGGAGATCGTGAAGCTCCGGCCTGACCGGGCAGTTTTTGAAAGCGCGGAGAAAGCGTTCGACGAGAACAGATGGCGGGACGATATGGCCGCGATCTTCGGAAGCCGCGCCGGAGAGATCGGGGAGATCACGCGAAAGGCCGGACTCAATGATCCTGAAAAACGGAGACGGCATTATGAGATTCTGGAAGCCCGGTGGGATGAAGTCCTGAAAATCATCCGGGAGGAATTGCCGGATGCGGCGGAAATGACGACTCTGGCCAAAGACATCGGAATGATGACGGATCCCGCGGAGATCGGGATCGGCGCGGCGGACATCCGGGGAGCGTTCACCGGTTCGCGGAACCTGCGGGATAAGTACCTGACTTCCACTATGCTCTGGGATCTGGGATGGAGCGAACAGTTCGCGGAGCGATATTGACGGCGCTTTCGGCACGATATGCACCTGAGAGTAAGAAATACGGATCAATGAAAAGAAGCGGCCTGCGGCCGCTTCTTTTGGAAAAACCGGGGCGTTCAGTTGTCTCCGCGATGATAGCGGATCTTCATATGCTCGGAGGCATTGTTCAGGAGTTTTTTCAATGCGTTGTCGGATTCCTTCCGGACGGCGTCGGCGATCTTCTGATTCGCTTCCAGCAACAGTTTCGCGTCTCCGGAGGAGATGAACTTCGCGTCGTATTCATTCAAAAGTTTCTGACTCTTGTTCCAGACGGCGGAAACATACCGTTCATCATGGATCAGAGCGGAGAAATACTGCGCGTCTGTCAGGGTGGCGATCAGACGGCTCTGCCAGTACATGTGATCCGTGGATACCGTTTCTTCGGTCCCGCTGATATAGGCCGGCAGGGAATCCACATGGCTGTAGAAGGGGAAACAGGCGGTAAAACCGCTGCCGCCCATGGAGAACCACTCAATTCCCCGGATTTCTTCCGGCATGTTTCCGCGGATCTGCATGATGCCGCAGACATCGCTGTTCGGAACGCCGATCGTACGGTATTTTCCATGGAAGGGCGCGGATTTGTCGTAAGGATTATAAGGCGTACCCTGATAATACGAACCCAGCAGATACCGGATATCTTCCACGGAGACCTTTTTTTCCGGAACAAGCGTCCAGGGAATGTCATTGCTTTCGGGCGTGAAATCGGCGTCGGGACCGTCCCAGCGGAATGAACGCTCCAGGAACCAGCGGGCCATGAACCAGGCCCGGGGCGTGTTATAGATATGATCGGAATCCGCACGGGAGCCGAAGGCGAGACGGGGATTGAAAACCCCGGCTTTTCCGGTGTACAGGCAGTACTTCTCCGTGAATTCTTTTAAATCGGCGGAGCAGAGGTTTTCCGCCTTCTTTCCGTAGGCGTCTTCAAAGTCGAAACGGTCAAGGCCGAACTGATTCGGCATGATGACCACGCTGTCATCCGGAACCTTGCGGGCGATCCAGTGATGTCCTCCGATCGTTTCGAGCCACCAGATCTCATCCTTGTCGGAGAAGGCCATACCGTTCGGCTCGTAGGTGCCGTATTTTTCCAGAAGTCCGCCGACGCGGAGAACGCCTTCCCGGGCGCTGTGAATATAGGGCAGGACAAGCGTAACCAGATCTTCTTCGCCGATCCCGCCGGGGACTTCTTTTTTTCTGCCTTCTCTTTTCTGATATTCCACATACGGATCCGCGCCGAGAACGCGGGGATTTGAGGTCACGGTTTCCGTGGCAGTCATGGCGACATTCGCCGCGTTGATCCCGCAGGCCGGCCAGACACCGTTGGTTTTCGTCACATTCGGCGCCGCGGTATACTGCATGGGATCGTCGGGAAGCTCCACCGTCAGGTGAGAGATCACGGTCCTGTAGGTTTTTTTCTGCTTCCGGGGAGGAATCACCAGAATCCGTTTCGGTTCGAAAGCGCCGTCATCATTGCGGGAGATGATGGTCGAACCGTCGTTGCTTGCGTTTTTTCCGACAAGAATCGTTGTGCAGGGCATGGATAAAGACTCCTTTTATGCGTATTGATGCGCCCGGAACCGGCGCGTTTCCCCTGAAACAGGGAATTGCTTCTGTTATCAGTCTACGGTCACGGAGAATGAATGTCAAGGGGCGGCGTACGGCATATTCTCCGGCGCCTTCTGTCAGTAATACATATCAAAACCGTCTTTCAACCGTTCGACATACATTTCGCCGGCCGCCTCGAGCGCAGGGAGCATGTAGGGACTGTTGTAACGGACCACGGGAAGACGGTCATAGGCGCGCATCCCCATGTGAGTCAGCGCCATTTCCATGTCGCCGAGGCATTCCAGCGTCCCGCGTCCGGTGCCTCCGGCGCAGGCGGCCAGCAGGCAGCGCCGGTCCTTCAGCGCGTGGCGTTTTGTTGCTTCGCAGCGGCGGAGACGGTCGATGAAAGCCTTCATGCATTCCGTCATACCGGACCAGTAGACCGCGGAAACCAATACGATCCCGTCCGCGGCGATAAGACGGTCGTAGATGCCGCTGAAGTCATCCCTGATCACGCAGGTACCGAGCTTGTTACAGGTTCCCCAGCCGTTTCCGCAGGCGCGGCAATGCTCGAGATGCATCCGGTTCAGGTGGATTTCCTCCGCTTCGGCGCCTGCTTTCTGAATGCCGGAGATCAGGTGAAATTTCGCAGCGGCTGTCAGACCGTCGGTATTCGGGCTGGACCAGAGAACAACAATTTTCATAACCGTTCCACTCCTTATGAGATATATTGGCAGCATGTATTCTGTTTTCAAGACCGGCAGCGCTGATTCCTTCTTTCATCCGGATGATTGACGGATACATCGGAAATGAAGTACGATAAAGCAGATCGGAAAAATGTGACCCGGAGGTACCCTGAAAAATGGAACAGATGAATGAGATCCGCGGATATGTGGATGAGGCCGGACGTGTGACGGCATTGCCTTCCAAGCGCAGAAAAAAGATCCTTGTGCTGTGTTATCTTTCTGAAAAGATCCCGAACGGGGCAAACTATACAGAACGGGAATTCACCGACTTTCTGAATACGCTTCACACTTTCGGCGATCCGGCGACGCTCCGGCGGGAAATGTATGATTATTATCTGATCAACCGCAGCAGGGACGGGCAGGATTACTCGCTCAATCCGGAACGTCCGTCGCCTGAGGAGCTTCTGAAAAAATATTGCGGATGAACCGGTTCTGTTCGCTTGCCGACGGACGGTTTTCTTTGTACAATACCGGTACCGGAAAAATGAACGACTGCGGGAGGAAACAGAATATGTTTGAACGTGTTGTGATGACTCAACTGAACGATCACCTCTGGCTTATGGATGACAAGGGGGAGGCGACCGGATATCTGATCGCGGGGGAAAAGAAGGCGCTCGTGGTGGATACGATGAACGGATACGAGGATGTCCGCTCGATCGCCGCGACGGTAACGGACAAACCTGTGACGGTGATCAATACGCACGGACACTGCGATCATATTTTCGGGAACGTCTGGTTTGACGGGGCGCTGATCGATGCCGGAGATCTGCCGCTGGCTGAGGAACATTCCAGGATGCCTGAATTTGCGGAGGCGTGTAAAAAGTACGGCCTGCGGATGCCGCCCTTTACCGCGGTGAAGGATGGGGACGTCATCGATCTGGGCGGACTGACGGCGGAAGTGATTTCGCTGCCGGGGCATACGCCCGGCGGAATATGCGTTCTGCTGCGGGAAGACCGGATCCTTTTCACCGGCGACGGAATCAACCGGCATCTGTGGATGCAGCTGGAGGAATCCCTGCCGCTGGAAGAAACGATGAAGAATCTGGATCGGATCGCTTCCGTGAAGGACCGTGCGGACCGGATCCTTCACGGGCATGCAAAGGGGTTCGAGGATATTTCCCTGTTCGATAAGCTTCGGGAGGGAATCCGTCAGCTTGTGGAACAGCAGGGGACGGAGGTTTCCGATAATGACCGGGAATATGACTGGTTTGGCGGGAAAGCCCTGCAGCACGAATTCGACCGGGACAGCGTGATCGTCTATACCCCGGCGAAGCTGTAAGGCGGGGGAGAATCTGTACCGGAGAATCATGAATGTTTACCTTGAACAGGGACGGCGCTGACGCCGTCCCTTTTTTTTATGATACTGTTGACAGCATAATACTATACGTGATATAGTATTACGCGAAGGGAGGCATACCATGGATCATCAGACGAAACGGGGCCTGCTGGATGTATGTGTTCTGGCGGCGATCCGGGAGGAGGATTCCTACGGATATCAGATCATCAAAGATATCCGGCCGTATGTTGAGATATCCGAATCCACGTTGTATCCGATCCTCCGACGCCTGGAGGAGGCCGGCATGCTGACTGTCCGTTCCGCGGAGCATAACGGCAGACTCCGGAAATATTACAGGATCACGGAGAACGGAGAAAAGAAAATCGAATCCTTCCTGAAGGAATGGGAGGAGATTCTGGCGATTTATCAGTTTATTACCGAAGGAGCAGCGAAGCATGACAAAGGTTGAGTTTATGGTGGCGCTGGAAGGGGCGCTGGCAGGATTTCCCGCAAAAAACAGGGAGGAAACGCTTGCCTATTATTCCGAGATGCTGGCGGACAGGACGGATGAGGGTATGACGGAAGAGGAAGCCGTTCTGTCCATGGGGCCGGTGGAAGAGATCCGGGATCAGCTGCTGCGCGAACTGCCGGTCCGGAAACTGGTCCGGGAAAAAATCCCATCCCGGAAGTCCGCGGGCAAAGCAAAAACAATCCTGCTGATCCTGGGCTTCCCGCTGTGGTTTCCCCTGCTCTGCACGGCCGCGGCACTTATTCTCGCGCTGTACATCACTTTCTGGGCGGTGCTTCTGGCACTGTGGGCGACGGATCTTGCGATCGCGGCAGGCGGGGTACTCTGTGCGATGAACGCGATCTGGCAGTTCAACGCGGCGGCGGTCTGGGTCGCGATCTTTATGCTGGGCGGCGCGTTGTTCCTGCTGGCGCTGTCGGTCGTTCTGTTTTTTGTATTCCGATGGCTGACAGGTAAAATACTGCGGCTCGGAAAGAAGATCCTGCTGGCGGTGAAGAAGATGTTTGTGAAAGGTGGGAAAAACCCGTGAAAAAGATTTTGATGACGGTGTTTTCCGTGATGCTGGCCGGGATCGCGCTCATGATTGCCGGAATCTGCGGCATAAAGGAAAACCCGGGAACGGCGGAACGGCTCCAGCCTGTGACCCACTATGAAACCGTAACGGAACCCTTTGACTCCGTCTGCGTGACCGTGACGACGGCGAATGTGACCGTGATCCGGGGGATGGAGGACGAGGCACGGATCCGGGGAAGATCCGCCGAAGCGGAACCGTTTGATATCCGCGTCGAGGACGGCACCCTGAAGATTACGCAGGCGGAACGGACGGATCAGAACTGGCTGAGGGACATCCTGCAGCTGGGATTTACGAGAAGCAAACAGGACCTGAAGATCTATCTGACCGGAAAAGTCTACGATTCCCTGGTGATCCGGGGAACGACGGGATCCGTCACCGTGCAGAATGCGATCGAGACAGAAAAAGCGGAAGTGAAGATGACTACCGGGGACATCCGGTTCAGCGCGACGGCAGCGGAACTGAACGTTCAGACCACGACCGGGAGCATTGAGCTGACTGCGATGAAGCCCGATACCGTCACGGCATCCGCGACCACCGGCGATATCCGGCTGACCGGAGTGGAGGCGAAGGAGATCGCATGCAATACCACGACGGGGAGTATTCGCCTGATGAACTGCGACGCGGCGAAGATCCGGAGCGTTGCGACGACCGGGGATATCCGCGGCGTCCTGCTGTCGGGGAAGAATTTCAAGGCTGTCTCGACCACCGGATCCGTCCGGTGTCCGGCGGATTCCGGGGAGGATGTCTGCACGGCCGCGACAACGACCGGAAGCATCGATTTTCAGGTTGTCAGGTGATCCTGCGGCAGAGATCGGTACCTGACGCCATCAAAAAACAGGCTCCGCGCGGAGCCTGTTTTTACTTTGCAATCAAATCTGATCGGAATCGAACAGGGAAATCTGGCGCTGCTTTTCCGGAAATTCGTGCAGATACGCGAAACACTGCTCCGTGTCGCAGATGATTCCGCGGCTGCTGCAGAAATCCTTCAGAAGAGCGTTCAGCGCCTTCTCATTCGGGGAAGGAAGCTCATAAGCGTTACCGTAGGTTTCGGCATAACGGCGTTTCAGTCCCGGAAAATGACGGTCCAGAGCCCGGTAGAAATATTCTCTGTCGCCGTCGCGAAGCGTGAGTCCGAAGCCGAAGGTGATGACGCCGTGAACTCCGCTGTCCGCGCACATCTCCAGCAATTCGCTGAGATTGTCCTCCGTATCGTTGATAAACGGGAGAAGCGGCGTCAGCCATACGACGGTGGGGATCCCGCGGTCATGGAATATTTTCAGCGCTTCGACCCGTTCCCGGGTGGTGGAAACACGGGGTTCAATGATCCGGCACAGATCCTCGTCCGCTGTGGTCAGTGTGAACTGAATGACCGCCTTGGCTTTCCGGTTGATGGCGTCGATCAGATCAAGATCCCGCAGGATCCTGGCGGACTTGGTCTGGATCGCGACGCCGAATCCATGGCGCTCGATCACCTCCAGGCAGTCCCGCGTCAGATGCAGCGATTCCTCCAGATGCAGATAGGGATCGCACATCGCGCCGGTGCCGATCATACACTTCTCTTTTTTGGAACGCAACGCTTTCTCCAGCAGTTCCGGCGCGTTTCGTTTGACTTCGATGTCTTCAAAGGCGTGGGTAAAGTGATAGCAGGTACTCCGGCTGTCGCAATAGATACAGCCGTGACTGCAGCCCCGGTAAACGTTTATGCCGTTCCGGGCGGAAAGGATGCCTTTTGCGTCTGAGAAATGCATGTTCCCTCCGGTTACAGCTGTTTTTCATAGCACAGGAAATGCTGCCCGTACATTTCACATTCGCCGGCAACCCTGCAGCTGAAGGGCGCGTAGGAACGGATCGCTTTTTCATTGCTGCGGTTGACCAGAAAATGAACACTCCGGAAACCGCTGCGGCGAAGATGATCCATCATAAAAGAAACCATGATCCTTGCGATACCGTGATCCTGCATATCGGGAAGAACCGCCAGCCGGGCGAATTCCGCGGAAGGCTGCAGCGCGGGATCCCAGCAGGGAAGGATGTCGACATCCGGATCGTCTTCATGAGATATGGCCGCGATCAGCCGTCCGTTCCGTTCTCTGAGAATGAAAAGCCGCCTGTCTGCGATGTCATCCGCGATGTTCTCCGGAGCCGGATAGGCGTCGGTCCAGGGGCAGAAATCCCGTCCGAGTTCAGAACGGTAAAGGCGCATGATCTCTTCGCTGTCTCCGGCTGTCGCGGGACGGATCCGGTCCGTCATCATCAGCCAGTTGTTTGCCCGTGTCAGGATCCGGCGGGAATTTTCAAATTCCAGAAGATGATAAGCCTCGTTGAAGGTGCAGACCTGAAGATCCAGCACATCCGTTTCCTGAATCCGCGGAGTCTGCCCCGCGTATTCTGCGAGAAAGTAAACCAGCTGTTTCAGTACGCCGGGCTTTTCCCGCATGGTATGCCTGTCGGTGAGCCGGAAACCGTCGATAAAGGAGACCCGGAGTCCCGTTTCTTCCCGGATCTCCCGGATCGCGGTTTCATGATCGGTTTCGGCGCCTTCTGTATGCCCTTTCGGGAAACTGTGGAATCCGCTTTTTTCCCGGACGATCACATAACGGAAATCCTTCCCGGCACGGGTGAACACAATCGCGCCGCACGATTTTTCAATATTCATGAGCGCTGCTCCTTTCCGTTCAGGATCTCTTCCATGGTGTACTGCTGGACAGACATGCCGATGTGAGTATAGAACCGGACGGCTTCCTGATTGCATTCCCAGGCGTGAAGCGTGATGTTGTAATATCCGTTCTCTGCGGCGTATTTTTTCGCACAGTCATACAGAGATCTTCCGATGTGCTGCCCGCGGACGCTTTCATCCACGCAAAGATCGTCGATATACAGCGTTTTGCAGGCCCATACGGAAGGCCCTTCAGGACGGATGACCGTCTGGCAGAAGCAATGTCCGAGAATGCGGCCGTCCTCATCCTCGCAGATAAACACCGGGTTGGATTCATTGGCCAGAATGACCTTCAGTTCGCTGTCGGTATACTTCCGGCCGATCTCTTTGAAAAGATCCGGCCGCCCCCGATGATGGACGAGCAAAACCTGCCCAAGAAGCCGGTTGATCCCGGGAATATCTTTTTCTTCCGCACGTCGGATGAGCGTTTTCAATGTTTCTTCCTGCCTTTCGGTTCCGGATAAAACATTATAGCAAAATGGGAAAGAAAAAGGCAATGCTGCGATCCGGCACTCCGGGCTTTATGATGTTTTTTCGGAACATATACAAAAAAATGCATATGCAAAATACCGGAGCTGAAGGGCCGGGAATAGTAAAAAACGTTTTCGGTGTTGATTGTTTTTCCTGAATATGATATGATAACTGCAGGATCTGAGAAAACATGGACATCGATAATCGGAGATGAGGTTTTTCGTGCGCATAGCGGTTCTTATCGGCGAAATGGGCTTTGACAGTCAGCGGCGCATCATGACCGGTATCCTTGACCGGGCACGCGTCCATAAGGATCAGATTTATCTGTTCGCGGGCGACGCAGAAGATTATGTGACCCATTATAAATATGAATCGGGAGAATTCAATATTTACAATCTTCCGGATTTCTCCTGCTTTGACGGTGTCATTTTTGCGCCGGATACGATCCATAATTACGACACGGTGGACGCGGTGACTGCCCGGATCCGTGATGCCGGAGTCCCGTGCGTATCGTTGAATTACTATATTGAAGGTTTCATGTATGTCAAAATGGTAAACGACAACGCCATGCGTGATATCGTTGAACATCTGGTCCTGCGCCACGGCGTCCGGAACATTTTCCATATTGCCGGCCCGGAAGGCAATAATGACGCGGATGAACGGCTCCAGACGGTCATGGAGGTCTGCTCGCATTTTTCAATCCCGTTTGATGAAAGCTGCCATGAGCACGGGAATTATTCCAATCGGAGCGGGTACGATATCATGGACCGCTTTCTTGCCGAGGGGCGTGAACTGCCTGATGCTGTTGTTGCTGCCAACGATCTGATGGCGTTCGGAGCGACAACACGTCTGAGAGAAGCCGGATACCGGATCCCGGACGATGTGATCGTAACGGGATACGACAATTCCGGATACGCGGAGATTCACCGCCCGGGGCTGACAACCGTCCGGCGGGGCGAAACCGATTGCGGAAGCATGGCGTACGATCTTCTGGAGTCCTATATTCAGACCGGAATCCGTCAGGACAGCACTGTAATCATGGGGACTGCGGTTTTCAGCGGATCCTGCGGGTGCGAAGATCTCAGCCATCCGGACCTGGATGCGCTCAGCAATCAGTATATTGACAGTGGCCTCAGCCAAAGCAACAGACTTCATTTTCTGAAGCTGATGATGGCGGAAGCGACGGGATTGCGGGATTATGATGACTTTCAGAGCAGCGTGAGGATGTTTATTCCGCTGATCCGCCCGAAGGAAGCTTACATCTGTATCAAGGGGGATCGGGATGAATACGCTCTGGAGCTGAACCATATCGCGGAAAATATCGCGCACGGTCATAAAATATCCGACTATATGAGCAATACCACTGTTGCTGTTGCGTGGAAGGACGGGGAATTCCTTCCGGAGAAACGGATTCCCACCTCGGAGCTGATCCCCGAAGCTTATATCAACCGGGATCAGTATAACTTCTTTATGTTCCTGCCGCTTCATCATCAGGAACATTGTTTCGGATACGCGGTTTTGGCCAATGATGAAGAATTTATGCTGAACGATCCGTTCACATTCCTTTTCGCCCTGACGATTTCCAGCGCGATGGAAACGGTATTCCGGCAGGATTCCATGCGGGCTATTCTGACAAAACTGGATAAACTCAGCACAACAGACGAACTGACAGGCGTCATGAACCGCGCCGGAGCCAGGACCCGCTGGCCTGCATTGCGGGAAAAAGCCTGCAGTCAGGGACTCAAAACCGGCGTGCTTTTCGCTGACCTTGACAATCTGAAAAAGGTCAACGATCACTACGGACATGAGGAAGGGGACCGCTATATTGTTACGATCGCAGAAGCGATGAAACGTCTGCCGCTCAAAGACGGGTTTGTTTTCCGCTATGGCGGGGATGAATTCGTTGCCGTTTGTATGGTGAGGCAGGCGGCTGATATGAACGGCTTTGTGGACCGGATCCATCTTGCGATCGAGGCCTATAACAGAGCTGTTCCCGCGCATTATCAGCGTCATGTCAGTATCGGGGTAACCGTGTCCGACCAGGCGGATCTGGAGGATATAATCCGGGAAGCTGACGAACGGATGTATGTGGATAAAATGAAAAACAAGGCAGAAGCAGGGAAACACAGATAGAACAAACCGCTCTCCGGGAAAGCTCCTGATTTGCCGATAAACCAACGACCGGTTTTGCGATTCCGCTTCAGGCGGCCAAAGCCGGTCGTTTTTTATGCGCAGTTATTGATCGGAAATGTTCAGGCGGCGCTTTGTAAAGTCAGGATCCGGAAATTCCTTCACTGTGGACGATCATCGCGTCCGGATCAAACTTTCGGGACATCGTGTGCGCGGCTTTCCGGTTTTCCACGGAATCAAAAATGACGGAAAAATCGTAACCATCCGGATAAAGTTCCGCCGCGGGAACAAGCAGCTTCAGCCGTGTGTGGCGAACGGTCAGCTTGCGGCCCTGAAGATGGATGACGACATTTCCTTCATCATCGGCGGGGCGATATACAATCGCGTTTTTCTTTTCCGGCAGGAGCAGAACGGAATCCCCCGTACAGAAATGTTCGAAAGCTCCTTCCTGCTTCGCGGGAAGCCGCTGCAGACGGCTGGCGGGAATCCGCATCGGATGTCCGTGCTGATCCGGCACGGAGGACGGACCGCAATCAGCGACCTGACGTGCGCGGGACAGAAGTCCCGGGTCCATACCGAGCCGCCGGGCGATTTCAATCGCGCAGCTTTCGCCGCTTTTTCCCAACTCCAGACGGTAAAGGGGCTTCAGCGTTCCGCGGTCAAACCCCATACGGGCGGAGACGACATCATCTGTCCGGGAGGCCCACTGCTTGATCTGGGGATCATGGGTCGTGACCAGAAAGAAGCACTTGCGGCGGAGCAGCTCCTCCAGAATCGCGGCTGCAAGCCCGGAACCCTCCGCGGGGTCGGTGCCGCTGCCAAGCTCATCCAGCAGGACAAGACTGTCCCTGCTGCATTCTGACAGGATCCGGATCACGTTGGTCATATGGCCGGAGAAGGTTGACAGATTCTGGCTGATGCTCTGACTGTCGCCGATATCGCACAGCACCCGGTCCATCATCCCGATGACGGTTCCTTCTCCGCAGGGAATGTGCAGGCCGCTCTGTGCCATCAGCGTCAGGAGCCCGACTGTTTTGAGACAGACTGTTTTCCCGCCTGTATTCGGACCGGTGACCGCGATGCCGGCGTCCGGAAGAGAAAGCTCCAGATCCAGCGGTACGCAGACATCCCTGTCCAGAAGGGGATGGCAGGCTTCCTTCAGCACGATGTGCCTTTCCGCGGTGATTTCCGCCGGGCGGGCGTCCATGGTCAGGCTCAGCTTCGCACGGGAGAAGAGTACATCGAGATCCGTCATGACGCGGATCGCGTCCCGAATCGGGATTTCTTCCTCAGCGACCCGGCCGCTGAGCTCCCAGAGGATCCGGCGTTCCTCCTCCTCAATCCCGACGGCGATTTCGTCCAGATCCTCCCGAAGGGACCGGATCGCATTCGGCTCCATGAAGACCGTGTTTCCCTTGGAGGATACATCGACGGCACGGCCCGGAAATGCGGACTGGAACTTCTTCTGAACCGGGAGAACAAAGGCACCGCCGCGCTGGGTGATATAGGCGTCGGCCAATTCCTTTTTGTGATGCAGCAGGATCTGATTCAGCTTTTCGCGGATCTGCTGTTCGGCGTTTTCTTTCCGGCGCCGAAGATCGCGGAGCGCGGAGGAAGCTTCGTCCAGCACCGCGTCCTCCCGGACGGAGCATTCGATTTCCTCCTGCAGAAAGGTCAGGTCCGGCAGTTCCGACGCCCAGGAGGCGATCCCGGCGCTCAGAGATGCGGCGGATCGGAGATAATGGGACAGACGCCGCACAGTCGTACAGAAACGGGCGACAGAGGACAGCTGCTCCGGCAGGAGCATGGCGCCTTTCGCGGATTCCATTACAGCGCGTTCGGGGATTTCCGTCTCTGCAAGCGGGGGTGTTCCGGCGCCTTCGATGACCCGGCGGGCTGCGGTGGTTTCCTCCATCCGGGCGCGACAAAGCCCTTCCGAACGGAGCGGCTCTGTTCCGGCCAGCTTTTCGCGCGCAACGAAAGAAACGGCATGTGCTTTCAACTGTTCAATGATTTGATCGAAACCGAGAGAGATCATATCCTGCGTCATGTTTGAACCTTCCATCCATTTCATAGAATATGACATGAATGAAGATCGGGAAACAGAAAAAACGGCATCAGCAAACAAGCGGCCATGTCAGCTCCGCTCATTCAGTCAGCCGTGTTTCCCGTTACCGAACCGATTCCAAACACACCTCCGCAGGGTTGCCTGCTTTTATGCAGGATCGCTGTAAGTGATATTATAGGGCGGGGAGGGCAGAGAGTCAATACCCCGCCCTCTTCATCATTCGCGTGCAGTCGCCGGCAATTTGTGATATACTGCGGTCAAAGAACAATCTAATTTTGATATACGATTCAGGAGGATTGCCATGAGTCAGATCCGTATCCGGACAAGTGAAAAAAGGTTTCCCGTCGCGCCTGATCTTTACGGGCTGTTTTTTGAGGACATCAGCCGCGCGGGGGACGGAGGCCTCTATCCCGAAATGCTGCGGAACCGTTCCTTTGAGGATTCCCTGATGCCGGACGGTTGTACATCTACGGATGGCGGGAAAACCTTTGTTTCCCCGACCGGGTGGATCGAGGAGTTCAACAATGGGGAAGGAATGAACCAGTGGGTCAAAAACAACCGTGTCGCTCCGACCCCGGTTCCGGGATGGTATGCCGAAGGAGCGGAGATGGCGCTGGATCCGGATCATGTGCTGAATGAACACCGCCGGGTTTCTCTGCGGGTGACATTCCGGACCGGCGGCAGCATCCGGAATACCGGATACGGCGGGATCCCGCAGGAGGCTGGCAGACAGTATCATTTCTATGCCTTTGCCCGGACCGATACGGAAGTCGCGCTGACCCTGCGTACAGAGGAGAACGGTCGGGTGCTTTCCTCTGCGGAAATCACGGTTCACCCGGGCGGATGGACCCGGTGCGACGCGATGATGACGGCGTCTTCCACCGCGGGCGGAGCTGCTTTTGTGATCCGCTGCGACACGGAGGCGACCGTGCGGTTCGGATTTGCCTCCCTGATGCCGGCGGAAACGTTCATGGGACACGGACTCCGGAAGGACCTGGCGGAGAAACTGCGGGACATGCATCCTGCATTCCTGCGTTTTCCGGGCGGCTGCATTGTCGAAGGCTTCACGATGGAGACGGTATGGTATTTCCGGAACACGGTGGGACCGGTCTGGGAACGCCCGAGTCACTGGCTTCTGTGGCACTACCGGACGACTAACGGGCTGGGATTCCATGAATATCTTCAGCTTTGCGAGGATCTCCATCTGGCGCCCCTGTACGTATGCAACTGCGGAATGACGTGTCAGGGACGGAAGCCGCGCTACTTTGATGAAAAGGAACAGGCGGATCTGCTGGAGGACATTCTGGCCGCGCTGGAGTACGCGCTCGGTTCCGCGGATTCCCGCTGGGGCGCCGTTCGCGCGGAGATGGGTCATCCGGCGCCCTTCCGGCTGGATTATCTGGAAATCGGAAACGAGAATTCCGGGCCGGAATATGAACGGCGTTTTGATCAGATTCGGGACGCCGTGCTTGCCCGCTATCCTCATCTGAAGATCATCGCGAATGACCGCGGGAGAACCCGGAAGCTGAATACGGAACTCGCGGATGACCATTATTACAACATGCCGGAATTTTTCGCCGAAAAGATCACGATGTATGATGACTACGACAGGAATGCTCCGGACGTGTTTGTCGGCGAATTCTCCGTCAACCAGACCTATGAGGGTCAGCTTCGCGCCGCGGTCGCGGAGGCTATGTTCATGGTCGGGATGGAGCGGAATCAGGACAAGGTGCGGCTGGCATCCTATGCCCCGCTGTTCCAGCATACGCATTACGGATCCTGGTTCCCGAATCTGCTGATCTATGACAATTTGCGCAGTTTCGCGATTCCGACCTATTATGCCTGGCGGCTGTTCGGAGGCAGCCGCGGGAAGAATGTCATTTTCTCGGCGGAAGAAGGGAACAGGATTTATTACGCGCTGCACGGCCTGCCGGCCCTTTCCGGAGATGACGGCGTCCGCTACCGGAACCCTGTATGGAACGGCGTTCCCGTATCGCCCTCCAGAGATATCTGTGCCCGGCATGCATTGAACGGCGAGGGCGAAATCACCGTGTTCCGGGAATTGCCGGAAGGAATGCCGGCATTCGGCTTCAAGGTGTATCCGCTGGTCACGCTGGGGGAGGATCTGACGTGCCGGGAAGGTGTGTTCGAAACGGATGTCTTCTGCGAGGAGGGGAAGGATATTGCGCTCGGTATTCTCGCGTCCCCCAAACCGCTTTCCTATTATGACCGGAACAATCCGAATCCGTGCGATCCGTGGAGCATGCGCTTTCTGGAGGTTTCACGCTGGATCATCCGGGACGGGAAATCTTTTGTCGCGCGCGACAGCTTCCCACCTGTGCCGATCTCGCCTGAGCGGGACGCGCCGCTGCGGATGAATGCGTTCAATCATCTGAAATATTTCGTCAAAGGCCACTTCGTGACAATGGAAATCAACGGGGAAACAGTGGATACGGCGGAACTTCCGAGCTATCCGGCGATGGGTTCTGTGGCCACGGATTCGGAGGATGAGGTGATTATCAAGATTGTCAACTTTGCCCCGGAACCTGATCCGGTCCGTATTCAGCTGGACTGCGACGTGGAGGAATCGTATACGGTCGGGCTGCTGACCGGAGAGGCCGAGGCTGAAAACAGCCTTGAAAAGCCCGAATACGTGCACGATGTCACGCTGCAGGCCGCGGGGGCTGCACCGGAATTTGTCTATGAAGCGCCTGCGCTGTCCGTGAATGTGCTGACACTGAAAAAAAGACGGCCTGAACGGTAACGGGCAAGCCGGTTGTGAACCGGTATGATCAGAAAAGGTCCGGGAATGCGGAACGACAAATCGCTTCCCTGACACGGTCCCGGGTTTCCGGCTTTGCCAGATAATACAGCAGGAATTCCAGGACCTGTGCGCTGCCGAGCTCCCGGCCTTCCAGTTTGAATTCGGTGAAACCCATTGGAAGATAGGTGTTCCGGATGTCATCGGGGCTGATGAAGGCCGGGCTTTTCATTGCCGTTGAAAAACGGTAGCCCTTTCCGGCGTCTGGCGCTTTGCAGACAAAATCGGGTCCGGGTTCGTCAAGATTGATCCGGCTGACGGATTCATAGCAGGCTTTCCGGTCCTGACATCCGACCCAGCAGCATTCGTTGCACAGGAACTCGACTTTTTGCTTTTGAGCCGGCGTCAGCGTATGGAGCCGGCTGAACGCCTTGTTCAGCCGGAAATCCGGAATCACGTAACGGAATTCCTCCCGGTCGAGCTCCGACACAAACGCGGTGAAGTCCGTCAGCACCTTGGTGGTGGAGGAGACGGCATACAGTTCCGGATAGCGGTCTTTCAGATAGGCGAGCAGAAGATCCGAATGGAGGATCACCCCGTTTTGCGGCCCGCGGCTTTCCGCCAGCAGCGCGCAGAGCGTGTTGCACTTCCAGTCCGAAAGATGCTCCGGGCGGAGCAGGGAATTGCTGAAGGTCAGCCGGGCGGAGATCCCGTATTCGCGGCAGAGGGCGAGAACCGAACGCGGTTCCGCTTCTCCCGAGCCGACGCGGCCGCCGCCCCAGAGGCAGTCCGCCGGGGCGCCGTACAGGGAGGCAATTTCGCAATCCTCCCGGAAATACTCCCGATGCTCCCGGAAGAGCGGAAGGAATGCGCGGTATAACGCTTCAAATTCAAACAGGCCGGGCAGATGAAACCGCGCTGCCGGACGGCTTTCCGGGGAATGCAGGACAGAACCGTTCATGAGAAAGGAAACTCCTTTCGGCGGAATTGAACCCGCGCAGCCCGGAGAAAACGCCGGACGGATTGCGGGAATGGCTGAACAGGCGTATAATATACTGCAGAAGGGTACATCATCATACGGAGGAGGGACTGTCGATGGATCCGAACCGTGAAAAAAGGAATGAGCTGCTGGCTGAAAAAGTCATCCGGGGACTGGAATCCCGAAACATGGCGGGTTCTTTTGCCCGGACGAAGGAAGAGGCGCTCGCGAAGGCGCTGGAGCTGATTCCGGAAGGAAGCAGCGTAACGAACGGCGGATCGGTCTCCATCAGCGAGATCGGCCTGGTTGACGCCGTGATCGCCGGGAATTATCACTACATCGACCGGAACAGGGCGAGCGACAAACGGGAGGCGGAGCTTTCAGCCTATGCCGCGGACGTCTATCTCGGAAGCGTCAACGCGATCACGGAGGACGGCGTTCTGATCAACATCGACGGGAACTCAAACCGGGTGTCCGCCTACGCGTACGGACCGCGGAAACTGATCCTGATCGTCGGTATGAACAAGGTGACGAAGGATGTCGACCATGCGATGAAGCGGGCGCGCAATGAAGCCGCTCCGATCAACGCGCAGCGTTTCGGACTGTCCACCCCCTGCAGCAGAACCGGCTCCTGCATGGATTGCAAATGTCCCGACACAATCTGCTGCCAGTTCCTGATCACCCGGTATGAAAGACATGCCGGCCGGGTTCATGTGATCCTGGTGAACGGGGACCTCGGCTTCTGATCCGGATGAACGCGGGACGCGATACGCGCCGCGAACCGCCGCGCTCTTACAGATGATTGCGGATGACCTTCCATTCGTCAAACAGCCGGTCCGCGGAATACGCCGCGTTGGCAGGACTGGTGGAGGGAAGCCGGACCGGAACACGGCCGCAAACGGGGAAAAGATACTTCATGAACAACTCCGCGGAAGTTCCTCCGTTGCAGTAGATTTCACGGATATCCGCGGCGCCCAGAACCTTCATGATGTTCACGGGAATCACGTTCCGGATGCTGCTGTCACTGGAGCCGATGATCTCACAGGATTCCACCGCGTCCCACAGCGCGATCCCGTTTGCCAGTAGCAACGCTTTCCGGCCTTCCGTATCCGGCGGGATCTCCGTTTCCAGAATCCTTCCCAGAACCGGCCAGAAGCGGTTTCTCGGATGCCCGTAGAAAAAGGCGGCCTCCCGTGATTTGACGGAAGGGAAACTGCCGAGGATCAGCACTTTGGATCCTGAATCGAATACCGGTCCGAAATTCCTTTGTATGTGCATATGTTCTGTCATAGGTATTCTCCCGGAAACATTCCGTTCACAGTGAAATCGGTGATCCCCGCGCCGGTGTGAAGCCCGGGGGATCCCGCAGGCGGATCGGATGATCCCGTTCATCTCCGGATGACCGGGATCATTGGTGTATCAACAGGAATATTCTTTACGAGGAGCGCTGATTCCTTTACAGAACAGCCGGATATGCCGAAAGGATTCCGGTCACGCGACGCCGCGGCTGACGGACTTTCATACAGACGGCATATTCTGCAGAAACAGGAGGCACAAGATGGATTTCATTACATTGACTGAAGAACGGTATTCCGTCCGGAAATTTTCGGACAGGCCGGTCGAACAGGAGAAGCTGGATCTGATCCTTCGGGCGGGGCAAACCGCGCCGACTGCGTGCAATTTTCAGCCGCAGAGGATCTATGTGCTTCGGAGCCGGGAGGCTCTGGAAAGATTGCAGAAGTGTAAAACGTCTCATTTCGGGGAAACGCTGGCGGTACTGGTGTGTTGCGATACCGCGGTCTGCTGGAAAAGAGACTATGACGGGAAGAGCAGCGGGGAGATCGACGCATCGATCGTAACGACGCAGATGATGCTGGAAGCCTGGGAGCAGGGAATCGGATCCACCTGGGTGATGCACTTCATCCCGGAAGCGATCCGTGAGGAGTTTGCGCTGCCGGAGGACGAAGAACCGGTCAGCCTGCTGGTGATGGGGTATCCGGCGGAGGACTCGGCTCCTTCAGCGATGCATTCCAAACGGGCGGATCCGGAAAAGTATGTGACAGTTCTGTAAATAAATGCAGGGAGACCGGAAAATGAAAAAAACGGTATACAGGATCGTCTGTATGACGGTCGCGGTATTCATATCGGTTACAGCGTTCGGAACGGGATCCTGCGAAACAGCTGAGCGGTTTCCCGATACGGTGATCAGTGAAATGATTTCTGTGTATGGCGCGTCCGGGGATCTTTCCGATCCGGATATCGTCATGCTTGAAAAGGAACTGCAGGGGATGGATCCGGCCAGGGCCGGACTCTGGAAGGGCATTCTGGATTACTGGGACCGGCTCAACAGCGTCCCGGTCAATCCGGAGAAACTTCCGGACGGACTTCCGGAGGATCACAGGCTTTGTATCGTCATCCTCGGGTATCAGCTCGAACCGGACGGCGGCATCCGCCCGGAACTGGAAGGCAGACTGAAAACCGGTCTCGCCTGCGCCGGACAGTATCCGGACGCCTGGGTGCTCTGCACCGGAGGAGGGACTGCAGCCCGGAACCGGGAAGCTACCGAGGCGGAAGTCATGGGCGAGTGGCTGATCGGAAACGGACTGGAGAAAGACAGGCTGATCATTGAAAACAGCTCCATGAGTACGACCGAAAACGCGCTCTATTCCGCGGAGATCCTGCAAAGCGAATATCCGGAGATCGATTCTGTCGTGATCGTCAGCAGCGCCTACCATATTCCGTGGGGGCAGCTTCTGTTTGAAGCCGCGTTCCGGATGAATGCCGCGATGGACGGGGCGCCGGAGGTCCATGCGATTTCCAATGCGGGATATATGATCGACAATCCGGGGTATTCCAATATCATGGGGTATCAGACTTCCGGCCTGAACAGTCTTCTTCGGCGCAGAACGGGAAGAACGCTTCCGGCTGCCTCCGGAAACTGACGGCGGAGTGCCGGGCATTCGCGGATCAGGGAAACAGATCGTTCCGAAGCTGCCGGGCGAATTCTTCCGTCAGACGGGTTTTTTCTTCCCAGAACCGCCTTGCCGCGGGGGTTACCATCGGATTCACCCGCTGCTGACGCAGGGTATACCGGCAGATA
The DNA here is from genome assembly GCA_937906775.1 of uncultured Clostridia bacterium. Classification (GTDB taxonomy): domain Bacteria; phylum Bacillota; class Clostridia; order Christensenellales; family Aristaeellaceae; genus Aristaeella. Next base: position 112,339 of record CALCUD010000002.1, read on the forward strand.
TGATCGAAACTGTCTGACACGGTGGCGTTCCGGTTCCGGCTTTCCGTGATCATGCAGTCCATCACGATGCCCAGCGCGCCCATATCATCCAGCAGATCCGCCTCCATCAGGAGCAGCAGATCAGGATCCGTATCCGGATCCTGCATGGTCTGTTTGTCGGAATGATGTGCCACGAGAGAACAGATCCGTTCGATCCTGTCGGGATCGAATCCGTGTTCGGTCAGATACCGGCGGGTCAGCGGGACGCCGGCCCCGGCGTGACCGCCGGGGGAACCGGCCACGGACCGGCCGACATCGTGAAAGATCGTTGCGATGATCACATCGTCCCGGTGGAACCGGGAGGGGTTTTCATCAGCCTCCAGCAGGCGGACCGCCCAGCCCAGCACACGCCGCGTGTGTTCGAAACGGCTGTAGCTGATCTCAAACTTGAAGGATGATTCGTCCGCATTTTCCAGTTTTTCCCGAACCCAAACCATCATATCGTCTGCGCCGGGAACGTTGAGACTTTCAATGAACGCCTGCTGCCCGCGGATCCGTTCTTCCTTCTGCGATTCGAGATCCAGCAGCTCCAGCACCTGCGCCTCCTGCCGGGCAAAATCGTAATGCGGTCCAAGCTCGCGCCTTCCCGCAAGCCTGTTCCGGTTGGCGGCCTCCCACGGATCCAGCCAGACCGGAGTATATCCGGCTTCCTGTTCATACGCCAGCAGGGCGGTCGGACCGGGGGTCTCCTCCACCTCGCAGAAATAATAAAGATGCTCATGTTCGAAGATCCCGTCCGGGTTCAGCTGATCCCGGGCGCGGCGGAGCACGGAGCCATATTCCCGAATGCTTTCAGGACGTACAAGATATCCGGTTTCCTCCCGGATCTCACGACACAGAGCCGCCTCAGGGGTTTCCCCCTCCTCGACCCGGCCGCCCGGAAACATACAGTAGTTGTGTTTCACGGAATGAACCAGCAGAAGATCCCGGCCTTTCCGGATAATTCCCCGGACGGAAAGCAGACGGCAGACAGGACCTTCTTCGGAATAATTTTTCAAATCAACGGTCAGCAGACGATTCATCAGGGACTCCTTTCACGGTTCATGTCAGGCGATGAAACTGATGACTCACTATATCAGATCGGTTTTTGAAACACAAGACGCGGAAAACAAAAACCGACAGGACGGAGGCGCTCCATGAAAGAATCGGATCTGTTTGAACCGATCAGAACGTATTTTGCGGAGGCGGGATATACCGGAGACGGCGAAGTCGGCGGGATCGATCTCTATATGGAAAAGGACGGGCTGAGCCTGGCTGTGGAACTGAAGAAAACGCTGGATTTCAAGGCGATCCGTCAGGCTGCGCTGGATCAGCGGACCTGTGATCTTGTCTATATCGGAATCTTCCGGCCGGCCAATCTGTACACCCGTGAAATGAAGGATAAGATCTATCTTCTCAAACGCCTCGGGATCGGGCTGCTCTGCGTATCCCAGAGGACCGGGAAAACGGAAGCGGTGAGCGATCCCGTTGTCAGCGAACTGACGAGCTTCCAGAAGAATCACAAAGCCCGGACCGATTCCCTGAAACGGGAGTTCCGGAACCGGAAAGTCAAAAACAATCCGGGCGGCGTCCGGAATACAAAGCTGCTGACCGCATACCGCGAGGAAGCCCTGCTGGTGCTGGAGGCTCTTCAGCGTATGGGCGGGCAGGGTACCTGCAGGCAGGTCCGGGATATGACCGGCTGCCCCAGGGCTGCGAGCATTCTTTACAGAAATGTTTACGGCTGGTTTGAGAACACGGCCCGGGGCGAATACCAGCTGACCGGGGACGGGTCCCGCGCACTGGATGAATATGCGGATACGGTACGGCTCCTGCTGGAGGAACAAAAAAAGCGAGAATCCGGCAGGCAGGAGTGTGATATAATGGAAAATGACGGCCACGGAAAACGGAATACACGGCACGAAACAGAAGTCAGCACAAATGAAAACCGGAGGAAATAAACGATGAAGTATCTGAATCTGGATCGCGGATGGGAATTCAGAAGAGGCTATGCGGATACGCTCGGCATGGTGAAGGACCGGGCGTGTACGGCGGTCGATCTGCCGCATGACGCGATGATCGGTCTGCCGACAACACCTGAAGCGCCTGCAAAACACGATTCCGGGTATTTTCCGGGCGTTGTATGCAATTACACCCGGTACGTGGACATTCCGCAGGAATGGAAGACGGAACGGATCGGCCTGTGCTTCGACGGCGTGATGATGTACTCGAACGTGACGGTCAACGGAACCAAGGTCGGGGAACATCATTACGGATATTCGCCGTTCTTCCTGGATATTACGGAAGCGGTCGCATTCGGGGAGAAAAACCGGATCACGGTGAACACGGACACCGGAGTCCAGCCCAGTTCCAGATGGTATTCCGGGTGCGGCCTGTATCGCAGCGTACGGCTCTGCCGCTTTCCGGACGTTCATCTGGAGCATGACGGGATTTTCATTTATACCCGGGAGATTTCCGGCGGAACGGCCTGGCTGACCGCCGAAATCGACGTCCGGAACCGGACGGGCGAAAACAGGATCGCAGAAGTAGCCCTCCGGATTTCGGACGCGGACGGAAACAAGGCCTGTGAGGAGACTCGCCAGGCTGTGCAGATCAATCCCGGACGGCAGGAGACCGCGAGGATATCCTTTCAGATCCCGGACGCACGGCTCTGGGATCCCGAACAGCCGAACCTTTATACGGCGACCGTGACGGTGACGGATCTCGGGACCTTTGGAACACATTTTGTTCCGGACGGATCCGCAAAAACGGATGAAGCCGAAAAGCAGTTCGGCGTCCGGACGGTGACCGCGGACGCAACGCGCGGGCTTCGCGTCAACGGGAAAACCGTCAAGCTCCGGGGAGGATGCGTCCATCACGACAACGGACTTCTTGGAGCGGTTTCGCTGTATGAAAGCGAGGTCCGGAAGCTCCGGAAACTGAAAGAGACCGGTTTCAACGCGATCCGGACGGCACACAATCCGCCTTCGGAAGCGCTGCTGGAGGCGTGTGACCGGGTCGGAATGTTTATTTTTGACGAAGCGTTTGACGCCTGGGGCGTCGCGAAGAGACCGGGGGATTTCAGTACATTTTTCGATAACCTTTGGGAGCAGGAAATCACCGCGTTTGTCCGCCGCGACAGGATCCATCCTTCCGTCATTATATGGTCTACCGGAAATGAGATCCCGGAGCGCGGCGGTCTGAACAACGGATATACGCTGGCTTCCAGACTGGCGGAAGCAGTCCGGAAACTGGATCCGACCCGTCCTGTGAGCAACGGGATCTGCTCTTTCTGGTGCGGGGTGGATGACTTCCTCGCGCAGGAAATGAACGGCGCGCAGAACGCGCAGAACGATCATCTCCGGTACTCCTGGGACAGGATGACCGAGCCGTTCACCAACGGGCTCGATATTGTCGGATATAACTATATGGAGGATCTTTACGAAAATTCGCATAAACTGTTCCCGAACAGGGTGATTCTCGGCTCCGAGAATTTCCCGAAGGAGATCGGCTTCCGGTGGCCGCTGGTGGAATCCCTGCCTTATGTGATCGGCGACTTTACCTGGACTGCCTGGGACTATATCGGAGAAGCCGGGATCGGCAAGTCTGTATTTTTCGATCCGGGTGATCCGGACGCGCCCGAACACCCCTGGGATATCATGCCGGACACTACCTCGCCTTATCCTTGGCGGCTGGCCAATGACGCGGATTATGACATCACCGGACGGCTTCGCCCGCAGGGCGCCTACCGGAGCGTGGTCTGGGGAAACGGGGAAACACACCTGTACGCGCAGCATCCGGACCATTGCGGAAAAACGGAACTCACCAGCATGTGGGGATTTCCGGATGTTCTGAAAAGCTGGAATTTTGCCGGTTATGAAGGGAAACCGGTTGAACTGACTGTGTTTACCAATGCGGAGGAAGTTGCGCTGGTGGTCAACGGCCGGGAGACGGAAAGGAAACCTGTCGGCAGAGAACGTCCGCTGCCCTGTTCTGTACAGTTCCGGACAGCCTATGTTCCGGGAACGGTTGAAGCGGTCAGCTACAGAAACGGAACGGAGATCAGTCGCGACCGGATCGAAACTTCCGGAGTTCCCGCGAAGATCCGGATCACCCCGGAGAAAACGGAGATGCGTGCGGACGGCCATGACGTGATCTATGCGGAGATCGAGGTGCTGGATGAACAGGGACGGATTGTTCCGGATGCGTCGCTGAAGCTGAATGCCTCTGTACGGGGAACGGCGGTTCTGGCCGGTTTCGGTACAGGAAATCCGGTTACCGATGAGGATTACACGGACAGCCGGACCGTGAGTTTCGGGGGCCATGCCCTCGCAATCCTGCGCAGCGGATATGAAACCGGAGAAACGACGCTCACGGTTGAGTCTGCTGACGCCGGACTCAGCGCGGAATGTACGGTGCGTACGGAATGAAAAAGAAAAATGCTGAATCGGGCGGGGAGGATCATGCCGATGGAGCTTCTGGACCTGTATACGGATGAACGGATCCGGACAGGGATGACGGCGGACCGGAGCCGGCCGATCCCTGAAGGATTTTATGTCCAGGTCGTTCACATATGTGTTTTTGATACGAAGGGACGTATGCTGATCCAGCAGCGGCAGCCGTTCAAGAGGGGATGGCCCGGTATGTGGGACGTCAGCGTCGGGGGATGCGCTGTCGCCGGCGAGACCAGCCGGAACGCCGCAGAACGCGAAACGCTGGAAGAACTTGGACTGGAGATCGACCTTTCGAATGATCGGGCGGCGGTAACGGTCAATTTTGATCACGGCTTTGATGACTATTATGTTCTTTCAAAAGAGCCGGATCTTTCCATGCTGAAGCTGCAGCCGGAGGAGGTTCAGGCGGTCCGCTGGGCGGATGAACATGAGATTCTGAAGATGATCGATGAAGGGATCTTTATTCCGTATGAGAAAAGCCTGATTACACTCCTTTTTACCCGCAGGAACAACCGCAGCGCGCATTCGCGGGACAGGTGACTGCGGAACAACCTGATTCACCTGATCCAGTAAACATAGTTGGATTTGCGGGGAGCTGCTGCTTTCGGACTTTCGGCCGCGTAACCGAGAATGCAGTGTCCGATCCCTTCGTAGTTGCCTTCGATCCCGAGATCTTTCAGCAGCTGCTTTCCTTCTTCTCCGGAGAATTCTTCCTTCGCACGGTGGATCCAGCATGAACCGAGACCGGCTTCATGCGCGGCCAGCATCAGCTGCTGCATCACGCAGGAACCGTCATACAGATAGGTCGGAATATCCCGGTCGGCCAGAACGATCAGGACAACGGGCGCGCCGTAGAACGGATCTGAATGCGCGCCCATGACAGCGGCGTTCATGGCGCTTAATCTGTCTCTTGTGGCTTTGTCCGTCACCGCAATGATGACGGGGGACTGTTTTCCCATACCGGTCGCCGCGAAAGTTCCGGCGGTCACAATGCGTTCGATCAGCTCCGCGTCGGGCATCTCGGCTGTATATGCGCGGCAGGAACGGCGGCTGAGCAGATTGGTATATGCATCCATAAGAAAATCCTCCTTATTGTGTGTTTCTTGATGTTTTCGGGATCCGATATGTCTGAACCGTTTTTTTACATGAGACGAAACATATGAATCCCCTCTATCGGAATGATATCACAGGCTCGTATGTGTGAACAGATATTTTCAGTTAAAAATCGAATATACCGCCTTCCAGCGCGCTTCGGGCGGCCAGAATATATTTCGCCGTATCCAAAGGATCCGTACCCCGCCGCGGCACGGCTCTGTCCAGCTCCGGCGGAGCTTCGCGGTATCCGCTCAGACGGGTGTGCATGACGCCGTGTCCGGCAGTGGCGGCGGCCAGCTGCGACGCGTAATCCAGACTTGTCACAGCCGGGACCGACGCGGTCAGCATGACGTTTTCCCCGTCCGTTTCGGTATTCGTGATTTCGCCACGCATCCGGCTGATATCGTTCATGATCCGCCCGAGATATTCCGACGGAACGGTCAGACGCATTTCCAGAACAGGCTCCAGCAGGACGCTTCCGCCGCGCTGCAGTCCGTCCTGGATGGCCATGGGCGTTGCCACAATGAAGTCCAGCGGATGGGTATGGATCAGATGATGGTTTCCGCCTGTCAGCGTGATCTTTACATCTGTGACAGGCCAGCCTTTCCGTCCCTGCCGGAGCGCGAGCGGAAGCGCCTGCCGCACCTGATGCTGATACCGGCTTTCAATCTCCCGGTGAGGGACAACGGAGGAAAAGGTGACCCCGCTTCCGCGGGGAGCAGGCTCCATTAGAAATTCCAGAACCGCCCAGCAGGGTTTGGGCATCGTATACGCGACGAAGCCGACCACTTCACGCGCCAGAGTTTCCCGGCAGATCACGGCGGGCTCGCCGAAACGGACATTGAGTCCGAAGCGGGTTTTCAGCAGATCCTGCAGGATCTCCAGCTGGATCTTCCCCATCACATGCAGATGGATCTCCTTTAAGGAACGGATATATTCCGCGTTCAGAAGGCCGTCTTCCAGCGTCAGTTCTTCGCAGGCCAGACGAAGCTTTTCCGTTTCCTCCTCCTTTTTGGGATACACGCGGACGGTGATCAGCGGCGTGCGGAAATTCCCGGGCTCGACATGACGGGGAAGAGATCCGGCGTCTCCGAAAACATGACCGATCCGCAGATCGCCCAGACCGAAAAGAATGCCGACTTCGCCGGCGTTCAGAACGCCTGTGTCCTCTCCGGAGACATTCCGGATCTGGGTGATTTTCCGCTGGACCGTTCTTTCGGCGCCGGTGACGGGATCTGTTCCCGCCGGCAGCTCCACAGCCTGTCTGTTTTCCAGACTTCCGCCGAACAGGCGGACCCACAGACCGCGCCCCATGGTCCGGTCGGAGGAGGAAGCGAATACGACGCCGCAAAGGCCGCCGCATGAAGATACGGGCGGAGGAAGAAGACTGACGATCGCGTCCAGCAGTTCTTCGATATTTTCGTCTTTCAGAGCGGAACCGTACAGAACGGGATGGATCTTTCCCTGATGCGTGAGGCTGCGGAGCGGTTCCAGAATTTCACCTTCGCCGATCTCCTCGCCGTTCAGATAGCGTTCTGTCAGCGACTCATCCGTTCCGCAGATAAACTCGCGCGTATCTTCCTCATCCTGCAGCAGAAAGACGGATGAGGTCAGGCGCTTCCGGATCTGCGCAAGCGTTCCGTCCACATTCGCGTCCGGTCTGTCTGTTTTGTTCAGAAAAATGAGAAACGGAAGGCCCTGCTCCCGGAGCGCGCGGAAAAGCACTTCCGTCTGTGGCTGAATCCCGTCTGCCGCGTCGACCAGCAGAACCGCGCCGTCCAGCGCCCAGAACGAACGTTCCACTTCCGCTGAAAAATCGATATGGCCGGGCGTATCGATCAGATGGATCCGCGTATCTTTCCAGTTGAAGCCGACCACCGTCGCACGGACGGAGATGCCTCTGCGCCGCTCTATGTCCATGGAATCAGTGAACGCCGTCCCCCGGTCAACGGATCCGACGCTCCGGACCCGGCCCGCGTGAAACAGAAGCTGCTCGGAAAGCGTCGTTTTTCCGGCGTCCACGTGAGCGAATATGCCGATGTTCCTGATCCCGGGCATCCGGTTTTCCCCCTTTTTTACGCTTCCATACACCATGCGCAGGCGTATCCCTCGCCGGCATCCGGTTCTCCGAAACGGAAAATGCGCGGATCCGACGGACAGACAACGGTGACAGGACCGTCATCGGCGATCCGGATCTCAAAGGAGTTCAGGGGGCGGGACAGCCCCTCGCCCGTACATTTGATAAAGCTTTCCTTCAGGGCCCAATATCTGTAAAACAATTTTCGCTGCGCCTCCGGATCGGAGAGAGAACACAGTCTTTCATATTCACCGGGATGGAAAAAACGTTTTGCCAGATCCAGCGGGAGGTCCCCGAATGTCTGAATATCACAGCCGACGGCCCGGGCGGAGGGCGTCCAGACGCACATGACCCTTTGGCCCGAATGGGACAGGTTGAACTGGAAGCGGGAAGCGATCGCGGGGAAATACGGCTTTCCCTGCGGCCCTGCGGCCCGCGCCAGCCCCTGCGGATCATAGCCGGATCCGGTCAGCGCGCGGTTCAGGAGCCTTTCCGCGCCCAAAGCGAGCCGCCTGTCGTCCGCCTGCCGCATCCGCAGGATCTTTTCACGTTTATTCGCCGGGATGAATGTCATTTCATCCGGGGAAAACGCCGGATCCGGAATTTCGCCGATATCTGTTATATAGAAAAACGGATGATCCATGATTCCGGTAACCTCCTTTTCCCCGATCAGAAGCAGTATACACTATATATTGAGAAAATCACAGTTAACAGCGGAAAATTTATGAAATATTGCTCATTGTTTGTCATATGAATATAGACGCAGAACATAGAAAATGTGATATAATGATTTTTGCGGTCCGCAAACCGCAAGAAATATGGATTTTGCAATATAAAGTGAGGAATTGCAACGTGTTGAGGGGATTACCCCGTTCGCAATATATGCAAACGATTACAAGGACGAAAGCAAATAATGAGAATGAAGGAAGCAAATAGTGAGAAAAAGTGACCTTGCTTTACATTGTGGATGTACGTACAAAGTGTTCATAATATGCTCAAAGGGCACAATGTGCTCAAATAAAAAAATGGAGGATTGACCCATGAAGAAGTTCCTGGCTGCTCTGCTGGCTGCCACGATGCTGCTGGCGCTGATCCCCGCGGCTATGGCCAGTGATGCCGAACCCATCACTGTTACCGTGTTCCGTGGCGATCCCGGTGAACAACCCACTGAAGACAACAAGATCTACAAGATGATCGAAGACGAATTCGGCATCAAGTTCGAGATCGAATTCCTCGCCGGCGACCTGAACGAGACCCTGTCTCTGAAGATTGCCAACGAAGACTATCCGGACCTGTTCGACGGCGGCAACAGCGCTGAGATGATCGAAGCGGCTGACGCTCTGATCGACATGCTGCCCTACATCACCGAGGAAGGCACCCCCAACCTCTACAAGCACATCTACACCGATGACCGCGTGAAGCAGCTGCTGGACGAAGATGGCCATCTGCACATCATCCCCAACTACGGCATCAACTACAACGGTCAGATCCAGAACGAGCCCAACGGCCCCATGTTCTTCATCCAGAAGCAGGTCATCGCGTGGAACAACTACGTGGTGCCCACCACCCTGGACGAGTACTTCGACCTGCTCGAGCGCTTCGTGGCTGAGAATCCCACCGACAAGAACGGCACGCCCTACACCGGCTTTGCCATCCTGTGCGAAGACTGGCGTCACTTCTGCCTGATCAACCCCGTTCAGCACCTGATGGGCCGCCCGAACGACGGTGAAGTCATCATTGACATCAGCACCCCCGAATACAAGACCACGACCTTCATCAATCAGGAATATGCGAAGCCCTACTACAAGAAGCTGAACGAAGAGTTCAACAAGGGCATCATCAACAAGGACACCTTCGTTATGAACTATGACCAGTACATCGCTGCTCTGTCCAACGGCACCATCCTGGCCATGTTCGATCAGGGCTGGGACTTCGATCCGGCTACCGCCGCTCTGAATGCCGCCGGCATGTACGAGAACACCTACCTGGGCCTGCCGCTGGTCTATGACGAAAGCTATGGCTACGGCGTCATCGAAGAGCACTATGTCAACGGTGCTGTCATGAACAAAGACCGCGGCTTCGGTATCTCCGTCAACTGCGAGTATCCGGAACGCATGATCAACCTCTTCGAGAACCTCCTGTCCGACAAGTGGCAGAAGATCCTCCAGTGGGGTATCGAAGACGAAGATTACTACGTCGAAGACGGCCGTATGCTGATGACCAAGGAACAGTACGAACAGCGCAACGATGTTTCCTGGCAGCGCGCGAATCAGGCTCTGGCCATCTGGCAGTCTGCTCCCAAGAAGCAGGGCGTGCAGGATGACGGCAATGCCTGGGCTCCCACCGATCAGGCTGAGATGTACTTCGGACTGATGAACGAATACGACATTGACTTCTTCGCCAAGTGCGGTCTGAAGGTTCCCGGTGACGTGTTCGACAAGACCCTGCCTCTGGCTCCCTACGGAGAAGCCTGGCAGATCGACAAGGGACCCATCTCTGTCGAATATGCTGACTTCAATGCGATCCAGGACCGCTGCCTGCCTGAAATCATCATGGCGACCGACGATGCTGACTTCGATGCCAAGTGGGATGCTTTCGTTGAAGAAATCAACCCCTCCTGCGAAGTTTACACCAACTTCATGCAGGAAGAAGTCCTGAAGCTCGTGAAGCAGGCTTTGGGTGAATAATTAAGTCTTGCGGATCATGGGGAGGGATACGTCTCTCCCCATGATTTTTTAGGGAGGAGTGTTGATTATGGCCGGTATAGCTCAAAATACGGCGAAACCTGTCATCAATGTCAGGAAAAAGAGCTTCTGGAAAACACTGGGACAGCAAAAACAGCTGATGATCATGTCTGTTCCGATGTTGCTTTATGTGCTGTGGTTCAATTACGCGCCCATGTGGGGCTGGGTGACGGCTTTCCAGGATTATACCCCTAAGAAAGGTCTCACCGGAAGCGAATGGGTCGGGTTGAAGAATTTCATCTGGCTGTTCGGCCGCGAGGATTTCATCCGCAGCATCCGGAACACACTGGCCATGAGCATTATCAATCTCGTGTTCGGTACGGTTTCTTCCATTTTGCTGGCTGTGCTGCTCAATGAAGTCAGGAACAAGGCATTCAAGCGCACGGTTCAGACCGTGACCTATCTGCCGCACTTCCTGAGTATGGTCATTGTTGTCAGCATGGCTCAGAATATATTCATGAGCGACGGTGCCATCAATAACGTCCTGATGAGTCTGGGCATCATCAAGGAACCTGTATTCTGGCTGGGTGAAGGAAACAGATTCTGGTGGCTTGTCGGCGTCATCAACGTATGGAAGGAAGTCGGCTGGAATACGATCATTTATATTTCAGCCATGACATCCATTGACCCGTGTCTGTATGAGGCAGCCTCCATTGACGGCGCGGGACGCTTCCAGCGGATCCTGCATGTCACGCTGCCCGGCATCAAATCCACCTTTGTTATTCTGCTCATCATGAACATCGGCCACCTGATGGAAGCCGGTTTCGAAATCCAGTATCTGATGGGAAACAAACTGGTTCAGGAATTCTCTGAAACCATTGACGTATTCGTTCTCCGCTATGGTCTCGGTATGCAGCGCCCGAATTACAGCACCGCCGTCGCGGCCGGTATGTTCAAGAGCGTTGTGGCCATTATCCTGCTGATGGCGGCGAACACGATTTCCAGAAAACTTGATGAAGAAACATTGATTTAAGAAGGGAGGAGTATCCTGTGACAACAGTAGCTGTGAAACCGAAGCATAAGGCCAAGAGAAGGGATATTGCCTTCCCGATCGTGAATACGATTATCCTGTGCCTGATCATGATCGTTACCCTGTACCCTGTTCTCAATACGTTGGCAATCTCCTTCAACGACGGTACCGATGCCCTGCGCGGCGGGATCGGGCTCTGGCCCCGCGTATGGAGCACTAAGGCGTATCAGTCGATCCTGGGAGATAAAGACGTTTATCAGGCATTCTTTATATCCGTTTCCAAGACCGTGATCACGACCATCCTGAACCTGTTCCTGACCTCCATGCTGGCCTTCGCGCTGAGCCGGAAGGAATATGTTCTGCGGAAGTTCATTACGACCATTCTGGTTCTGACGATGTACGTCAACGCCGGTCTGATCCCGAATTATCTGCTGATCACCCAGACCATGCACCTGCAGAAGACCTTCTGGGTCTATATCATTCCCACCTGTTTCTCCTGCTTCAACATGATCGTAATCCGGACCTATATCTGCGGGCTGCCGGACGCGCTGGTCGAATCCGCGCGGATCGACGGCGCCGGCGATATCCGGGCGTTCTTCCAGATCATTCTGCCGCTGTGTACACCGGTTCTGGCGACAGTGGCTCTGTTTGTAGCTGTCGGCGCCTGGAACAGCTGGTTTGATACCTACCTGTACAACGGCGGCAAGAAATATCTGCATACCCTGCAGTATGTTCTGAAGATGAAACTTGCCACCACACAGGCCCAGGCGAACGCGGCGAAATCTTCTGCGGACGCGCTGGCTTCCACGACACAGACAACCCCGATCGTGGCCGCGGTACCGATCCTGGTGGTCTATCCCTTCCTGCAGCGCTACTTCGTTACCGGTATGGCGCTGGGCAGCGTCAAGGGCTGATCCGACTGTTTACTTTTTGAGGAAAGGAGGCTGTACTCATGACGGACCGGATTGTTCGGGATTTCAATACGCAGGGCCGGTATGAGGACGGCTTCCGGATCCTGCAGGGGAAACAGGAATATGTTACCTATCCGGATGAATCCTCCTTCCGTGTATGGTACTCCGATATCCCATGGCAGTATGAGACGCACTATCACTCCGCTGTCGAGATCGTGCTGACGCTCAGCGGCGAGGTTCGATACGAGGCGGACGGCAGGAACTGGACGGTGGGGGAGAATGAAGTGATCCTGATCCCGCCGGGAATGCCGCATGCACTGAGCATGGGACCGGACAGCAAAAGGCTGCTGTTCCTGTTTGAGCCGGACGCGATTTTCAGCATGCGGGATATCAAAACCTATATGTCGACCTTCAGCCAGGTCTTCCTGCTGAACGACGGGTCCGATCTTCAGACCGGCGTCCGGGACCTGCTGAACCGCGCCTGGGACGCTTTCCGGGAGCAGGATCCGCTGTGGAATACCGAATGCTACGGATGTATGATGCTGATCTATACCCTGCTCGGGAAAAGATATCTGTCCACGGCTGCGCCCAGACGTCAGTCTGAATCCACCGGCATGGACGCAGATATCATCACCGGCGTCATGACTTATATCAACAACCATTACAAGGAAGATGTGACGCTGGATGAAGTCGCTGATTTCGCAGGCTTCAGCCGGTACTATTTCAGCCGGACCTTCAAACAGCGGACAGGATATTCCTTTAAGGAGTATCTGTGTCAGAAACGGATCCAGGTCGCAATGGATCTGCTGACGCACAGTCAGATCCCCATGCGCGACGTCGCACGGGAAAGCGGATTCGGGAGCGTGGCTACTTTCAACCGGGTCTTCCGGGAAATCAGAAACTGTACACCGACCCAATACCGCGCGATTTACGGAGATTACTGAAAACCGAACTGCCCGGGATGCGGAAAGCCGTTTCCCGGGCTTCTTTTTTGCGGAAGGAATCCGCAATGCCGATATCGAAATAGCTTGAGAAGTCATCAAAATATTTACGAAAGAAAGAAGGATCCGAATGGAAAAACAACAGGTTTATGCCGCGATTGACCATACGCTGCTGAAACAGCAGGCGACCTGGGAGGACATCCGGGCGATCTGCGATGAGGCGCTGGAGTACGGTACCGCATCCGTATGCATTCCCCCGTGCTATGTCCGCCGGGCAGCTGAATATCTGGCAGGCCGTTTGCCTGTATGCACCGTGATTGGGTTCCCGAACGGCAATTCCACTACCGCCTGCAAGGTTTTTGAGGCAAAGGAGGCGGTGGAAAACGGCGCGGAGGAGATCGACATGGTGATCAACATCGGCGAGCTCAAAGCCGGGAATTCCGCCTATGTGCTTGAGGAGATCAAAGCGATCAAGGCGGCGATCGGGGACAAGATCCTGAAGGTCATCATTGAAACCTGCCTGCTGACAGAGGAGGAGAAAATTGAGATGTGCCGGATCGTGACCGAGTCCGGCGCGGATTTCATCAAAACTTCCACCGGATTCTCCACCGCCGGGGCAACGCCGGAGGATGTTGCCCTGATGCGGAAATACAGCGGCCCCCAGGTACAGGTCAAGGCTGCCGGCGGTATTTCCTGCCTGGAGGACGCGGTGCGTTTTCTGGAGCTTGGAGCAAGCCGGCTCGGAACCAGCAGGACAAAGAAGCTGTAAACCTGCAGAACGGGATGAAAGGCGGGAGGATTCCCGCCTTTTTTTCAATATGAAAACGTTTACTTTTATCGGGAAGCGGATATAATGAAAGATAAAGAACTGATGAATCGGGAGGCCTGTCATTTGCGACACACCGGATTTGACTGGAAGGATTTTATCCGCCGGGTCATGGTCATTGCCGTTCCCGTCGCGCTGCAGAATCTGCTGACCACCACCGGCAGTATGGTGGATACGGTCATGCTGGCGGCGCTGGGGGAGAATACCGTCGGCGCCGTGGGACTCTGCGCGCAGTTTTCCGGGTTGATGTTCAGCTGCTACTGGGGCTTTGTCGGCGGAGGTATGCTGTTCTTCAGCCAGTATTACGGCGCGAAGGATGACGACGGGATCAACAAGAGCTACGGCCTGACCTTTACCTGCATGATCACGGTCGGCCTGATTTTCGGAATGCTGGCGATGCTTCTTCCGGACTGGATCATGCGGCTGTATACGGATAAGACGGAGCTGCACATGATCGGGATCGACTATCTCCGGATCGTCGGACTGGCTTATCCGCTTCAGGTTTATTCCATGTGCATCGCCTGCCTGCTCCGGACGACCGGAAAGGTCCGGATCCCGCTGTACGGGTCGATTGCTTCTGTCGCGACCAATATTGTTTTCAACGCGCTGCTGATTCCCCGGATGGGCGTCCGCGGAGCGGCGACCGCGACCGTACTGGCCTCGGTGGTGAATGTGACGGTCAACCTGCTTCTGGGCCGGATCCAGAAGCATCCGAATCTTTTCCGCATTTCGAAACATTTCGGATGGGACCGCGCGATGCTGTCGGTCTATTTCAAAAAGTGCTTTCCGATTCTGCTGAACGAACTGCTGATCGGCGTAGGCGCTATGGTGATCAATATCGTGCTGGGGCGGCAGAGCACGCAGGCGATCGCCGCGCTGGCGGTGTTCCGTTCGCTCGAAGGCTTTGTAATCGGATTCTTCGCGGGATTTTCCAACGCGTCCTCGGTGCTGGCCGGAACAGAGATCGGCGCCGGGAATATCCGGGTGGCCTGGGACCGGGCGAAAAGGATCGTTTACCTGTGCCAGGCGTTTATTCTGCTTGCCGTCCTGCTTCTGGTGGCAATCCATACGCCTTTGTTCCATGCCATGGGCCTGGAGGGTCAGAGTTTTGATTACTGCACCGGCATGCTGCTGATCTACGGAGCGGCCTGTCTGATCCGGATGGGAAACTGGACCATGAACGATACCTATCGCAGCGCGGGGGACGCCACGACCGGAACGGTGCTGGAGATCATCTTCATGTATCTGATGATCCTGCCGCTGGTCTGTCTGACCGGGCTCGTATGGAAATCGCCGTTCCTGATCGTGTTTCTGATGTGTTATGTCGACGAACCGATCCGTTTCGTGATCATGCAGCGGCATATGTATTCCGGAAAATGGATCCGTCCGGTCACCCCGCAGGGGATCGAAGCGCTGCGCAGGCTGCGGGAGGAAATGGCACGGGAAGGAAATACATAAAAAAGAGCTTTCCCCGTTTCGGGAAAGCTCCATACCGGTCTTTTACCCTTGCAGTCCCAGCTCCGCGGCGAAGGGCTTCATGCCTTCGATACAGAGCGCGGCGACGTCCCGGATCTCCATTCCCAGCATCTCACATCCCCTGAGGATCAGATCCCTGTCGCATTTCGCGGCGAACTTCCGGTCTTTGAATTTTTTCATGAAGCTGGATACTTCCAGATCCGTGATGCCGTTCGGACGCATCCGGGCGCAGGCCTGCACGATGCCGGTCAGCTCATCCACGGTGAACAGGGATTTTTCCAGGTCGGTCAGTGGCTCCACATCGGAGCAGATGCCCCAGCCGTGGGAAAGAATGGCGCGGACCTCTTCCTCTGTGAGGCCGGCGGCCAGCAACGGCTCCTTTGTGTGCTGCAGATGTTCCTCCGGGAACTGCTCATAATCATAATCGTGAAGATAGCCGATCGCCATCCAGTGTTCTTTGTTTTCTCCGAAATGCGCCGCCATGGCGCCCATGGCTGCGGAGACGCTCAGCGCGTGAGTGATCAGATGAGGTTCTGTGACGGCGGTGGCATTGAGTTCTTTCGCACGGTCCAGTGTCAGCATGAGTATTCCCTCCCGGCTCATATCGTTTGCGATGATTATATTCCTTTTTCGGAACGCGGTAAAGACGGGGAAACGATAAAAAGAGAAAGAAGGTGAAACCGTGGAAGAAACCGCAAAGTACGGGCTGAACGAACGGACGGAAAGTCCGGAACAGCTGCTGAAGCGCATTTTCGGCTACAGCGAATTCCGGGAAGGTCAGAAAACGGTGATCGACGGCGTACTGGCGGGACGCGATGTGCTTTGCGTGATGCCTACCGGAGCGGGAAAATCGGTGTGCTACCAGATTCCCGCAATGATCTTCGGTGGGATCACCCTGGTCATTTCGCCGCTGATCTCCCTGATGAAAGACCAGGTCAGCGCGCTCCGTCAGTCGGGAATTTCCGCGGGATGCCTGAACAGCGCGCAGAGTCCGGAGGAATACGCGGAGAATTTCGCCCGGTTTGTGAACGGGGAATTCCGGCTTGTTTATGTGGCACCGGAACGCCTGGAACAGGAATCCTTCCGGGAGGTCTGCCGGAATACGGAAATCTCCTTTATCGCTGTGGACGAGGCGCACTGTATCTCGCAATGGGGGCAGGATTTCCGCCCCGGATATCTGCGGATCCCCGGGTTTATCGCGTGTCTGAACAAACGTCCTCCGGTCGGTGCGTTTACCGCAACGGCCACACCCGAAGTCCGGGCGGATATCATCGGGTCCCTGAAACTGGCGGATCCGGTGACTGCCGTGAACGGATTTGACCGGCCCAATCTGTCGTTTACGGTCTGTGAACCGCGGGACAAGGACGCGCGCCTGCTGGAGCTTCTGCGGGACAGATACCGTCAATCCGGGATCGTCTATTGCGGAACGAGAAAAAATGTGGAGGAGATCTGCGCGCTGCTGTGCAGGGAAGGCTTTCCGGCAACGCGGTATCATGCGGGACTGACCCGTGAAGAACGGACGGCCAATCAGGAGGATTTCCTTTTTGACCGGAAGACGGTGATGGTTGCGACGAATGCTTTCGGCATGGGAATCGATAAATCCAACGTATCCTATGTGATCCATTACAATATGCCCCAGAGCCTGGAGGCCTATTATCAGGAAGCGGGGCGCGCTGGCCGGGACGGATGCCGGGCAGACTGCATTCTGCTTTATTCCGGCCAGGACGTGATCCTGGCGAAGTGGCTGATCGATCATCAGGATCCGAATCCGGATCTGAGTCCCAAAGAACAGGAGGCTGTCCGCGACAGAAACAGGGAAAAACTCAAAAAAATGACTTTCTGGGCAAAGAGCCGGCGGTGCTACCGGGCGGGGATCCTGAGATACTTCGGAGAGATGGCGCCGGATACCTGCGGGAATTGCTCCAACTGTGTCCCGAACTGCGAAAGCGTCGATATCACGATGGAAGCTCAGATGATCCTTTCCTGCGTCGCAAGAACGGCAGGCTGCAGAACGGAGCAGGAGATCTCGGATATCCTTCTCGGTACGGAAACGGTTCCCGAAACAGATCTGGATCTGACGACCTTTGGCCTGATGACGGATACGGATCCGGCCATGCTTCGCGCGGAGATCAGCACGCTTTGCGAACAGGGATATCTGGACCGCGATCCGGAGAATACGCGGATCCTGAAGCTGAACGAGGCTTCCCGCACAGTTCTTTTCAGGGATCAGCGCGTGATGATGAAGCTTGTGACTGCGGAGCGGACCGTGACGGAAGTCGATGAGGCGCTTCTGAAGGAACTGAAATATCTTCGCCTCCGGCTTGCTTCCGCGGAAGGCGTCGCGGGTTTTGTTCTGTTTTCGGATGCCGTACTGCAGGAAATCTGCCGGAAACGGCCGCAAAATCTGACTCAGCTGGCTGAGATGGAAGGAATGGGTGAGTATAAAGCGAACCGTTTCGGCGAACAGATCCTGGAAGCAGTCAGAAAACACACCCGGCCGGAGAAAAAAACGGGGATCTCCCGGCATTCAGCGAAAAAGACTGTAAAGGGGGTTTCCTATCGGGAAGATCTGATCCAAAAGGGGAAAACGGAAGCATACCAGTCCTGGAGCCGGCAGGAAGAAGACCAGCTGACAGCGGAATTCAGATCGGGAAGATCCGTTCGGGAAATGGCGGATAAACACCGCCGTACAGGCGGCGCGATCCGAAGCAGGCTGAAAAAACTGAAATTGACAGATTGATCCGGATACCGGGGGAGCTCCGGACCGCTTTCCTGATGACCGTCAGGAACCCCTGATCTGTTCATCCCGGAAGAGCAGATAATAATCCGCCTCCATGTTGTCCTGAATGTTTTTGTACCAGCGTTCCGCGTCCTTCAGGGCGTTGTTGTAGATCGCCGGCGCGAGATCGCTCATAAAGAAATCAAGGATCTCCTGCTGCGCGATCATTCCGACCGTTTCGCCGCGTTCCTCTTCAAACCACGCTGCGATCCGGGCGCGCATTTCACGGATCTGATCCTCAGAAAGACGGATCTGCAAGTCTTTTTTCATGGTTGGATTTCCTTTCAGGGCCGGCCGGCGGACCGGTTTATTTTTGTTAACAGGATATCAGAAACGGAGCGGTACGTAAAGCAAAACGGCCGCTGTATTCCGGCTTTCATTCATTGTTGCAAGGTCTGAGAAAAACGTGTAAAATATATTGGTTAAGGGAGGTGAGCGGCATGCGGATCAACAGGTTTCTGCGTGGGATCCTTTGCATCCTGTTTACGATGGCACTGTCGGTTGCCGGAGCGGAATCCATGCCCGCTCATGACCTGATTTTCCGGACCCCGAATGAAAACAGCGAACAGTTGTGCGATCATGCATTCTGTTACTGGCAGATGACGCAGGGGGAAACGGACGAGGACATCGTATGGCAGGTTTTGACGCAGCCTGTTACGGTTTTGAAGGGGAAAGAACGGGAACAGTGCCGCGTCCTGGCTGAACCGGATGAAAACTGTACCGAGTATGTCGGGTGCGTGACTTATGCCAGCCAGGGGGTTCATGTGCTTCAGACAAACGGCGACTGGACCCTGATCGAAGCGTATTCCTCCTGCACGGAAGGAAGCAAGGTAGCGGTCTGGGCGGAACGCTTTCAGGGATGGGTCAGGACGGATCTTCTGAAAGAGGTTCAGGTCGATCAGCATTACGGCGTCGTGATCGACAAGCTGCAGCAGCGCCTGTATGTGTACAAGGACGGAAAGCTTTTTTCCACATTGATGTGTTCCACCGGGTTCCCCCGGGAAGATACGCCCTTCAATGAAACGCCCGCGGGAGAATTCATTCTGGTCAGCAAGGTCGGACAGATCACCAGCGGCCAGCTCGTCTGCGAACGTGCCATGCGGATCAACGACGGGATCCTGATCCATGAGGTCCCTTATATTCCCAAAGTGAATGAGGAAACCGGGGAAACCACCCGGGACTATTCCCGCTGCGAACGGTATCTGGGGGAGAAAGCCAGCCATGGCTGCATCCGCGTCCAGAAGGAGAAAACCCCGGAGGGCGTCAATGCCGAATGGCTTTGGGAAAATCTGAAAAACAAGGCGCCAAATACCAAAGTGATTATATGGGATGAGATCGGCCGGACGCTCGGATACCCCGATGACAGCTATCCGCTGTATTACAATCCCAAAGGCGGGAAACAGTATCACTCCTCGGCTTACTGCACCCTGGTGAGGGACAAATATAAACCGCTGAAAGAATTCACCTGGGGGGAGCTGGAAGATGAAAAATACGCGGGACTGACCCGGTGTCCCGGCTGCGCTCCTCAGCTGCGGAGGGCGGAGATCGATACCCTGAACGAAAAAAACACACGGGGAAAGTGATCAGACACGGAAGGAGGAGAGGCGTACGGACGGCATGAGAACCAAAGAGATCAGCGAAGAACGGAAAGCTGCGGAGCGGCTACTGTTCCGTCTGCTCGGACTGGCGTTGGCGTTGGGCTTTTTTTTCTGGCTCCTTCCTGTGGTCTGGGACAAGCTGAGCCCGTTTATCGTGGCGACGCCTCTTGCGGCGCTTCTGCAGCCGACGGTCGCCTTCCTTCAGAAGAAACTGAAGATGAAGCGGACAGCTGCGACGCTGGCGCCTGTTCTGCTGATGACCCTGCTGTTGCTGGGACTGACATACTGGCTGCTGAGCTTCGGGATCGGGCAGGCTGTCGACGCACTGAATAATCCGGAAATCATTCCGAACGGCATTGACGCGGTCCGCCAGGCAATGAACAAGATTCTGAGCGCGGTGACCACGATGGATCCTGCGGTTCAGGAATGGCTGAGGGAAGCGGTCAACGGAACGGTAAGCCGTCTGTCCGCATGGGGCTCTGAAGCGGTCGCAGGGATCCTGGGCTTTACGGTCAACACAGTGACTTCGCTGCCCTATGTGGCCATCTATATGAGCTTCCTTATCCTGGCCATGTTCTTTATTACCAAGAATTATCCGGATATTCGCAGCTATCTGCCCGGCGGAACCCGGAGAAAGCAGGACAGCAATACGACCCAGCTGACGAATTCCGCGATCCGGAATCTGATGGGATACCTGAAGGTCCAGGGAGTCTTCGGTTTGATGACCTGGATCGTGAGCTGGATCTACCTGGCCATTTTCCGGTATCCCTATTCCGGACTGATCGCCCTGTTCGCGGGCGTCATGGAACTGATCCCCATGGTCGGCAGCGGATTGCTGTATATCCTGTGGGCAATCGTTGCGCTGATCCTCGGCAAAACTGCTGTGGGGATCCAGCTGCTGATCCTGACCCTGACACTTCAGCTGATCCGCAGGATCCTGGAGCCGAAATTAATGAGCGACCGGATGAACGTTACTCCGCTGCAAAGCCTGATCGGTATGTTTGTCGGCATGCGGCTGGGCGGGATCGTCGGTCTGATCGCCGGTCCGGTATGCATGGCGGTTTTTGTGAATGCGATC
>CALCUD010000003.1 GCA_937906775.1 uncultured Clostridia bacterium
CTTGCATGTGTTAGGCACGCCGCCAGCGTTCGTCCTGAGCCAGGATCAAACTCTTACGTTTAATCCTTTATCCAACACTTTCGTGTCGGTTAAACTCTCGGAATCTGCTGTCTTTCTTTCGGTGCTCTTCAGCACCTTCTTGCGCGTTTCTCTCTCTCTGTATCGTTTTCAAGGTTCGGTTCGCTCCCCGCGGCTCCCGCGAGCGAGCTTGTATAGAATACCAACTTCTTCCCCCTTTGTCAAGCGTTTTTTTAAAGAAATTGAGAAAAAATCAAGATTTTTCAATGGGTTTGAGTAATCACCAACATCTTGAGGAACAGCCGCGAATCCCCCATCTACATTTTGTGGACATCCGATTCCGAAACTGATAAAATGAGGTCCGGATTCACCGTGAAAGGGGCTGCCGTCATGAAAAAAAATGATCTTCTGACGCTTCGGTGCGAAAATCTCGGGGCTGAACTGGAGGGCGTCTGCCGTCCCGAAGGAATGGCGGTTTTTGTTCCCGGACTGCTGCCGGGCGAGGAAGCCCCTGTACGGATTGTCAAAACGGAAAAGCGCTTTGCTTTCGGACGGATGGAAGCGCCCCCCGTTTCTCCCTCCGCGGACAGACGGGATCCGGACTGTCCCGTTTTTCCCCGCTGCGGCGGCTGCTCCTGCCGTCATATGTCCTATGAAGCCACCCTGGAAGCCAAGCGCCGGAAAGTCGCGGACTGTTTCTCACGGATCGCCGGGATCCCGATGGAGATCCCCCCGCTGCTGGGGATGGATCATCCTTATCAGTACCGAAACAAAACTGCGCTTCCTGTCGGCGGAACAGCCAAAGAACCCGTCCTCGGATTTTTCGCTCCAAGAAGCCACCGGCTGATCCCCGCGGACGCCTGCCCCAATGCCATGGCGCCCACGTCCGGGATCGCCGCGGCGGTCCGGACCTGGGTCCGCCGCTTCGGGATCGATCCTTATATGGAAGAAACCCACAGCGGCCTCCTGCGCCACCTGGTGATCCGGGTCAACCGGAACGGCGAAAGCATGGTGACCCTTGCAATCAACGGAAACAACCTGCCACACGCGGAGGACCTGTGGAAGCTGCTCACGCCGCTGCGGGTCGTCAGCCTGTATATCAACATCAACCGCGAAAAGACCAATGTGATCTTCGGCGAATCCTTCCGCCTTATTTATGGAAGCAACACCCTGACCGATATCCTGTGCGGACTGCGGTTCGAGCTGAGTCCGGCATCCTTCTTTCAGGTCAACCCGGAACAGACGGAAAAGCTCTATGCCACGGCGCTGGCCTTCGCAGATGTGAAGGAAACGGATACCCTGTGCGACGTCTACTGCGGTGCCGGAACCATCTCCCTGATGATGGCCCGGAAAGCGAAAAAAGTGACGGGAATCGAAATCGTCCCCGCCGCCATTGAAAATGCAAAGGAAAATGCCGCCCGGAACGGGATCGCCAACGCGGATTTTTACGCCGGCCGCGCGGAGGATCTGCTGCCCCGGATGGTCCGGGACGGACTCCGGCCGGATGTGATCGTTGTGGATCCGCCCCGGAAAGGCCTTGAGCTTTCCGTGATCGACGCCATCGCGCAGGCGAAACCGGAGCGGCTGGTCTATGTATCCTGCGACGTCGCCACCCAGGCCCGCGACGCGGCGCTGCTGTCGGAACGGGGTTACCGGCCTGTCAAAGCGCAAAGCGTGGATATGTTCTGCTGGACCTCCGGCGTGGAGAATGTTTTACTCTTGTCTAAACGTTGAAGTGAAAAACATATCGACGTTCATTCTGATATGACGGAACTGGATGTGACAAATGCTGAAAAATTTTTGGGTACTCTACCAGAAGCAGCCGCCGTTATCAATGAAAAATATCATTTTCCGCAATTGTCAGACCATTATTCCGGCCGCGTATCCCGCCTGTGCCGCACCCATGCCCCCCACAGCAGCGTCATCAGGAAATACAGCGCGACAGCGATCAGCAAAAGGCAGATCAGTTCCTCGAAAAGAGAGAAGCTATGCGTAACGAACCCTTTCAGCAAAAGGTGCGACAGAATATAAGACAGCGGCGCAAAGAACAGCTGACGCAGGACGTTCCCGCTCCTTCTGTTCCGGAAACCAAGCCACAGGAACCCGAGGACCAGCGCCGCGGCGGCAGCGATCAGCAGATAATACACAAGCGTCAGCCTCGGCAGGATCACCCCTCCGCCGTTTTGCGTTTCTCCCCACAACAGATGCTGCAATTCGCCGTCATCATAATATAAACGCTCCGGTACAGGATACAGAACAATCTCCTCACTGCTGTCGCCGGCGCTGTTCATCAGCTTCCGGTTCGGTCCAAATGCCCGAAGCACCACGGACTGCGATCCGTCTTCCCCGTCCGCTGTCATCATGTCAAAACCGTTGCACAGATTGTTCATCACCAGGACCAGCGCGTCTCCCGCATACTCATCCGGCCGCGGCAGGTCTTCCCTGTCATCCGGCATCAGATAGGAACGCCCGGCACGGTCTTCCGGTGTAACGGTTTGTACGCCTTTTACCTCAAACAGGTCTTCTCTCCACAGAATGACCTGATATCCGTTTTCTGTGCGGAAAAAGAAGACAAACACCGCAATGAAAACGCACAGCGCGGCGATCAGCGCCGCGCACAGGCGGCGTTTACGGATCTGCTTTTTCAGATTCCGAAGTTCATCCGCCGTATCGACCGGACGCACCGGAGCAGCGTGGAGCTCTGACAGCCTTTGCCGACAATCGGCACATTCGGACAGATGTTCCTCCACCAGCGTATCGGTATCAGGTTCCACCAGCTTCTCGGCAACCAGCGGGAGCAGGTCCCGGATGACAGAACAGGGGATTTTCATACTCATTCCTCCATTTTTTCCTTGATCCTGGTTTTTGCCCGATGGAAAACCACGCACGCCCAGTTTTCGGTCTTGCCGAAGATCTCGCCGATGTCCCTGAAACTGAGCTGACCCAGGGTCCGCAGCGTAAACACTTCTCTGTAGGGTTCCTCCAGATCATGGAGCAGTTTATGAATACGCATCCTTTCATCCATCCGTGAGACGGCTTCATCCGGCCCGGCAGACGGATCGGCCACAGCACCGGCCTCCTCGATCGGGCGCGGTTTTTGCTTTCGCTGCCAGGACAGCCACTGGTTTTTTGCGATCGCGCAAAGCCAGCTTTTTACGCTGCACTCCCCCCGAAAGCGGTCCAGCGACTGCATCGCCCTGAAAAAAGTCTCCTGCGTGATTTCCTCGGCAATATGCGGATCCGCGGAAAGGGAGAGAATATACCGGTAGACAGGATCAAAACAGGTCTGATAGATCTGTTCAAACGAATCTTTTTTCACCGGATCACCTCCCCCTTTTCACTATATTAGACGCACCGGACACAAAAACCTTACAAAAACAGAAAATAAAAAACAGAAGCCCCTGATGAGCTCCTGTCTTCCGTTTACACAGGTATTTCCCGGATCATCCGTTTCCTTCGCCGTAGGAACTGCCGGAACAGTATTCGATCTCCTTCGTATACGCGTCAATTATGATCTCAAACGTCAGCTGATCTATCTCTCCGTCATTCACATAATAGTCAAACTGATAATAAGGAACGCAAAAACCGTTGCTGTCGGCCGGATCCGTCGCATGACGGCAATTGACCCTCGAGAATTTCATCTGTGAGAAAGAAGGATACTTTGCGCTCAGCCAACGGTCCGCAACAGAACGCGCCGCGTTTTTTCCGATATCAGTCCCCGTCCTGACTTCCGGAGGCATACTCCACTGGATATTCCCGTTTTCATCATAAACATAAGCGGGCTCCTGTGTCGTTGCCGGCGGAGCGGTTTTCAGATCTGAAACGTCCGTTTTTGCAGCATAATCGGTGTAGTTGCCCGTATAAAGGATCTCTCCCGTCACGGCATGGACATACGCGGCGTACACATACTGACCTTTTTTGTTTTTGTAGTTGAAAAGATACAAAGGACCTTGAATTCCGTCTGCCGATCTCGCGCTATCCTGGATACAGGTCAATAATTTCGCATTGAACCCAGAGTATTTTTTCAACGCTTTCTCCGCAACGGATTGCGCTTTCCCCACAGAAATATACTGCACTTCATACTCTGTCACCGGGATCTGATTTCCGTCCGGATCGACCGCGTACACGGGCGAAAGTTCGACAGAGACCTTACGGGCGAATCCGCACACCCCCTCCTCCGCCACCTGAATCAGAGACCAGTCTCTGTTATAACCGGTAACGAGTACGGCCGTTCCTTTTGGCCAGGTCGATAAAACAGGGGACTTTTTATCAGCGTCCGCGTATAACGCCGTTTCCGCCTTCAGGATCCCCTGCCCCCAAACATTGACAGCTTCAGCCTCCGGCTCTTCATTCATCCGATCGATATCGCTGATTCGTACATACCCTTTGGCCCCGTTGGAGGATACCAGCGCCCATTCATCATCCACCTGTTCCACCGTCATCAGCTGACGTGCGTTGACCATCCCTGTGATCCGTGAGCTATCATCCGCCTGTTCTCTCAGATAGACCGTCATACCGTTCGTGTAGATCTCTTTCCCAACGGCTTCCGTGATCATCCGGATATACCGCTCCATGGCATATCCTTCCTGACCGTTACTGGTAATATGCACCCATCCATCCGCACGGTCCAATACTTCGACCGTCTGACCGTTCCTGATCTTCATCACGATCTTAGCTTTCCCGTCGGGCGATTTGCGGATATTCAGTCTCCCTCCGTCCGTTACCACCGTCCCTGTTTCCGCAAAAGCGGAAAGCCGGACCAATACCGTCATCCACAACAGCAACGTTGCGATCCTCTTGATTGGGAACCGGTCCTTCATTCCTTTTACTCCTGTTCTGAGATTCTTTTTCATATGATCTCCTCCTTTTTATCCTACATCTTCCGGCGGCGCGGGATATGAAACGATCGTCATTTCACTCTCTAGCGGACGCCTGCCGTCAAACTGAACCGTCAGCCAGTTCGACCGCGCTTCATCCCGGAAACGGATCTGCCAGCAGGTCTGATCCACTGCGGGATAAACATATCCGTAAAACAAATACGGAGTCCATGTTTCGGTTTCAACAGCCGTGTCACGGTACAGTTCCTCCGCTTTGTCTCGGGCACACTGAACGAGGATCTCCAGCTCGCTCTGATCAAGCCGGGACGGACAAGTGCAGACAAAATCCCCGGAATGGACAGAGCCGTTTTCCAGAAGCAATGAAGAAAACCATGCGCGATCTTCCAAGTTCCAGTCGTAATAATTCCCTTTCAGCTGCGTCAGGATGTTATACAGCCAGTCGTTCACTTCACCGTTTGTGTGATTCCGGATCCATTCTGTCAGGATGCGATCCTTCTCCTCCTCCTTTTTTCCTTCCGTTACCGGAAGTTCCGGGACCGGATACCCTGCCACTTTCAGACAGGATATCAGTTCCTCCTTAGTGGATAACGGCCAGTTCGATACCGGAATCTCCTCCTGATTCGTGTGATAAATATTCTGGAAAAAACCCGCCCAGTCGATCACGCTGTATGACACACTTGTCAGCAGCAGGATCATTATGATGACCAGAACCACAACGGCTTTTCGGGTCATTCTGAAATTAACGGAGCGACCCTGTTCCCTGATCCGGCTGGAAATCCTCTGCCATACAACCTCCTTATGAGGCGCGGCATCCTCATCCGGACGTTCATCCATCGCATAAAGGATCTCCGTCAAAAATGCGGTGTCCATCTCTTTCCCGCTGCAAAACAGCTGTTCTCTGAAAGCCCTATACAGATTGCTTATCGCACAGCTGCCCGTATCCTCCCGGTTCAGAGGGGAACGTTTCTTTGATGATATCACCATTTTCCCCCTTTCCACAGTGCGAACGAACACAGGAAGACCAGACAAATAAACATGGAACGGTTACTGAGGACCTTTCTCTTTAATCTGAAGATCCTCATACGCAAAGCCTGCTCGCTGATCTGAAGTTCAGATGCCAATACCGCGGCCTTCTCTCCATCGACACAATATCTGATAAACAGCCCGGCGTCTTCCTTCCCCAGCAACCGGATCAACGTATCAATCTGCTCTTTCGCTTTTACAAAATCTTCAGGTGTGAGGCCGTCTGTTCCAATATGCTCTTTCATTTGATGATCCGTATCGGGGTTCTTCGCGAAATGCTTCCATTCGCGGTTTCTTTTTTTGCAAGCGTTCAGCAAACATTTTCGAAAACATTCGATTACCCAACCGTCAGGATTCGGATGTCTTTTCAAAATATCCCGTTTCTGCCAAGCACGCATGAAGGTTTCCTGAATCTGATCTTCGATCATACTTTCCATCGCACTGTCATAACCAAGTATCACATGCCCGATGCGATACAGTCTGCCGTAGTTTCGTTCATACAAAGCAGTGAAGTATGCGTCCATCGACGCAAAACCGTCTATGTTTTTTGTTTGGAATATGATAACCGCTCCACCTTCTCCCATCCGATGATGTCTGATTCACGCGCTACCCGGAAAAAGGGTTCACTGTATATATGTCCCTACCCGCGAAAAATATAACGCTTTTATACGATTTTTTGTTTCAAAATCGTAACATTTTGGTTTGCAGCGTATGAAAGCCCATTTGTCATCCGGCCACATCGTTTTTTCTCGTGAAAAATATTTTTCAAAACCCTGTTGACAATTATATCGGGATCCGATATACTCTGATCACGATATATCGCTTGCCGATATATCTGGAAAGGAGTCATGATGGTCAGTATCGCATTAACGGAATCCACCTATTACATTCTTTTGTCCCTGTATTCACCCCAGCACGGCTATGGGATCATGCAGCAGGCCGAAGAACTGTCAGCCGGAAGAGTCCGGCTTGCCGCAGGGACGCTGTACGGTGCCCTGAACTCCATGTGCGACAAGGGCTGGATCATCCAGCTCCCCGTCGAAGACAGCAGCAGGCAGAAAAAATACAAACTCACCGAAAAAGGCCGGAATGTTCTTTTCAATGAAATCGACAGATTAAAAGAACTGGTCCGAAACGGCGAAATGATTACCGGAGGAAAATGACAATGGAAGAAAGAAAAACGGTGCATAAATGGTTCTGGGTCTGGGATTTTGAAAAAGAGGAGCGCTGGCTCAACGAAATGGCCATGAGCGGCTGGACCCTCACCAAGGCGGGCATAGGCCGGTATGAGTTTGAGAAGACCCAGCCGGGAGAGTACATCATCCGTCTTGAACTTCACAAATATGACGAACAGTATATTGAATTCATGCGCGATGCCGGAGCCGAAGTCGCGACCAGGCTGTTCGCCTGGGTCTATTTCAGAAGAAGATCCGAACTTGGACCGTTCGATCTCTTCTCGGATAAAGAATCCAAAGTAAAGCACCTTGATACCATCAGCAAAATGGTCGGGATCATCGGCGGCGCAAATCTGGTCATCGGAATCATGAATTCCTTCTCTCCCTCTGTCAGGATCGGATGGATCAATCTTCTTGCCGCAACCTTTCTGATGTATGCGCTGGGACGCATTCACGGAAAAAAAGAGGCTCTGGAGAACGACCGGATCCTCTGCGAATAAGAAAACCTCAACGCAGGAAGCGGCGGTCCGGACCGCATTGAAAACAGATAAAAAACGGTCCGGACCGTCAAACCCTTTCCAATCTATGATAAAATAACGGATACCGGCTGCCCTCCGCGACCGCGGAGGGTTTTCCGTACCGTAACGAGATTCCATTCGTCTGAATGAAAGGATGATTCCCATGGCTTTTGAGTCCGTTGCCCTCCGCCCGGCCGCGATCCTGCTGCCCGACGCTTCCGTCGCTCCGGAAACCTGGGCCTGCGTGGCCTGCGACCAGTATACCTCCCAGCCCGAATACTGGGAGAAAGTATCCGCGCTCGTCGGGAACGCGCCCTCCACGCTGAAGCTCATGCTCCCCGAATGCTACCTGAAAGACAGTGCGGCCCTCGTTCCGAAGATCCATGCCACCATGGCGGACGCGCTGGCGAAAGGCCTGCTTTCTCCCGCCGTGGAAAACGGATTCATCCTGTGCGAACGCACCGTCGCCTCCGGCACACGCCTCGGCCTGGTCGCCACAGTCGACCTGGAGGAATACGATTTTTCCGCCGGATCCATGCCGCTGGTACGCCCCACCGAGCAGACCATCGCCTCCCGCCTCCCCGCCCGGCTGACCATCCGCCGCGGCGCGCCCGTGGAACTGACGCATATCATGATCCTGATCGACGATCCGGACAGAACCGTTCTGGAACCGCTGCAGGCGAAGAAGGATTCCCTGAGAAAGCTGTACGATTTTGATCTGATGATGAACGGCGGTCATCTGGCGGGCTACGCCGTCGACAGCGAAAGCGATCTCGGCCGGATCGACGCCGCCATGAACGCCCTGAAGGAAAGCCTGGGCCCGGATCCCATGCTGCTGGCCGTCGGAGACGGAAACCATTCTCTCGCCACCGCCAAAGCTTACTGGAACGAGATCCGCGAAACCCTTTCCGAAGAAGAACGGAAAACGCATCCCGCCCGCTTCGCCCTGTGCGAGATCGTGAACATTCACGATGAAGCCCTTCTTTTCGAGCCGATCCACCGCGTGATGACCCGCACTGACAGCCGCGAGCTGTTCTCCGCATGGAATACGTGGACCAAAGCTCACGGGGAAATCCTGTCCGATTCCGGAAACGGGCACCGTTTCACCGTCATTGACCGGAATGGGGAACAGACTGTTGTGATCCGGAATCCGGCCGGCGCCATCCCCTGCGAAACGATCCAGAAATTCCTGGACGATTTCCTCGCGAAGCATCCGGAAGCGGAAATCGACTACATCCACGGAGACGATTCCCTGCGGACTCTGTCCAAAGCGGACGGCGCAATCGGCTTTCTGCTGCCGGAGATTAACAAGCATACCTTCTTCGAGGATGTCAAAACGCTCGGCGTTCTTCCCCGGAAGACTTTTTCCATGGGCGAAGCCGATGAAAAGCGCTTCTATATGGAATGCAAAAAAATCTGACAAAAGAACCGCAAAAGCGAGTCCCGGACGGACGGGTCCCGCTTTTTTCATGCGTCTTTTCAGTTCAGTTCAAAGGTCACCTGCACACAGCGGGAAATGAATCCGACCTCGCTGATCTCAACGGTTTCGGCTTCGTATTCCTTGTCATAGCTCTGCAGCATCGCGTGACAGTCGTCCAGAAGTTTGATCTTCCGGAGATAACGGTGTTCATTGTAATTCAGGAGCATGATCGCCCCATCGACCGGACTCTGGGCCGGAACCGTCAGAACAATATCCCCCCGATGGATCCGGAAACCGCGCATGCTGTCGTCCGGCGCAAGATAGTAAAAAACCTTGTCGGGATTCGCTCCCTCAATCCGGCCGTTTTCCACAGGCACCAGCTTATAGCTGACGGGCTTCATCACCGCGTTCATTACAGGCACACGCTTCAGCACGCTTTGAAGCGCGTCCAGCCAGACGCTTCCGGCTACGCCTTCGTCCTTCTCATCATCGGTGCCTGCGACTTTTTCCGCTTCTTTTATTTTCGGCTTTTTAGCCGCTTCCGCCATCCTGGGCTGGACCTGCGCAAGATCCACCGTGGAAGCGATATCGTCCAGCGTGAATTCCGCCTCGGTCTGCTGTTTCAGCCCGATGGTTTTCAGGATCCGGCGGGCCTGATCGTCCGCGATGATGCGTGTGCCGGCTTCGACAGCCACCAGATAGCTTTCGCTGACTCCGCATTTCCGGGCTACCTGCTTCGGGGTCAGCTTCTGACGGATCCGCTCGGTACGGATCAGGTCTCCAAGTCTGCTCATAAAAGGATCTCTCTCCTCCGGTCTTCCATATTTCACATGCCCAGTTTACCCTTTTCCGGATGGATTGGCAACCGCAAATTCTACGCAAAAAGAACCGGGAGCCTTTCCGCTCCCGGTTCTCTGCCGGATCCTTATTTGGACGATTTTCCCAGATACGCTTCCTGAATGGCTTCACTGGCCAGCAGTTCCTCGCCGGTACCGGCCACAGTGATCCGTCCGGTTTCCATGACATACGCCCAGTCGCACGCATGAAGCGCGGCGTTCGCGTTCTGTTCGATCAGAAGAACCGTCATGCCGGTTTCCTTCAGGGTCTGAATGATACTGAAGATATCCTTGACGACCAGCGGGGCGAGACCGAGACTCGGCTCATCCATCATGATCAGCTTCGGCCGGGTCATCATGGCGCGGGCCACCGCAAGCATCTGCTGCTCACCGCCGGACAGGGTCCCGGCCAGCTGCCAGGAACGCTCCTTCAGGCGGGGAAACAGCTCGTACGCATACTCGATATCCTGCTCGATGACCTCTTTGTCCTTCCGAAGATACGCGCCGATCCGAAGGTTTTCAAGCACCGTCAGATTCGGGAAAACACGGCGGCCTTCCGGCACCATCGCGATCCCGCATTCCACGATCTTCTGGGTATTGTAATCCGTGATATCCCGTCCTTCAAAATAGATCCGTCCGTCCGTAGGGTGTATCAGCCCGGAAATGGAGCGAAGCGTCGTGCTCTTTCCGGCGCCGTTCGCGCCGATCAGCGTTACGATCTGGCCCTGCTCCACATCGAAGGAAATTCCTTTCAGAGCTTCGATTCCGCCATAGCTGACCCGAAGATCCGTCACTTTCAGCAGGCTCATTTTATTCATCCTCCCCCAGATACGCGGCGATAACCACAGGATTCTTCTGGATCTCCGCCGGGGTTCCCTCGGCGATCTGACGACCGAAGTCCAGCACATAGATCCGGTCGGAAATATCCATGACCAGATTCATATGATGCTCGATCATGAAAACGGTCAGATTGAACTTGTTTTTGATATCCACAATGAACTGGCCCAACTCGTCGGTCTCCTGCGGATTCATACCGGCCGCGGGCTCATCCAGCAGCAGCAGCGTCGGATCGGTCGCCAGCGCACGGGCAATTTCCAGCCGGCGCTGTTTGCCGTAGGG
>CALCUD010000004.1 GCA_937906775.1 uncultured Clostridia bacterium
ATATCTTGCTCTTACCTATCTTATTCATCTTTCATGATATGGAAGAGATTGCAGGTTTTATCTGGTTCTTCAAGAGAAACACTTATCTTTTCGACCGTTTTCCCAAGGTAATGAATACTTACCGTGGTATGACACACACAGGCTTTGCCCTGGCCGTCTACGAAGAGTTCATCCCCTTCTTCGGAGTAAGTCTTTTGGCATACTATTTTCCGAATGATGTTCTCTATGGTCTTTGGTTTGGCATATTTATGTCTCTTGCTGGCCATTTCTTCATCCATATCGGTCATTCGATATACATAAGAAAATATATCCCATGTGTGATAACAAGTTCCATCTGCCTGCCAATCAGCATTCTTATACTCATAAAATGTGCCGGACTTATGGATTGGAATACCGCATCGGTGATCTCAACCGTTGTCGGTATAATCTTCATGATAGTGAATATGAAGATAGCTCACGGCCTCGCACATATAGTAAACAGGAAAATCCGTGCAGACAAAACTCAGTTGATACCTCTTCCTGAGCCCAAATCGGATAACCCCATACAGTAAACTCCGATTGGTCAGTATATATAATGGTAAGTATAACGAGGACTATGAGAACTCAGACAAGTGATATAGACAGTCTTATTTCATCAGTTAACTTATGCATGTAACTCATACCACTTTATGACAGAAATCGGCTCATGACTACATTCATATGATCTCAATCTTATTCTCACGGCATATCTCGCTATGACTGCTGAAATGAAAACTGCCCCAGGTTGAAGTGAACCCCCAAAGTTGGACAACAACTATGGGGGTTCACTCCATTTTTTCTGACAGGCAGCCAGAATTCAACGTAAACGCCTGTTCCGCCTGGATAAACCTCAATTCCCGGACGATTGTCATGTTCATATTCGCTGTTCGAAAGCCAGTTCACATCGATACTTCATTTGTCCAGACAGTTATTAACTTATCTTTTGCCCAGAAATACTGGTTTTCGTTTTCATACTCCCGGTAATAGACCTCGATCATCATCGTCAGGTAAAGGATGATATCGTACCATCTGATTCGTTTCAGTTCAGCATCGGAGAACGATGTCTGACCAAATCCGGTCAGAAAGTCTTTATTCCGGCTGTGATATCTGAACCGGTCATCCATAAAGGCTTCTCCCCACATGGCTCTTTCCCAGTCGATGATGCCCGAAACATGACCGTGATCAACAAACACATTCCCTTCCCACATATCCCAGTGGACCATTTGGGCAGGTCCGATCCCGTCGAAGGCTGCTTTGTCCCTTTCCAGTCCATTCAGGAAGTCCGCTTCCGGATATACAATGTCTACATTCTTTTGTTTCGCGTCATGGAGGAGATTTGTGAGTAAAACCTTGGTAAAATCAAACAGTGAACTGTATCGTTGGCTGTCACCGAGGAATCCGAATCCTTCATTCGTGATCCCTGTTAACTGCCTGGAGATCTTCCCTATTTCATCATTGATCTGCGATACGGTGTTTTCCGGCAATTGTGCCTTCACATAATGATAGTTTTGCCCCTTCATCTTCTCCATGAAGAAATAGTCGCCGCTGCATATTTTTCGGGTGGTATCGTAATACTGAACCTCCGCCACCTTTATTGTAGTATGCTCGCGGACCAGCCTCATTGCCTGCACTTCCGCGCTCATCAGGTTGATTTCGTTGGAGGTATTCCCGCTTCTGTCGGCGGCTGAAATCTTCAGGATACTTTCGCTTCCGTCGGCAAAAGAAATATCATATGTCACATTACAGAATCCGTCATCCAGTTCCCGGATATTCGATACCTGTTTATCCGGGAACGCGGTCTTCGCCATTCTGATAATGTTATCATTTGTCTGTTTGTTTTTTGTCATCGTCATACCGGTGTTCTCCTTTGGATTGACCGTTAATTTCGTTTATCTGCGCTTATACAGTACGATTTCCGGATCAGCACCGTTGCAGCCGTATTCACAGACCAAGATAAATTCCTCGTTAGCAACCACTCCATCCGTTTATCCAGATAGGCGTTCGCGAAATCAATCATCTGCCCGCTCAGCCGATGTCCCCGGTATTCCTCGCTGACAAAAACGCCGGAAACCCATGGATAGACATCCGGAAGAGGATAGTAGTCCGTTTTCGCAACGGTCACCATGCCAATGATCCTATCGCCGTCCAGCATAACAAAGGGCGTTTCCCAGTCTGCCAAGCCCCACTTGTCGATCATCCACAGCAGATGCTCTTTTGCCTCTTCCCAGGAGAAAAACGCGACATAATCCTGAATTCTGCCAGTTTAGTGCCCTGTTCTACCTTACGAATCGGATAAATCATACGCTTCCTCCAATCAGCCCAACGTAGGCAGAACACGGAACCTGAACACGCATGGTTTCCGCCCCTCCGTATCGTGGGGAGAAGATACGATTTCCATCAGTTCAAGCTTCACATTCAACATGATCTCATAGTGAAACTTGAAATGCCCTCCGCAGCAATAGCAGTATTCGCGGGGGATGGCATAGTCCAGCTTCACCTTGCTGACCGTTGGGCAGACGCATTCATATTTTCCGTCCGCGTAAACGCCCGCGCCCGTGACGATGATATCGCCGTTTTCGTCAAGATGTGCCTGCCCCATGTAAAGCTCTGGCTTTGATGTAATCAGCTCAAGCTTTTCTTCAAGGCTGAGTCCGCCGTTCTCTTTGGCAAACTCCTTTGACGCTTTTATACGCGCACCGCTTTTGCAGCAGGCGTTTGCCTCTAAAATTTTTTGTGTCTGTTCCTTCGGCAGTTTTTCGTTCATCACATCCAGCGCGTGCTTGAAGAACGCTGATTTGATCTTCTTGTTCGTTTTCGATATGAGCCCGTCATATCCCAGATATATTTCGTCTATGACCGATTGCCTCACAGCAAATTCGGTCAGCGTTTCTCTGAATTTTTCCGGTGAAGGCATGGTCATTCTCTCCTTTATATTCTGCATTTCCATATTGCAAATGCAAATCCATTCAACCATTTTCGCTCACCATATCCGATTTTCGATCAAAACAGTTTCCTCGGAGGTAATCATTATACTGTCAGCCCTTTCGGGGCATGATCTGTTTGACATAGTAAGTGAATTCGTCGTCCCGCTCATACTCTGTATACGCGAGTTTCCGGTAAACCGGTTCGTCCGTACATTCCATAGCGGCGTATCCAGTGCGAATAGAGTGACATCGGGAAATTGCTCTTCGATTTGCGTCATGATAAACAGTCCGTACCCCTTACGAAAATGTTCCGGTGCCACGAAGATCCGGCCGATATTCATTTTACTCCCGTCCCGGAAAAGGATCGCGTCGCCGTCAAAGTCCACGTCCAGGCAAGGCGCTGTGAAAATCACGCTGCCGATCATGTGTTCAGGTTTCTGCGTATCAGCTTCAACAAACGTTTCCGCTCATGCTCCGTCAGCCATTCGGAAAGCCTTGCGGCGGCAGCGGGCAAGATCCATCGCCTGATCTCATCCCGGGTGATCCCGGAAAGCCGGCGTATATTTCTCATATAGGATCTTCGGATGCACACTTTGGTGATACTGAGGATCAGCCGGGAAAGCCTGTCGCCGTTTCTGACCTCTCCGTACTTCAGAAGGAGGCAGGTTCTGGCGATATCCGCCGCGGGCTCCCCGGAGCAGGCGGTCAGCCAGTCAAGTACAAGGAGCTTCCCGCCGCTCACCATGATGTTTCCCGGATGAAAATCAAAATGACACAGCCGGTCACCATCCGGCAGAAGCAAAAGCCGGTCTGTGATTTTCCGTTTCTCATCATCAGAAAGATCATTGACCCATCCGATCTCCTGAAGCAGCTTTTCTTTGACCGTCAGAATACCGCTGATCGTCTTTCCATGGATCTCCGTATGGATCTCCGCCAGTTTTTTCCCGGTTGAAAAAAGCAGAAAGGGCTCAGAACCGATCATACGGAACAGATCCTGCCCTTCCGCCAGTTCATACAGGATGCCGGATCTTTCCCCGCAGCTGACAAGCCGGAGCGCCTTTGGCATACGGCTGTAAACCGTTTGTACCGCGCGGGTAACGCGCCATTCCTTGAGGACGCCGCTTTCCGGAAACTGATCGCGGAACAGCTTGAGGACCGTACCGGGTCCATAGAGGAATATTTCTGCCGTATTTCCCTGGCCGATCCGCTGACAGGCGGATATGTCCCGCAGGATCAGCATATCTTCATCCCGAAGCACATTTTCAGTCTGCAATATCCGTGACCGCCTTTCTCACCGAATCGGAGGATCTGAATCAGATATGGCTTTCCAGGATCTCCAGAACCCTGCGGATCGCTTCAGCCTCCGCCGGCTTATCCGCGGGATCCGCCTTGACATCGTTCAGGAACTGCTGTTCCTCCTTCGATACCGAGTTCAGCGCTTTCAGATAATTTTCCTTCCCGTGGTCCCTTCTGAACATAGAGGAAGCCCTGGCAAAACACCCGTAGGGATTGCTGAAGAAGCCCTTCATGCAGGTTTCCACCTCCGGGCACTCCGAGCATGCATACAGACCTTTCTCCTTTGTACAGCGTACGTTTTCGCAGATATTGTCCTCCGAAAGACTTGCGTAGGAACACATATTACAGGCACTCAGGCAGTAGCCGCACCAATCGCTGAACATGCACCCCGTACAGTGGAACCCGCAGGGTGCGAAGGGATCGGTCTTCTCTTTCACGCTTTTGATCAGCTCCCGCTTGCTGTCATCCAGAGCGGTCGGGAAGATCATATAGTTCTCCCCGGTGGCAGGGTCGGTAAAATCATGCACCGCGCCGCCAAGCGTGATTCCGTTTTCCTTCATATACTTCAGAGTATCACGGAAAGTGTTTTCATTTTCGATCTTCACTTTCAGTGCTTCAAAGCCGGGAACGATCCATTTTTTCCAGCCTTTGGGTGCGATCTCGTCTGTCCGGCTCTCCACGCCCGCCAGATAGCGACCGCGGGTAAAGTCATCCGTCCAGGGGCCGTAGGTGAAATCCATGTCCGTCATGATGCCCCAGACGCCCTTGAGGCTGCCGTCCTCATTCCTGGCCGCCAGCGCCGCGACCTCACCGAACCGGCTGTTCGC
>CALCUD010000005.1 GCA_937906775.1 uncultured Clostridia bacterium
GGAGAATTTTCCGAAAGAGGGTGATCTGACGGTTTGTACCTACTGCGGCGAGACTTGTCTCAGGCGGTTTACAGAGGACGATTTCGGAAAGACCTCGAAGGACGGCGTATATGCCGGCGGTGATGCGGTTACCGGTGCGGCAACAGTCATTCTGGCAATGGGTGCGGGAAAGAAAGCCGCTGCCGCGATCCTGGAGGATCATCCCTGAGTTAACCCGACAGAGAGGAATTTGAGGTCATGATGTTTGGATTTGATGGCCGGTTTGTCATGTTTGATGTGACGCCGGTTGAAAATCAGTTTATCCAGGAATATTTGCCCGGCGCCAAAGGCGACCATGTCAAAGTATATCTGTACGGCCTTATGAGATGCTACCATCCGGAAGAAAATATGTCGCCTGCTCAGATGGCACGTGAATTGGACATGTCAGAGGAAGATATCCTGTCCGCTTACCGTTATTGGGAACGCAGAGGCATTGTTCGCAGAATCAGTGACGATCCTGTCGAGTACAGATATATCAATCTGAAACAGAAAAGTTTAACATCAGATCCGGTGATTGATCCGAAATTTGAAGCATTTACACGGGATCTGTACGGCGTTTTTGATCAGGACAGAAGACTTCACGGCGGTGAGATCAGCTCCTGCTACGAATGGGTTGAGGAGATGAAGCTGGAACCTGAAGCAGTGATTATGCTGCTGAAACATATGGCAAAGGTCAAAGGGAAAAACTTCAGGATCCGGGATGCGGAAAAACTCGCTGTCCGTATGGCAAGTGAAGGAATTCTCTCTGCGGAAGATGCTGAAACTTTTTTGTCACAGGACCGTGAAGTCTGTGAAGGAACACGCGCGGTTCTGAAACGGCTCGGAAAGAAAAATCTTCCGTCTGAGGATCAACTGACGCTTTACCGGAAATGGACGCGTGACTGGGGATTCAGCAGAGATGCTGTTCTGACGGCCTGCGCTGATACGGTTGCGATGCCGAGCATGGAAACGCTTGATACTGTTTTGCGAAAAATCAAAACCGCGACAAACGGAAATGAGAAGATTGGCGAGGAACTGGTTGTTTCAAGACAGCAAACGTCTGAACGGTTAAAAGCCATGATGGATATCTGGGGCTGGACAGGGATGTCTCAGGAACGGATTGACTGGTATACGGATCTTGAAAAACAGTATGATCCCGATATCATTCTGCTTGCTGCACGGGAGTGCGCCCGTCAGGGAGGAAATCGTCAGACCAATCTGACGGAATTGCTGTCCTCCTGGAAAAAACGCGGCTTAAACACTCGGGAAGCTGTTTCGGATTACATTTGCGCGTTTAAAGAAAAGACAGCGCTCCTAACATCTGTCCATAAGCTCTGGGGTACGCGCATTTCCAGAGAAGACAGCGAATATGAACGTGCGTTGCTCAGCAGATGGCAGGAAGAATTCGGCTTTGACAAGGAAGTTATTATGAAAGCGGCTGAATATGCTGCAGAAGCAGATAAACCGATGGCTTACCTGGATAAAATTCTGGAAGGATACTCAAAAAAGGGCATCAGGACTGTCGACGATGTTCAGAAAGAACACGCTTCGGGAAAAGACCGCTCCGGTCATACCGGAAAGATTCATTCAGCGCAGCAGTATGAACAGCGGGATTATACGGGCGTACAGGATAGTGTGGACGAACTGGTGAAACATCTTCGGAGGGAGGAATAAGCAAATTATGAAAGGAAAGATACTCCAAGATGCGGAAGCAGAACTGGAAGAGATCCGGAACGCCAATGAAAGGACTGAACAGATCCGCAGGATAAAAATCCGTGAGGAATATCCGGAGATCGCGGATCTGATGAATGAAAGGGAAAAACTGATCCGGGGATACATTCATGGAATCCTCCGGAAAGATTGCTCCGCGGAGAACATCACGCAGAAGATGAGTTTTCTGTCTTCTGAAATCCGGAAAAAGCTCACGGAATCAGGCCTTAAAGAAAACTATCTGGAACCTGTATATGCATGCCCTCTGTGCAAGGATCGCGGATATGTTGGGGAACCCGTCAGGACCCCCTGCAGCTGTCTGAAAAAACTTTATCAGTCGAAGATGAGAAATGCGATCGGACTTCGGGATGATGGAAGTGAAACATTTGAAACATTCAATGAGACATTACTTTCTGATGTTCCGGATCCTAAACTCGGCTATTCCCAACGTGAGGTCATCTCTTTGATACGGAACAAATGTGAACGCTGGGCTGATCAATGGCCGAAACAGAAACCGCAGGATCTGGTTCTTTCCGGAAAATCCGGTTTAGGAAAAACATTCCTTCTTCGTGCCATGGCAGCACGCCTTATCAGCAGAGATGTGAATGTTCTGCTCGTGGGTGCGTATCAGTTTTTTGAAACGGCCAGAAAGTGCTATTTCGGTCAGGAAGGATATTCACTGGAAGATTATCTGCAGGCTGACGTGCTGATGATCGACGATCTTGGAAGCGAGCCGATGATGCAGAATATTACCGTTGAACAGCTTTTTAATCTGATCAGCGAACGCAGGAACCGGAAACTGTCAACAGTATTTTCCACCAATCTGACGCTGATGGAATTGAAAGAACGATATACCGAGCGTATTGCCAGCCGGCTCAGCGACAGAGAATTATCTATGTTCCTTGAATTTATCGGGCAGGATATCCGGAACAGAAAGGGTTAACATGAATATCCAGATCTATTTCAGCAAGAAAAATTTTGACGTGCAGAAAGCGGACCGCTATTTCAAAGAAAGAAGAATTCCCGTCCAGTGGATGGATTTGAAGAAACGCGCTCCGGGGGAAAAAGAAATCCGTCTCATGCTGCAGGTGCTTGGTGCCGATGAACTGATTGACCGGACGGACAGAAAAGTGAAAGAACACCCTGCCTGTTATTATGACCGGGATTCGATGCTTATTCCTGCCATTCAGGAAGCACCCTGGCTGCTGAAATCTCCTATTGTCCGGAACGGGAATGTGATGACAGCGGGATATCAACCGGAAATCTGGGAACAATGGAAATAATAAAGCACCCGATCGGAACGATCCGACCGGGTGTTTTCAAATGAAATGGCAGATCAGTCTCCAAAGCTGACGCCGATATTTTTTGCGGTTGTAATCATCTGGTGATCTGCGGGAACAGGTTTGGCGATCCCTGCGATTTCACTGAGAGGATTGTGAGTGATGGCATTACCCTTCAAGGCTACTGTCACCCCGTATACTTCATCACGGATCAGTTCGGCTGCATGAACACCGAACTGTGTGGAAAGGACACGGTCGTAAGCACTGGGGGTACCGCCGCGCTGTATATGTCCGGGAACAACATTCCGGGCTTCTACACCGACAAGATCGCGAAGCTGCTGAGCAACATAGGCGCTGGAGGAGAAATGTTCGGCGGCACGACGGGCTTCGCGTTCTTTCTTTTTGAGTTTTGCTTCTTCGGTATCCATGGCGCCTTCGGCTACGGCAATGATCGTAAAGCCTTTGTTGCTTTCGGCACGGCGCTTGACGACTTCAGCAACTTTCTCGATTGTGTAGGGGATTTCAGGAATCAGAATAACATCGGCTCCGCCGGCGACACCGGAATAAAGCGTCAGCCATCCGGCTTTATTACCCATGATTTCAACGACCATACAGCGACCGTGGCTGGCAGCAGTCGTATGGATACGGTCCAGGACATCGGTGGCGATATCATTGGCGGTATGGAAGCCAAAGGTGAAATCTGTTCCGTACAGATCGTTGTCGATCGTTTTTGGAAGACCGATGACGTTCAGACCTTCTTCACTGAGCAGATTGGCTGTTTTGTGTGTACCGTTTCCGCCAAGGGTTACCAGACAGTCAAGCTTCAGATCTTTATATGTTTTTTTCATTGCGGCAACTTTATCAATATTGTCGTCGCCGATTTTTCGCATATCACGGAAAGGGGTCCGGCTTGTACCGAGGATCGTTCCGCCTAAAGTCAGAATGCCTGAAAACTGACTGCGTTTCATCTCGGAATAGTCACCGTCGATCAAACCGCGATATCCGTCATGGATTCCGATAATCTCAGCGTCGAACATTTCATAAGCGGCGCGTGCGACGCCGCGGATCGCTGCGTTCAGCCCCGGACAATCTCCGCCGCTTGTGAGGATACCGATTCTTCTTTTCATTTTATTCATACTCCTTTCAGAATTGCTTCACTTATTTAAAAAAATTATAACACGTGGCGATTCAGTTTTCTACCTTTTTATTCAGATTAGTAAAAAAATAACAGAAACTTGCATGCAAAGGCGCAAAATAGTATAATAACAGACTGATATTAAGGAGGTGGCCCGGTGAGAAGCATGACTGGGTGCGGCACAGGTCGGATTAATCGCGACGGTTGGGAAGTGACTGTTGAGATCAAAACAGTCAATCACCGATTTCTGGATATTGGACTGCGTTTGCCGAGAAATCTCTCTTTTCTTGAACAAACACTTCGGTCCGGGATAAGCGAAAGGCTTAAACGCGGACATGTTGACATTTTTGTTAATCTTCGGAATACTGATGTTTCCGGTGTTGAGATCAAAACAGATCCGATACTTGCCCGTGAATATTTGGAAGCCTTCCGTCAGATTGCCGAAGCTGCCGGAACGGACGGAACGCTCTCAACGGCTGAATTGATCCGGATGGAAGGCGTTTTGACTTTGACAGAACGCGAAACAGATGAAAAAGCGGTTTCGCAGATCTGCGCGGAAGCTCTTGGCCTTGCTCTGGATCAGTTGATTCAAATGAGGGAAATCGAAGGAAATAATCTGAAAAAAGATCTGAACGATCATTTGAAAGCAGTAGTTGATTTAAGGGAACAGATCTTTTCACGCGCCCCTCTTGTGGTCAGCGAATACCGTGAAAAGTTACAGAACAGGCTTGACGCTATCCTTACAGAAAAGATTGATCCGCAAAGGATTGCACAGGAAGTAGCCCTGATGGCGGACAGATGTGCGATAGATGAGGAACTGTCAAGACTGGATAGCCATGTCCGCCAGATGTACTCCTATCTGGATACCGAGGGTGAGATCGGAAAAAAGATGGATTTTCTGATCCAGGAAATGAACCGTGAAACCAATACCATCGGTTCCAAAGCATCTGATGCTGTGATTACCCAGCTTGTTGTTGATCTGAAAAGTGAGATTGAGAAACTGCGCGAGCAGATCCAGAATGTGGAGTAACGGATTATGAAGCTTGTCAATATCGGATATGGCAATATGGCGGCAGCGGACCGTGTCATGGCTGTTGTTTCTCCCGAAGCGGCGCCGATCAGACGCATGATTCAGGACGCACGCGACAGTGGGCGTGTGATTGACGCGACTTGCGGACACAAAACGCGGGCCGTACTGATGATGGATTCCGGACATGTCATTCTGTCTCCGCTGCACCCGGAAACCGTTGCAGGAAGAATGGACGAACGAAAATCATCGGAGGATAAAGCTGATGCATGAAACAAGAAAGGGAATGCTTTTGGTCATTTCGGGTCCATCGGGTGCAGGAAAGGGAACGCTGGTTGCAAAACTGCTGGACAAAGATCCTACATTTTCATTTTCTGTCAGTGTGACTACCCGGGAAAGACGCGAAAATGAGATTGAAGATGTCCATTACCACTTTATTTCGGATGAGGAATATGATAAACTGTTGGAGGAAGATGCTTTCCTGGAGCACGCGGAGGTTCACGGTCATCGCTACGGTACTTTGAAAAATGAAGTGTATGAGCGGATGAATCGGGGACAAAACGTTCTTCTGGATATTGATCCGCAGGGTGCCCGCTCTGTCATGGAGAAGGAACCGAACTGCGTCAGCGTATTCATTCTTCCGCCCAGTTACAACGATCTGAAGGTTCGACTCCATACGAGAAACACCGAAAAGGAAGAGGAAATCCAAAGACGCCTTTCCAATGCCCGGGGTGAGATCGAACAGATGGGCAGGTACAGGTACCTTGTTGTTAATGACGATCTGGAACTTGCTTTCGATCAGTTATCAGCTATCGTAAGGGCGGAAAAACAGAATTCCGTCCGATATTTCCCACAGATTGATGATTAACCAAAAAGGTCAGGAGGAAAAGAAAATGTCTATTGTAGATCCCAACGTCCTGGAATTACTGAACCATGCTGACAGTCGTTATACCCTTGCTGTGGAGGCAAGCAAACGCGGTCGCGAAATCGTCAACGGAAGTCAGCCTATGATTGATGCAGAAGGGATGAAGCCGTTGAAGATCGCTGTTGAAGAGATTAACCGCGGACTTCTGACCTATACTGCCCCCGAAGAGCAGGAGGAAAATGTCTGATATGGATTTTACCGGCAAAAAGATTGTGCTGGGAGTAACGGGAGGCATTGCTGCGTATAAAAGCGCGGAAATTGTCTCCCGTTTGCGTCATATGGGCGCCGAAGTGCAGGTAATCATGACAAGAAATGCCACTGAGTTTGTCGCTCCCCTGACATTCCAGACGTTAAGCGCGAAACCGGTCATTACAGATACCTTCCGGACTCCGGATGTATGGAATGTTGAACATGTCGCTTTGGCGA
Source organism: uncultured Clostridia bacterium (assembly GCA_937906775.1). Lineage (GTDB taxonomy): Bacteria > Bacillota > Clostridia > Christensenellales > Aristaeellaceae > Aristaeella. The sequence continues at coordinate 6,522 of CALCUD010000005.1, forward strand.
AATGGGCAGATCTGTTTCTGATTGCTCCTGCTACCGCTAATATCATCGCGAAGATGGCACACGGAATAGCGGATGATATGCTTTCTACAACGGTTCTGGCTACCAAAGCTCCCATTTTGGTAGCGCCTGCCATGAATACCGGTATGTGGACAGCGGAAGCGACCTGTGAGAATGTCAGCATTCTTCGGAAACGCGGAATCAAAATAGCGGGTCCGGACAGCGGCATGCTGGCTTGCGGAGATTCAGGAGCCGGACGCATGAGCGAACCGGAAGAGATCCTTCGGGAGACAGGAAATATTCTTTTCCCACAATATGATATGGCAGGCCTCAAGGTGCTCGTTACTGCTGGCGCCACACGGGAAAGGCTAGACCCTGTGCGTTTCCTGACAAATGACTCCAGCGGGAAAATGGGTTTTGCCATCGCAGAAGCCGCCAGAGACCGCGGCGCTGATGTGACCGTTATTCAGGGAACTGTCAGCGTCCCTGCGCCTGCCGGTGTCCGCCTCGTTCCGATCGTGTCCACGGAAGATTTGCTGGATGCTATGCTTCGTGAGGTTCCGGCACAGGATATTGTTATTCAGGCAGCTGCCCCGGCTGATTATCGGTTTACCCGGATTTCCGACGTTAAGATCAAAAAGAAAGACAGAGATACCATCACTCTGACGTTGGAAGAAACACCGGATGTAGCACAAGCAGTCGGAAGAATCAAACGGGAAGGACAAACACTGGTGGGATTTGCCGCTGAAACAGATCACCTTCTTGAAAACGCTGCTTCAAAGCTGCAGAAGAAAAATCTTGATATGATCGTAGCTAACGATGTGACAAAACCGGGAGCCGGATTCAATACGGATACCAACATCGCAACATTGATCACAAAAGACAGAACAGTTGATTGCCCATTGCAGAGTAAAAGGGCGCTTGCCGATGACATTCTGAACGCAGTACTTGAGATGAGATAATTAAAAAGGCCGATGCGCAATGCCGCATCGGCTTTTGTAACGGAGAAATCAATCGGGAACGGATTGATCGAAAGGAAGTTCAACGGCGTTTGTTCCGTCATTCCAGAGACGGTCCAGGTTGTAATATGTCCGTTCGTCCCTGTGAAAAAGATGAATGATGATATGACCGTAATCCAGAATAGCCCAGCGGCCATCGCTTTTTCCCTCGCTCCTGCGGAGCACGATGCCTTCTTTTGCCAACAGCTCTTCAACATCTTCCGCCAAAGCTGCTACCTGAGCCGCTGTCCTGCCGGAAGCAATCAGCATCCAGTCGCAGAGAACCGTCAGATGCCCGACTTTCAAAGCAGAGATATCCTGCGCTTTCCTTTCATATAATTTTTCGGCGATCTTCAATACGATTTCCTGATCAGTCATTTGAATGAATCCTCCTGTAATGAATTTGTTGATCCGATGATTCAGATTCTTTTTTGTGAAGAACGTACCCCGGGAAGCGTTTTCAACCAGGAAATCGTTTCCTGCGTACGGGGATGAAGATATTTCCCGCGGGAGCGTACAAAATCAGCGGTTCCTTCCAGAGAAAGCAGCAACGCGCGTTCCAGAGAAAGCTCGGACAGCGCGCGAACATGTTCGAGCAGAGGATAGGAATCGCGGGTAGGTTCGATGGAGTCGGAAAGACATACACACATTTCCAGTGAACTCATGCCGGGACGACCTGTATTGTGCCAGGATATCGCGTCCAGGACTTCAGGATCGGCCATACCGTATTTATTTCGCGCGACCCAGGCGCCTACAAGCGAATGTAAAAGTGCACTGCTTTTCATGACTTCGGGATCGTCTGTCAGAGAATGTTCGCGGGCAATCTGCTGCATTTCTTTTATGGGAAGACACTTGGCGCAATCATGAAGAAGGCCGGCCTGTTCAGCCTGATCCTCATTCAATCCGTGAACGCGTGCCAGACGCCTCGCTGTATAGGCAACAGCGAGAGAGTGCGCAAACCGATGCGGATTCAATGCAATGAAAAGATTTTCAATCCATTCATCTGAATGATCCAAGCGGCGCGGAAACCCGTAAAGTCCTTTGCACATGCAGAATTCCCGTACAGGGACACAAAGGCCGGATACAGAACGGCCTGCGGCAAGATCAGTCCGGATCGTAGAGGAGGAAATTGTGACAGGATCCATGGAAACCATGACAAAGCGCGCGCCCATTTCGGTCAGACGTTTCTTTTCAGCGGCAAACAAGTCAGGCGGAACAGGGATCGCACGCGGACAAACCAGGAATGTACATAACGGAATGACTTCTTCATAACGGTCCCATTTTCTGAGATTCAGAAGAGCATCGGCTCCGATGACAAAAAACAGATCCGCCTTCGAATACGATTTTTTTAACAGCATAAGCGTATCGACGGTGTATATGGTTCCGTCACGGTCGATCTCCAGACGGGAAGGGACCAGGCGGCTGTCTTCCGCACAGGCGATGACGGTCATCTTCCAACGGTCTTCTTTACAGGTTACACAATTTTTATACGGAGGGTCTCCGGAAGGAAGGATCAAAAGCTTGTCAAGATGGCCCGCTTCGAGGACACTGAGTGCCATCCGGATATGTCCGCGGTGGATCGGATCAAAAGTACCACCGAGAACACCAACGCGTTCTTTGGCCAAGGGGAATTGCCTCCTTTTCAGTAACAAAATTATTATAGACGAAATTTAGTTGTGATGGAAGAGCCGAAAAAGGAAAAAATTTATAGAAATGCTTGCAAATCAATTATGACCGTGTTATTATATCAGCCGGTGATTTTTTACGTATCCTGGGGGGAGGTGAACCGAGTTGCCGAATATTCAGTCCGCTAAGAAACGCGTGAAGGTGAGTGAAAAGAAAAACCTGCGCAACCGTATTGTGAAGAGTGGTGTGCGTACCGCAGTCAAAAAGTTTGACGCGGCTGTCAATGCCGATCCTCAGAACGCCAACGCGCAGTTGTCCGCGACATCCGCTGCGATCGACAAGGCTGTGTCCAAGGGGATTATCCACAAGAACGCCGCCAATCGCAAAAAGGCCCGTCTGGCGAAACAGCTGAACAAGGCTGTCGCTCAGTGAGCCGCGTTTTTCGCGTGTGATAAAACTCCCTCCCGTATATTCGGGAGGGGTTTTTTATCTATTCGGGAAGATTATCCTTGAGCAGTTCGTATATATGTATGTATAACAGTGAAAGGAAACAGGAGCAAGCTCTGTGTTTCCGGAAAGGATGATTCAGTATGAACAAAACATTTCTGCAATGGATTATTGTCTGTGCCATGATTCTGCTTATTTCTTTCTGTATGGCTGAAAGCACTGACGCTGCTCTTTCTGATCTTAATACGGATGACATCATTCAGACGGAAGAAGATGCGCTGCATGAACTGGAACCGTTGCTGAAGGATTCGGATCTGGAAAAAACAAATGGTATGGATCTGGAAGCATTCAGCGCTGAATATCTGAATCAGTATCTGATGGAATACTATGACAGCGAAACGGGATTCAGTTTTCTTTATCCGGCATGGTTTGTGATGGATGAACAAAACGGAACTCAGGCCCAAAGTCAGGACGGCCTTTCCACAATGACAATCAATGTCACCGAACTTTCGGCACCGATGACGGAAGAGGAATTGAACATGTCCGTTCGGAACAGTGGATATTCTGATGTTACATCCTTCGGGGAAGGGCGTTTTCTGGCGAAAGAAAACGGGGAAGACGGAACGCTTATGATCAAGGTGTGCCAGCTGACAGAAGGATGTATTTATTCTGTTGAAATGAGCTATCCCAGGGAACAGCAGGATCAATATACGGTATATATCGAGTATCTGATTAATTCCATGACCGCGGACGATACGGATCTCGGTTGAACTGTGCACGTCGGGACAGAGGGAGGTTCTTCAGGAAATGAAAAAAAGATTGGTAAGTGTTCTTCTGGTATTGATTTTGTTTCTGTCTGTTCAGATAACGGCCAATGCCGCATATGCTGAAGGGACTGTCTGGGGCGGATGGCTGGTTTTGCGCGCAGAACCGTCCTATTCCGGAAACATCATCGCAAGTTATCCGACCGGTACGGTTGTGTCTGTTACAGGTAAAATCGGATCCTGGTATGAAGTGACAACCCCGGACGGAAAAACCGGTTATATGTACGGGAATTGGTTAAAAATCAAAGGAGAGGTATCGGAACGTATTCCGGCCGGTGCCGCGGTTTATGTAACGAGCGGCAACGGAGCTAATGTACGTTTGCGTACAGGGCCTGCACAGTCTTATTCCATTCTGGGGTCATTCGCACCGGGAACGAAAGCCACGATGCTCAACTACGGCACAAACTGGTCTATGATCAAGATCGGGAATCTTAACGGATATATGATGACTGTCTATCTGACAGCCGGCGCAGATCCATTGCCGACACCGGTTCCCTCAGATGGATATACTGTGTATGTTACCAGCCGTAACGGATACGGCGTCAACCTGCGGTCAGGTCCGTCCAAATCTTACCCGGCCATTGGTTTTTACAGCGTAGGAACCGAAGCACGCATGCTGTCTGAAGGGAATGTCTGGAGCTATATCCGGATCGGATCGAGAAGCGGATATATGATGACGGAATTCCTGACGGAGACGGAACCGTACAAACCTTCGCCTATTGCAAGAGCTCCTGTTGTTACCAGCCGTAACGGAAGGAATGTCAATCTTCGGTCCGGTCCCGGGAAAAATTACAGTGTAATACGCTCATTCCCGGTCGGGACGTCGCTGCAGATCATTTCCCGCGGTTCGGTCTGGTATTATATCAGCATTAACGGATATCGCGGATATATGATGAAAGAATATATCCGTGAAAGCGGTTCGCCGGTGGAGGAATTACCGGAACTGTTCAGCTGCTCAATTTATCCTGTAGTAAATCCGTATCCCGGATTAATCCTGGAAGCAAGAGTCAATGAGGAAGCTGACGGATTGAACCTGACTTATCAGTGGCTCCGTGACGGCAAAAAAATTACATCTGCCAACAGTAAACGTTATACTGTTTCTACTAATGACCTTGGTCATCAGATCAGCTGCAGGGTCTATGCAAAAACTGAAAACGGCGCTACTGTTCAGGTCACAAGTTCTCCGACAGGACAGGTGGCTACGCCGACAGACCTGTGAAATGATATGATCGAAAAACGTTCCGGATTGATTGTCCGGAACGTTTTAATTATTACAATTGTTTTTCAGTTTATTTACTTAAAATGAAAGTCTGTGGAAATTTTCGGGAACTCCTTTTTTTCGAATATTAGATTTGCTATAATCTTCCCATCGGCGGATAATCCGCTAAAAATGAAGGAGGTACCTCAATGAAAAAGATCCTTTCTGTTCTTTTGGCACTGGCTTTGGTTCTTGGTTGCATGTCTTTCGCGATGGCCGATGAGATCAAGGTCGCTATGATTACCGACTACGGTGATATTACCGATCAGTCCTTCAACCAAACCACTTACGAAGCCTGCAAAGCTTTCTGCGAAGAAGGTTCTATCGAATTCACCTACTACAAGCCCAGCGGAGATTCCACTGCTGAACGTGTATCCATGATCGAGAAAGCTATCGAAGACGGCTTCAACGTCATTGTGATGCCCGGTTACGCCTTTGGCGAATCCATTGCCGAAGTTCAGGACCTCTATCCTGATGTTTCCTTTGTCGCTCTGGATGTGAGCGAAGGCGATCTGGCCGGCGCCACTCCCAACAGCAATGTGTTCTGCGCTGTATATCAGGAAGAACTGTGCGGCTACATGGCTGGCTACGCCACTGTTAAGCTTGGCTATACGCATGTCGGATTCCTGGGCGGCATGGCGGTTCCTGCTGTTATCCGTTACGGCTACGGTTTCGTTCAGGGTGCTGATGCGGCTGCGAAGGAACTGGGCGTTGACGCAACTGTTGAATATGTATACGGCAATCAGTTCTTCGGCGATGCGGATATTACCGCATACATGGACAACTGGTATCAGAACCTCGGTGTTCAGGCAGTATTCGCCTGCGGCGGCGGTATCTTTACCTCTGCGGCTGAAGCTGCTGCTAAAGTCGGCGGCAAGGTCATCGGCGTTGACGTTGATCAGAGCGGCATCATTGACGGCAGTTACGGCGAAGGCATGACCGTGACATCCGCTATGAAGGGTCTGTCTGCTACTGTCAAGACTCTGCTGAGCGAGATCGTTGCCGGCAACTTTGCCAACTACGGCGGAAAAGTTCAGACGCTGGGTCTGGTTTCTGCCACCGATCTCGATGCCAACTACGTTGGAATTCCTGCTTCCACCCAGTACACTGATTCCTTCACAGCGGATGACTATGCTGCGATGGTAGCGGCTATGTTTAACGGTGAGCTGACTGTATCCGCTGATATTGAAAATGCGCCTGCGGTCACTATTACTGTTAATTACCTCGACAACATCAAGTAATTCATCACTGCCGGGAGGAATAAACCTCCCGGCTTTTGACAAGAGCCCCCGCTCCGGAAGGACCGGAGGCTTTTGTCAAAAGCAGTATCAGTACTGCCGGAGACAGGCTTAAGGGGGAATGTTTTTTGAACAAAACGATAAACGGTGAAAATACGCAGGAATATCCGTACGCGATAGAAATGCGCAATATTACCAAACGGTTTCCTGGCATCATTGCAAACGATAATGTTACATTACAGTTAAAACGGGGAGAGATCCATGCGCTGCTGGGAGAAAACGGCGCCGGAAAATCGACCTTGATGAGCGTTCTGTTCGGAATGTATCAACCGGAAGAAGGACAGATACTGAAGGACGGGAAGCATGTTGTCATTCGGGATCCGAATGACGCAAACGATCTCGGTATCGGAATGGTTCATCAACACTTTAAGCTGGTGGAATGTTTCACTGTACTCGATAATATTATACTTGGCGTTGAACCTTCCCGCGCAGGTTTTCTTCAGAAGAAGGAAGCCCGTCAGAAGGTTTTGGAACTAAGCGAAAAGTACGGTCTTCACGTTGATCCTGACGCAAAGATCGAAGATATTACGGTCGGAATGCAGCAAAGAACAGAAATATTGAAGATGCTGTATCGGGAAAATGAGATCCTGATCTTTGATGAACCGACAGCGGTTCTGACGCCTCAGGAAATAACTGAGTTGATGCACATTATGAAAAATCTGGCAGCTGAAGGGAAATCCATTCTTTTCATCAGCCATAAGCTCGCTGAGATCATGGCGGTTTCCGACCGATGCTCCGTTCTGAGAAAAGGGAAATACATCGGCACAGTTGAAACTTCACAAACAACGGTGAATGAACTTTCCGCCATGATGGTCGGCAGAAATGTATCGTTCCATGTGGACAAAACTCCATGCGAACCGGGTGAAACCGTTCTTGAAGTACAGAATCTGACGATGGCATCCAAAACAAGCAAGAAGCACGCTGTGAAAAATGTCTCTCTTAAGGTCCGCAAGGGAGAAATTGTATGTATTGCAGGAATCGACGGAAACGGTCAGACTGAATTTGTTCACGGTATAACAGGACTCGACCCGGTAACAGGCGGAAAGATTATTTTCCAGGGAAAAGACATTACAAAGACGCCCATCAGAAAGAAATCTCTCATGGGCATGAGTCATATTCCGGAAGACCGTCATAAACACGGATTGGTTCTGGACTATTCGCTGGAAGATAATCTGGTTCTGCAACGGTACTTTGAACCTGAATTCTGTAAGAATTCATTCCTCCGGCGTAAAAATATCCGTACATTTGCAGAAAAACTGATCGGAGAAAACGACATCCGGAGCGGTCAGGGACCCATTACCATAGCAAGAAGCATGTCCGGAGGTAACCAGCAGAAAGCGATCATTGCACGTGAAATCGAAAAGGATCCTACGTTACTGGTCGCCGTACAACCGACACGCGGGCTGGATGTTGGCGCCATAGAGGGCGTACATAAACAGATTATAGCTCAACGAGATGCAGGAAAGGCTGTTCTTCTGGTTAGCCTTGAAATGGATGAAGTCATGGATATTTCCGATCGGATTCTGGTGATGTACGAAGGAGAAATCGTGGCTGAGCTGAAACCTGAAGAAACTACGGCTGAAGAAATGGGCTTGTACATGGCGGGCGCAAAACGCATGAATCTGACGGGAAAGGAGCAATGAAACGATGGAAAAGCAACGTAAATCTTCTCTTCTTGAGAATAATGCGATCCAGATGCTGCTTGCTTCTTTCCTCTGTATCATTGTAGGACTGCTTATCGGTTATATCGCATTACTTATCATCAATCCTAAAGGCGCGACGGAAGCTATCCTTTCCATTATTGAGAACTTTTTTGTCAGAAGCAGCCCTGCCGCACAATCCAAATATTTCGGGCAGACGCTTGTCAAAACTGCGCCTTTGCTTATGTGCAGCCTGAGCATTCTGTTCGCTTATAAGGTCGGCTTGTTCAATATCGGAGCGGCCGGTCAGTATGTAGTCGGAGCCGGTGCAAGTCTGTACGCTGCTTTAGCATGGGGAATGCCATGGTGGTTCTGCCTGCTTCTGGCCATGGTTGTCGGAGCTCTCTGGGGATGCATCTCCGGTATTTTAAAAGCTTTCCTGAATGTAAATGAAGTTATTTCATGTATCATGCTGAACTGGATCGGATTGTATCTGGTCAATATGCTTCTTTCTGCTGTCAAGGATCCGGCCAGTCCTTATACATTAAAAATCAACAATGTTAACCCTTCCGCCAAACTGCCTTCTCTTGGTCTGGAGAAACTCTTCAGCAATGACAAATATGTTTCTCTGGCTATTCCTCTGGCGATCGTTATTTCTGTACTGATCTGGCTGATCATTAACCGGACGAAACTCGGATACGAACTCCGCGCGACCGGTCTCAACAAGAATGCGGCCAAGTATTGCGGTATGCGTGAAAAAACAAACACAATTCTGGCAATGTGTATTTCCGGAGCGCTGGCGGGACTCGGAGCGGCAATGCTTTATCTGACCGGTTTTGAAGAATGGAGCTGTACACAAAGCTCAATTCCCGGCATGGGTTTCAACGGAATCGCCGCGGCTTTCCTTGGCGGACTCAGTCCCGTCGGAAGTATTTTCTCATCCTATTTCATTCAGCATATTACCGCAGGCGGTACTTATGTGGACAAAACCATGTATTGTAGCCAGATTTCGGACTTCATTTCTTCCGTCATCATTTACCTTTGCGGCTTTGTACTGTTCTTCCGCACGGTCATGAAAAAACATGTCAGAAAACCGATCGAATCAGCGGCTGATAAAAAAAACGTAAAGGAGGCTGACTGATCTATGATTCTTTTGATCCAATATATGTTGATCTTTGCCTCGGTACTGTTGCTTGTGGCACTTGGCGGATGTTTTTCCGAACATAGCGGCGTTATCAACATCGGCCTCGAAGGGATTATGGTTTTCGGCGCTCTTGGCGGAGCACTGATGATGAAATATCTTCCGGACGGAACATCGGCAATCGTAATGATCGTAACCTGTGTTATCGCCTCGATGGTCATCGGACTGATTTATTCTCTTCTCCTTGCTGTTGCGGCAATCAACTTTAAAGCGGATCAGACTCTTGTCGGAACCGCTATGAATCTTCTCGGTACGGCGGCAGCGACAGTGATTGTGAAAGCAATCAACACTGCAGAGAATCCTGATAACGTTTCATCCGAAATATCCTATGTTAATGCGAAAAAAGCTTTTATTGTCAATATTAACGGCTTTGAATTCAACTGGTTTATGCTGATCGCATTTGTTCTTCTTATTATCTGCTATGTCATTTTATACAAAACCAAATTCGGGCTCAGACTCCAGAGCTGCGGTGAACATCCTCAGGCTGCAAATTCTGTCGGGATTAATGTCAAAAAAATGAGATATGCCGGAGTGCTGATTTCCGGTGTTCTCGGCGGTCTTGGTGGCCTTGTTTATATTACTGCGGGCGTCAGCATATGGAAATTTGAAAATGGTGTTGCAGGCTTCGGATTCCTTGCGCTGGCTGTTATGATCTTCGGGCAGTGGCATCCGATCCGGATTGCCGTAACTGCTCTGCTTTTCGGGCTGTTCAGAAGCCTCAGCAATGTGTACACCGGATTTGATTTCCTGAGCGCGTTAAATCTTCCGTCCAATGTATATAATATGCTTCCGTACATTATCTCGCTGGTGGTTCTTGCCTTTACATCCAAATCCTCCCGTGCACCCAAGGCGGAAGGTATTCCGTTTGATGTCTCACAACGGTAACTTCCGAAATGCAACGGTACAGTTAACAGAAGTCAGGGATTGATCCCTGACTTTTTTTGAAAAATGTTTCGTTTTTGTTAAGAATCAATCAAATTACACTTCCAATTTTTCCGGAATCTATGGTATAATGAACAGGTTTCAGGAGGAAGCGACTTTAAAATATTGTAAAAGGAGGGATTCCCGTGAATCTGATAACCACGTTGAAAAACATGGGATGGAATCTGACACATCGGCTGGGAATTCCGGATATCATCGATATTTTGATCGTCGCAGTAATTCTGTATGAATTGCTTGTACTGACAAGGCGTACACGTGGCAGCGCCCTTCTGAAAGGTCTTCTGTTGTTTTTGATTATTGCTCTCCTGAGCAGCATTCTCGGTTTGACCAGCGTGAACTGGCTCATGATGGCCATCCTTAATAACGGCGCACTTTTTTTGATCATTCTGTTTCAACCGGAATTGCGTAAAGCGCTGGAACAAATGGGCAGGAGCCCGTTGTTCAATAAATCCACCCGCAAGAACTCCGACAATGACAGTAATCTCATTATTTCCGAAATCGTTCAGACCATGCTGGATCTAAGTCAGCGCAGAGTAGGGGCTCTGATTGCCTTTGAACAAAAAACAGGCTTACAGGAATGGATCCAGACAGGAACTGCACTGGATGCAGAGATTTCGGCACCTCTGCTGGAAAATATTTTTGAACCGAATACCCCTTTACATGACGGTGCTGTCATTATCCGTGAGGAGCGGATCACAGCGGCGGCTTGTATTTTACCTCTGACAGAAGCAAGCGGTATTTCGCGAGCTCTCGGAACAAGACATCGCGCCGGGTTGGGACTGAGTGAAAATACTGATGCCATTGTTTTGATCGTATCGGAGGAAACAGGGATCATGTCAATGGCCAGGGGCGGACAGATAACCCGTCCGATGACGGCGGAAGGTTTGCGAAAAGTATTGACAGAAATCTATACCAAAGAGCCGTCATCTGTTATTGCGTTCTTCCGAAATCTTCTTAAAAATAAGGAGGAGTCCAATGCTCAGGAACAATAAAGGGCAAAATTCCTCCGTCGGGATTTCTGAAAAGATTATTCCGGCTATTAAACATCTTTTTCTCCACAATGGCTGGCTCAAGCTGACGGCCATTGCAATCAGTGTGATTCTATGGGCCGGATTGATATCTCAGGATGAATCTCTTACCCGCGATAAATCCTTCTTCAACGTGCCTGTAAATATTACGGGTACTGATTCTGCCAAAAGAAACGGATTTATTGTGATCAGCGATCTGGACAATATTCTGAATGAAGTAGGAATTACGGCCGCGGTTCCGCAACATCAGTATGAAAACGCGGATCCTTCTGCCTACAATGTCAGGCTGGATTTAAGCAAAATAAACGGAACAGGCGAACAGGAACTGAAAATTCTCAGCAGTGTATCAAATACATACGGACGTGTTACTTCCATCAATCCGGCAACAGTGAATGTTCAGGTTGAAGAGTATACCGTGAGATATCGCATTCCTGTATCTGTATCAGTTACCGGACAGACGCCGACAGGCTGGTATATGTCAACTCCTTCCGTTGATCTTCCTCTGATTACGGTGAACGGACCGAAATCGCTTGTAAATTCCATTACCCGGGGTAAAGTTTTTCTTGACCCGGATGAGCTTGAATGGACAGAAGGAAGCAGTCTGATTTCTTTACCGCTTCGTCTCTTTAACAGAGCCGGAGATGAAGTCAGCAGTGATTTGCTTGAAATCTCATACGATAATGTTCCGGTAGATACGGTTATTGTTGAACAAATGATTATGCCAACAAAGACATTCGATTTAACGGACATGATCACGACTGCCGGAAAGGTTGCGTCCGGATATGAAATTAAATCCTTCCAGATCAGCCCTGAAACACTTACTGTTGCGGCACACAGCG
>CALCUD010000006.1 GCA_937906775.1 uncultured Clostridia bacterium
TTCACGGGCACATACTGCCGAACCCGAATCCTTTGCAACCTTATGCTCAATACCTGTACCTATCTTCCCTCCGAGACGGTCCTTCCGAAAGAATCCCTGCTTTATCACCGTTTCACGGTTTTGAATGAGATCAATAACATGAAAGTGGACGGCATACCGATCTCTGTTGAACAAAAACAGGCGATTTATGAGAATGTGTTCCTGAAATACCGGAAACCGTCCATGAAATGTCTGAAGGATTATATGCTTTGCAACGGGATCATGGAAAAAGGGCAGAGCCTGTCCGGGATCGATGAGCAGGTCAAATCGGATTTGAAACCGTATTTCGATTTCCGGCCCTTCATGGCTTCCGGTATTTTAAACGAGGAGCAGATCGAGAATATCATCGAACATCTGACTTGTACGGAAGACAAACCTCGGCTGAAAAGATGGCTTTCTGTCAATTATCCGGTTTTGTCACAGCAGGATATCGACTACATTGCCCGGATCAATTACAGGGACTTTGGACGTCTTTCCCGGAAACTGCTCGCAGAACTGGAAGGCTGCGATAAAGCGACCGGTGAAATCACAACGGTCATCCGGGCTATGTGGGAAACGAATCTGAACTTTATGGAGCTGATGTCCGAAAAGTTCACATTCAAAGACAGTATCAAGGAGGAGCAGGATGATTTCCGCAGTCTTCATCCGATGAGGCTGGATGAACGTCTGAACGAAATGTGGATCTCCAACGCGGTAAAACGCCCGATCATTCAGGCGCTGAAGATCACCCGGGAGATCGTTAAGGCCGTCGGTGCTCCGCCGGAAAGAATCTTTGTCGAGGTCACGCGCGGCGCTTCTGCAGACCAGAAGAACAAGCGGACCAAATCCCGTAAAGAGCAGATTCTGGAATTGTATTCAAAGTTCAGGAATGAAGATATCCGCATTCTGGAGGAACAATTGACCGGATTGGGCGCGGAAGCGGACAATATGCTCCGGAGCGACGCCTATTTCCTCTATTTCATGCAGATGGGCAAATGCATGTATACCGGAAAAGCAATCGAGTTATCCCAGATCAAATCCAATTTGTATAATATCGATCATATCTATCCGCAAAGCTATGTTACGGATGACAGCCCGCTGAATAATAAGGTCCTTGTGTATTCCGAAAACAACGGTCAAAAGAGCAATGCTTATCCGATCGCGGCTGCTGTCCGGCATCAAATGCACGATTTCTGGACGTTGCTCCATAACAATGGCATGATCACCGATGAAAAGTATCACCGGCTGACCCGGAATACCCCGTTCACCGATGATGAAAAAATGGATTTTATTAACCGACAGCTGACACAGACATCCCAATCGGTCAAAGCGGTCGCCGAATTACTGAATGAATACTACGGAGATACCACTGAGATCGTCTATACCAAAGCACGCCTGACTTCTGAATTCAGACAGGAATTCGATCTTTTGAAATCACGTGTGTTCAATGATCTTCATCACGCGAAGGACGCTTATCTGAACATTGTTACCGGCAATGTGTATCATATGCGTTTCAGCAGAAAATGGTTCTCACTGGATCAGGAATACAGCGTCAAGACAAGAACAATCTTCACGCATGAAGTCAAATGCGGCGGGAAGACTGTTTGGGACGGGGAGACGATGCTGGCCAAGGCAAAGAAAACTGTGGCATTAAATAATGCTCATATGACCTGTTACGCTTTTGTACGGAAAGGCGGTTTGTTTGATCAGATGCCTGTCAGAGCGGCGAATGATCTTGTGCCGCGGAAGCAGGATTTGCCGTCCGCAAAATACGGTGGATATAACAAACCGGGTGTTTCTTTCTTTGTACCTGTGAAATTTAAAGCGGGCAAAAAATCCGATATGATGATTCTGCCGGTACAGCAGATCAATGCGGATGCAGCTTTGACATCGGAAGTGAAATTTGAAGAATATGCGAAATACCGTATATTCCAGATCCTGGGTAAAGTGCCGGATGAAGTATCTTTCCCTTTGGGTCTGCGCGTTTTGAAAATCAATACGGTGCTTGAACTGGACGGCTTCAGAGCTTGTATTGCAGGATCGGGAAGCGGTGGGAAATGTTTGGTGTTTACACCTTTTGTGCCCTTTTCCAGTGATATGAAAATGCAGAATTATCTGAAACGACTGGAAAGCTTGACGGAGAAAATGAAAAAAGCCCCGGGATATATCTTCAATGAAAAATATGATAAAGTGAACGCTGAAGAGAACCTGAACTTATATGACCTTTATATTCATAAACTGAAGGATACGGTATTCAGATATAGAAATAATAACCCTTTAAGTATTCTGGAAAAAGGGCGGGAAGCATTTATTGGTTTGTCTGTACCGGAACAGGCAAAAACATTGATCAATATTCACGGCGTTTTTGGCCGTATATCAGCGGGAATTGATATGCAACCTATTGGCGGCGCGGGTAAGGCAGCGGCTACTGTGAATTTTAGTTCGCTTATATCCAACTGGAAGAAAATGTATTCTGATGTCCGGATTGTAGACAGTTCTGTTTCCGGAATCTGGGAAACCAGAAGTGAAAATCTGCTGACCCTGTTATGAGCTGGAGAACGGTCATCATTTCATCCCGATGCAAGCTGGATTACAAGATGGGATATCTTGTGATCCGGGCGGAGGAGCTGAAAAAAATCTATCTGGATGAAATTGCAGTTCTAATGATCGAAAATCCGGCTGTATCATTTACAGGATGCCTGATGGAGGCTCTTACCGAAAAAAAGATCAAAGTGATTTTCTGCGATACAAAACGGTCGCCGGTAGCGGAACTGGTTCCTTATCACGGAAGTCATGACAGTTCAGACAAGATCCGGAAACAGATTCAGTGGTCCACTACGTTGAAGGATCAAGTCTGGCAAAAGATCGTTCGTCAAAAAATCGCCAATCAGGCATTGCTTTTGTCTGAGAAACAAAAAACAAGGGAAACTTCGTTGCTCTTTTCCTATATCGATCAGGTTACGCCCGGTGACGCGACAAACCGGGAAGGACATGCCGCGAAAGTATATTTCAACGCGTTGTTTGGCATGAGATTTACCCGGGGAGCAGATACACCCATTAACGCGGCACTGAATTATGGATACGCCATTTTACTTTCTGCGTTTAATCGGGAGATCGCGTTGAATGGCTATCTGACGCAGATCGGGATCTTCCATGATAATATGTTCAATCATTTCAATCTGAGTTGCGATATCATTGAACCTTTTCGCGGATTGATCGATCGGCAGGTTTGTATCATGGAACCAAAGCAATTCGGATCGGATGAAAAACGCCTTCTCTGGCAGTGCATGCATATGAAAGTGAGTATATTGAATCGGGAGCAGACAGTATTGAACGCGATCAAAATCTATACGAAGCGTTTTTTTGACGCAATGAATGAGCAAAACCTGGAATGGATCACATTTCCCGATTGGGAGTCCCTGACAGAAGAATAATTGAGGAAAGTATGAGTTACAGATTTATGCGAATGCTGGTTATGTTTGATCTTCCGGTCGAAACCTCTGAACAGCGCAGAGATTATCGGCATTTCCGAAACGCGCTGATCCGGAACGGCTTTTCCATGCTGCAGCAATCTGTTTATTCGCGTTTGTTGCTTTCACCGTCGATGGAACTTACGGCAATGACTGCTATCAGGAAGGAAAAACCAAAGCAGGGAATTGTTACGACCCTGATGGTTACGGAAAAACAGTTTGCGAATATGGAATATATCATCGGGGAGTATCACAGCGAGATTCTGGATTCGGATGAAAGGCTGGTGATCTTTTGAAACTGACACATCCGGAGATCACCAGAGTGTTTGATACGGAATGCGGAAAAGTCAACACTTTGATCATTGAAAATCCGACTTTTCTATGCTCTTTTTTGAAGGATCTCAGTAATCAATTGAGGTCACTGGATGGCACGATCATTGTATCGGATAATGATCATCCTGTCAGCATTTCAAAAAGTGTTGAATTGTTGGATTCGTTTTTTCCGTTTGATTTGAACAGAAAAACTATAATTTCCAGGATATCATCCGTATTGGAGAAAGAAGCGATATCCGCGGAACATTATGAACAGACATGTAATATTCTGAGCCGTATAGAGAATTACTTATTGGATCTATCATTTAACTGTAGCGCGGATATTGTGTTCACCAAAGTGTCAGCGCCAATGCTGATCCGCAGCGCGGGGATCGAGATCCGTACGGAATCGTCAACATTGGCAGAGAATCTTTTGGATTACATGGAACTTGTACGGGAATTTGATTGGGATAAGTTATTCATTACATTGAATCTTCGAAGTTTTCTATCAGATTCTGAAGCAACTCTTTTGATGCAGTCGGTTCTTTCCAAGGGATTGCACTTGCTGATGATTGAGAGCAAGGCAGGTGAAATTCTTTTGCCGGAGAATCGATGGATCATTGATATGGATCTGTGTGAAATTGGTTGACTGAATGGGTATAGATGGTTATGCTTAAGTATATCCCCTGCTTTTCGAATTCATGCGGTATGTAGGCTGTTATTTCCGGACGGATCGTTTGGAAGTTGAATCCGAAATTTGGAATTTGAGGTTTGAGAATAGTGTAATTCCGTAGGGGACTCAAACGGGGCTTCCGTCCGGGCAACAAAACGGCTAGTTTGAGAATAATGTAATTCCGCGTTACGCCGGGACGGTTCTCCCACAGCATAGGAAAATCAACGGTTTGCGGGCGATACCGCGGTAAGACGGCTATGCCAGCGTCGCCGCAGGCCATCACGCGGAGTGAACCGGAGTCATCACGGTGTTTCAATCGTATCACGAACCGATACCAAACCGATGTTTGTGGAAGCCGTGTGTCGCGGAGACAGTCCCCAATGACACACGTGAATATCCATTTTCTGCAGCATACAGGGATTTATTCTTTTGTACGGGAATGAGTAAAGTGTGTTTGTGTTCTATGGATATCAGAGTGTTATACGTAAAATGCACCTGCGTGTTCATCAGGTGCATTTTATACTTAATTGAGGACTTTGGCGATTATTTCGAGCATCTCAACGATTCGGTAACAGCCGTTAACAGCTTGCTGAACGGCACTTTTACAACTGTAGTTATTCAAGGTGTAGCTGCTCATAACAGAGGAAACAGAGGATGAATAGAATCCTCTGGTATCCAATGCGCTGGCAACAATATTGAGCATTTCCACGCACCGGTATACTCCGTTAACTTCCTGTTGAGGCGCACTGTCACAGCTGTAATTGTTCAGTATAAAACTGGAGGAAACACTACTTATGTCAGAAGAATATTTCTTGCTGTTGTCAACAATTTTTGCGATGATCTCCAGAAGATCAAACATTCGGTAAGCACCGTTTACCTGCTGTTGCGGTGCGCTTTTACAACTATAGTTATTCAACGTGAAGTTACTCATCACAGATGAGATTTCAGATGAATATCCACCTTTTGTATCCAAGGCTCTGGCAATAATCTCAAGCAGTTCGACACTGCGGTAATACCCGTTGACTGCTTGCTGAACCGCGCTTTTACAACTATAGTTATTTAAGGTATAGCTACTCATGATTGAGCTGATTTGGGAACTGTATTTTCCGCCGCGGTCAACTTCTTTCGCGATAATTTCAAGCAATTCAACAGTTCGGTAGGTTCCATTGACTTGTTGCTGAACCGCGCTTTTGCAACTGTAATTATTCAGGGTAAAGCTTGACATGACAGAAGAAATCTCGCTGGAATAATCGACCGCAAAAGACGGTGCGGTGAACAGGAACAGCAGGATCACTGTTATCAACAGAATCATTATTTTTTTCATACCGGGAGCCTCCTTTGTTTTATTTTCCTGGTTCCTGACACAACAGCCTTATTTGACCTTCACTTTGAAAGTGACCTTGTATCCCTTGTCCTTGCTCTGCACAGTGATCGTCACGGTGCCTTTTTTGATCGCTTTGATCACGCCGAGTTTGCTGACGGTTGCGATCTTTTTATCGCTGCTCTTGTAGGTGATGTTCTTGTTGATCGCTGTGGAGGGTTTCAGACTCTTGATCTGAAGTTTCAGCGTCTTTCCCTTTTTCAGGGTAACGGTCTTGCCCTTCAGGGTCTTGGATTTTCCTTTCTGCACTACGGTGAAGGATTTTACTTTTTGATTTTCCACCGTGATCTTGCAGATCGCTTTGATACCGGAACCGTCTGTTGCTTTCGCGGTGATCGTAGCTTCGCCGGGCTTGATTGCTTTCACCAGACCGTTCTTGTCGACCGTAGCGACTTTCTTGTTATCGCTGGACCATTTGACCTTCGGGACTGTTGCGCCTTCGGGCTCGACCCCCTTGACGGACAGCTGATATGTCGGGTTCTTTTTCTTGGTGGTGATAGTAAGCGTCTTTTCAGTTTTGTTCAGGATGATCGCGGTAATCGGGATATTCTCCAGATATTGGAAGGCATATCCGTTTTCTTTGGCCCAGGTCGCCGCGTAGGATCCTTTATTACATAGGATCGTCGCTGTACCTGGGATTGCAGAGGAACCAATGTTTTCCACACTGCTCGGAATCGTGATTGTCTCCAACCCGCTACAGCCATAGAATGCATAACTCTCGATAGAAGTCACGGTTGTAGGGATCTCCACTGTCTTGAGTCCGGTACAACCATTAAATGCAGAGCTACCGACAAATGATACACCTTCTGGAATGGAGATATCGGTTAATCCTGAACATTCCGAAAATGCACAATCATTTATACTTGTGATTTTGTTCGGAAGCTTAACATTGGATAAATGAGTACAGCCGTTGAATAAACTGGACACAATACATGTCAGATTCTTTGGTAATTTAACACTTGTCAGATTGCTGCACCGGTTGAATGCGCCCCAACCAATGTTTGTTACACTGTCTGGAATGGTTACGTTTGTCAGAGCAGTGCAGTAGTTGAATGCACTACTCCCAATATCAGTGATACTGTCCGGAACTACAATATTCCGTAAATGACTGAAGTCCGAAAACGCGTTGTTTCCGATTGTGGTGGCTCCCTGTTCAATTACGATCTTTTCGATTCCTTTACTGTATTTCCGCCATGGCGCTTCGGAACTGTTAGAAGTCATTTTACCTGACCCAGATATTGTCAAAATCAAATCTTTGTTAATATTCCATTTCAAATTGCCGAATGTTCCAGAGGGAAGATTATCCAGCAGGAGAGCTTGATCCTTCCATCCGGCGGCATATGCTCCGGTGTAAGTACAGACGAAGGCCCCATTCAGTGTATTGATTTTGATTATCTTTATACCATCTATCTTATCCGGTACTGTAACATGCGTCATACTGGGATTTGTTAATCCCTGGATTGTTAGCCCCTCATCTGTTTCATACCAAAGTAGATCAGGACAGGATGGTGAAACGCAATCACAACCGGAGTCTTTTAATGCTTTTGCTGTATCAGTACCGGCTTTTATCGAGATACTTTTCAAGCTTTTGCAATTCCTGAATACGCCCCATTCAATGCTTGAAATATTGTTTGGAATCGTAATATTCGTCAGGCTGCTGCAATTAGCGAAAGCTTCTGAGCCAATGCTCATTATACTGCTCGGGATCGTCACGTTTGTAATTTTGGTATTATCATAGAATGCATAACTGGCTATTCCAATGACCTTCACTCCGTCTATCTGATCCGGAATCACGACACTAGATACATTGGTATTTATACTACCATTGATAAACAATCCATCGTCAGTTTCATACCAGAGTAAATCCGGACATGATGAAGAAACACATTTATTCCAGCCTGATTTGTACAAGGCCTTTGATACGACAGTACCGGCTTGTGTAGAAACACTTTTCAAATTTTCGCAACCCCAAAATGTGGAACCTTCTATAGCGACAACTTTTACGCCGTCAATCTGATCCGGAATACTGACTTTTGTCAATCCAGAGTTTGAAAAACCGGTGATTGTTAATCCGTCGTCTGTTTCACACCAGAGAAGATCCGGATATGATGGTGAAAAACATTTATTCCATGAAGCTTTTATTAATAATTTAGCTAATGTAGTACCTGCCTTTACGGAGATGCCTTTTAGACTATTGCAGTTTAGGAATGCCAAATCACCTATGTTTATTATGCTGGTCGGGATTGAAATACTTTTCAAATTAGTGCAATCCCAGAATGCACCCATTCCGATGCTTGTAATATTATTAGGAATTGTCACATTTGTCAGGCTACTGCATCCGGAGAACATATACTCTCCAATACTTGTTATTTGGGTTGGGATAGATATGCTTTTCAGACTATTGCAACCAGAAAACACGCCCCATCCAAGCTCCGTAATGCTGCTGGGAAGTGTTATGCTTTGCAGTTTGCAGCAATTTTCGAATGCGTGCCATCCGATGAAGTTTATAGTGTTCGGGATTGTCACGCTCGTCAAGTTACTGCAATTAGCAAATGCATTACATTCAATCGCCGTTACTGGATAACCATCCACCTCAGATGCGATGACTACGTTCGTTGCGGATTTATCACAGGTTTGTACATATGCATGTTCGGGAGATGATACTGTAATATATGTAAGATTTCCCTCTGTAATAGCACAATTTGCATAAGCAATCCCTAGGGTTAAACTGATTAATGCAATCAAAATACTTATGAATAAAAACTTCTTTTTCATATTATTGTGCCTCCTCAATAATAAAGTATGGATTATTCTCATGGCCGTTAATGATTTTACATATTGGCAGTTTGCCTTTCATATTACATTTTAATATAATGCTTTTCTTTTTGTAAACAACCCATTCACTTTTTTGCTTTCGTATTGACATTCTCTCAGCGCATTATGCAATTATGCCAGAGACAAATCTCAATGGCAACTCATCATATATTCTCTCCGGTCAGAAACTCATCTACAGAGAAAACACACTCCGGATACACATGAGCGTACCGTGAAGCCATAGCGTTGCGCCGGACGGTTCTCTTGCAACATAGGAAAATCAACGATTTGCGGGCGATAACGCGGTAACTCGACTATGCCGGCGTCATCGCGGAATGAACCGTGTCCGTGGGGATAATCCCCAATGACACCTGCGCTTACTTCGCCTTTCTATCCTCCAACCGCGCGAAGTACGCGTCCAGCTTG
>CALCUD010000007.1 GCA_937906775.1 uncultured Clostridia bacterium
CGATTGAGGGACTCATTGACAGGGACGGTTTACCTTCACTGGAGCAGACAATATCCGATATCATTGTATTGATGCGTTGGCCATGCGTGTGTCCCAATACTTTCAGGCAATCTTCCGGAAGCTCAAAAGGTTTCAGAATTCCTGCGCGCAGTGCATCATCCAAATCGTGGTTCAAATATGCGATACGGTCAGCACGACGTACACAATCGGCTTCCAGCGACAAAGGAAGAGAAGAACCGGAATGCGTCAGAATGCCATCGCGTACTTCTTTGGTCAGGTTCAGACCGTTTCCGTCATTTTCGAGTAGTTCAACTACACGAAGACTTTGCTCATTATGACGGAAACCGACATCCAGTAAATGATCCAGAGTACGCTCTCCAATATGACCGTATGGCGTATGACCCAAATCATGTCCGAGAGCAATAGCTTCAGTCAGGTCCTCGTTCAACCGCAGTGCACGTGCGATTGTACGGGCTACCTGAGCCACTTCCAGTGTATGTGTTAATCGGGTGCGGTAATGATCGCCTTCGGGTGAAAGGAAAACCTGTGTTTTAAATTTAAGCCGGCGAAACGATTTGCTGTGAATAATACGGTCCCGGTCTCGCTGGAAACATGTACGCAAATCACATTCGGAAACAGAGACTGCTCTTCCTGCGGATTCTGCAGAATGAAACGCATACGGAGAAAGAAGCAGGTATTCATTCTGCTCAAGGCGTTCCCGAACCGTCAAACGGATCACTTCCTCACGATAAAATGAACAATCCCAATAACATTGCCATATATGTAAAATACAACGAAAACTTTCGCAATCCTGCTTTTACAGATTCTTGACAACCTCTTCTGTTCGGATACAATGAATGTATTACATAAGACGGAGGGTACATATGAACTGGACCAATAATGATTCCATATCCGGTTTTACAGTTCAGCGTGTTCGGGACAGTAAAGAATTAAACGGACAGTGCGTTTATCTGAAGCATATAAAAACCGGCGCTGAAGTTTTCTTTTTGAATAACGGCGCTGAAAACAAAGTATTTTCCGTAGCTTTCAGGACAATTCCGGAAAATCATACCGGTGTATTTCATATTCTGGAACACAGCGTTCTGTGCGGAAGTGAAAAATATCCGGTAAAAGAGCCTTTTGTTGAACTTCTGAAAAGCAGTATGAATACTTTTCTGAACGCTATGACTTTTGCCGATATGACGATGTATCCTGTTGCAAGCAGAAACGATAAAGACCTGCTGAATCTTGCTTCTGTATATCTGGACGCGGTATTTCATCCGGCTATCCTGACAGATCCGCGGATCTTTATGCAGGAAGGATGGCACATTGAAGAAACCCCTGAGGATGGGTACATTTATAAAGGTGTGGTTTTCAATGAAATGAAGGGCGCACTCAGCAATCCGGATAATCTGATCAGCGAGAAAACGATGTGCCAGCTGTTTCCTGATACCGGGTACGGATTCATTTCCGGAGGCGATCCGGAATATATAACAGATCTTACATATGAACAATTCATTGATACCTATAAAAGATTCTACCATCCCGGAAATGCAAGAATCTATATTGAAGGGAATGCACCGATAGAAAAACTTCTCTCCATGATCGATTCTAGCATCAGCGGATTTGACAGTACAGATGAGCTTCCTTCATTTATTTATCAAGCACCAAAGGGATCTGAAATGGATCTTGAATTTGAGTTGGGAGCCGATGAAAGTCATGAAAACAAAGGACATCTGACAATAAGCCGTTTACTTGGTGACTGGCGTGACAAAACAATGAACATGGCAGCATATCTGATTTGTGATGTTCTGACTGGAAACAATGATGCACCGCTGACCCGAATGATTCTTGAGAATAATCTTGCACAGGATTTTTCTTTGACTGTGGACGATACCTGTCTGCAGTCATGGTTCACATTTCATGCTGAAAACATCACTGACGGAAAAGAAAAAGAGATAATTGAATTATTGGATTCATTCGGAGATCAACTGAAAAAAACCGGACTTAACAGAGATGATCTGGAAGCATCATTGAACCGGTTTGCTTTCAATATAAAAGAAGACGAGGATCCGAACGGCATCAACAGATGTATCAGAAGTATGGAATCCTGGCTTTACGGCGGAGATCCTCTTTACGCGTTGGAAAATAATAATGAACTTGCTGAACTGAGAAAAATGCTGGATGACGGAAGAATAGACGATCTGGCTAATACTATTTTTTCTAGAAACGGAAATGAATGCATTCTGCATGTCAGACCTTCCAGTACAAAAGGTGACGAGCTTCGTCAGAAAGAAACAGAGAAGATCCACATGGTCATTTCTTCCTGGGACTCACAGAAAATCACAATGAATAACCATCTCATGGAAGAGTTAAATGATTGGCAATCTAGCCCTGACAGTGAAGAAAATCTGGCAATGCTTCCGACTCTGAACAGAGATGACATCAATCATGAAGTGGTTTGGACAGAAACAGAAACCTTCACGGTGCAAGACGTTCAGATCCTGTATCATCCGCTTGCCTGCGGAGGAATTGTCCACTTGAAAGTTTTTTTTGCACTTACGGATATCTCACTTGAAGATTTGACAAAAGTCGGATTGCTATCAGGTGTGTTAGGGCATCTGGATACAGAAAAGCATGATGCGTACTCACTTCAGCGGGAAATTAAAAAGCATGTCGGAAGACTTGGATTTACCGTTCAGGTGAGGTCTCCGGGTTATGACAACAGCAAATGTAAACCTCAGTTGGTTGCATTTGCGAGCGTGCTTCGTGAGAATCTGCCTGCAGCAGTCGGATTGATTACGGAAATTCTAACTTCAACAAAATTATCTCAGAAAGACAGGATCATTGAGTATATCCGTCAAAATGAAATCGGATTACGTCAAAAAATCGTATCTGCCGGTCATGCTGTCGGAATGAGAAATGTTCTTTCGCATTATTCTTCAGACGGCGCAGCGCTGAGAGCGCTTGAAGGGGATATAGCAGTCAGGTTTAATCATGAATTTGCTGAAAATCCCGAGAAAGTATTACCTGAATTTTTACGTGTTTCTCAATATGTTCTGGATGAATCCATATGTAAAAAGAGGATGCTTATTTCTGTATCGTCTGATGATCTCCCTGATCTTAACGGGCTTGTTTCAATGTTCCGGGAAGGGAACTGTGTTCCTGAAAGTGTACATTATGAACTGGATACACCTCTCTGTACCGGTTGGAGAGTTCCTGCACAAATCGGATATGCGGTTCGCGGATATCGACTTGACCGTATCGGAAAAACATTTGACGGATCCTGGCTTTTGCTTTCCAACATTCTGTCCCTGAGCTTTATGTGGAATCGTGTCAGGGTACAGGGCGGTGCATATGGAGCCGGCTTTCAGATCGATCTGTCCGGAAACATTTTTACTTATTCATTCCGGGATCCGTCTCCGGAAAAAGCCCTCCATGCGGCAGCGGATGCAGCTGATTTTGTTCGTGAATTTGCTCGCGGGAATGAAAAACTGGATAATTATATCATATCGACATTGAACGATCTTGATCCTCTTCTTTCAACCAGACAGAAGGGTAATGTTGCGGATAATTTCTATATCAATGGAATGACGAAAGATAAGTATGCAAAAATACGCATGGACATTCTTAACGCAGACGCGAATAAACTGGTCGAAGCCTGCGAATGCCTGAATGAGTTTGCGGAATCCGGAGCAGTTTGTGTTGTTGCAAATAATGAGATGCTTGAAAGGATCCCAGGATTAATTTGTCAGGATCTGTAAATCATGATAACTTTCAGGCTGAGAAAACATTTGATTAATCATATATCTTACGGTTGCGATTATCCGGGATACCGCTGAGCCTGAAAAAGAAAGTGTTGATGATATCCCGCCAATTTCTCGCATTCTGTAATTGTGCATCCATTCTGGACCGGATCAACTCCTGATCTTCTTCGGGGAACGGGATGGATCGGACAGTTTCAGACATTTGTTCAGTTTCCTCGTAACCCTCAAAATGGTCATCATAAATCCGTTGGATCAATGTCCGACCGTCAGACATGATTTTTGTATATGCAACCCGGTGGAAAAATAATAGATACAGATCGGGACATGTGTCCGGATTCTCATACTTGTGCTGAAGCTCCTCCGGATATTGAGACAGATATCCGGTTCCGTTGACAGTTCGGTCAATTCCGACAGCATCACGGTTTGCTTTGTGATACGTTCCCCAGAGATCATATTCATAACCGGACGGATTGGGACCATAGTGATCGTGAGGAGTGATCATCCATCCAAGACCGAGCGGCGCTGTATATTTTTCATAAGTCCGACGGGATCCCATCAGCAAATCACATAATTTTTGGCGTTCATTTCGGGAGAAAGCGTAGGTTAATCGGATCCATTGATCCGTGAGGGCCGCAGGATCTTCATCCGGGTTCCAGGCAAATTTTCCGAATCCAAACAGATTTAAAGCAGCGAACGGGTGACCCGTATAGTTAGAATCACGTCCAAGATTACCGACAGCTGCAATACTGTGAATCTTGTTGGAAGGAAGTTCATCAAACAACTCTTTCCACATAGGCATCATCGAATAGATATCGATCTGATGTCCGGTATATTCCTGAGTGAGCTGAAGCTCCATCGCCTTTTTTGTTTTTTCCATTCCAAGCAGAAGAGGTGAAATAGGTTCGCGAACCTGAAAGTCAAAAGGTCCATGCTTTATCTGGAGGATTACATTGTCTGCGAATTTACCGTCCAGCCATGCATAATGGTCCCAGGCAGCTTTGGGGCGGTCGGTGTGTGTATCCCTCCAGTCCTGACGGCAATTGTAAACAAAACAGCGCCATACAAGATATCCCCCAAAGGGAGCGAGTGCTTCGGCAAGCATATTTGCGCCGTCTGCATGATTCCTGCCATACGTAAACGGACCTGGCCGTCCTTCGCTGTCCGCTTTCACAAGGAACCCTGCAAGATCAGGAATTGTACTGTATACAAGCTGAACGGTTTTTTTCCACCATAAACGGACCTGCTCGTCCAGTGGGTCGGCAGTATTCAGTCCGTCTCGTAATGGCTGACTGAAGTCAATACTGAGCATGAGCTTTATTCCAAACGGTCTTAACAGGGCAGCAATCTCACCGACCTGCGGAAGAAAAGAACCGATCAATTCCTGTGCCGGTTCATGAACATTGACATTATTTATGCAAATGACATTCAATCCGACGCTGGCCAGCATACGTCCAAGGAATCTGATGCGATGAGGATCGTAATGTATTTGGTTGTTTTCAAAGAAAAGACTTCGTCCGGCATAACCCCGTTCAATATCACCGGACATGTTGTCCCAGCAATCAATCATTCGAAGAGGGTAAGCCGGACATGAACGGATCACGGTATCTGACGTCGGCAAAGCTCCGAGCGTTTGTTTAATGAGCAGATCGTATGCTCCGTAAAGAATTCCGGTATGACCGCCTGAAAGTGAATATTGACTATTACAAATGTTAATCTCGTATGAATCTTCCATTTCCGGATGAAGTGTAATATTCCAATTAGGCCGGAAAGAAGATGAAAGTTCAAAACGAGCAAGACTCTCCGGATCGGTAATTGATGAAGAAACCGGATGAATAAATGAACGGAGCCATGCTTTATTCATACAGATAAACATCCTTTCAATCAAATTCATCATATCTTATCATTTTCATACGGGAATAGTGGTAGTATTATCTTGCTGATATCTGGATGAAATAATCGGATACTGTATATATGTTGCTATATCTGTTGAAATACTTGATTATTCTTTATTCAAATGATAATATCATTATATTGTATTGAAATGTATCAATACATGCAGGAGGCAGTTGATGGAGATCGTCCTGAGAGAAGCTGAACCGGAAGATACGGACAGAATCAACGAACTTTATATTGTAATGTTGAATTCAATCTATTCTGTCAAAGATTCAAGAGGTTACGAGAACGGTTATCTGGACAGATTCTTTCCAGGCGGAGATGAAAGAGCTTTTGTTGCTGAGGATGAATACGGAATCGCTGCGTTTCTTTCTGTTGAAGTATACAGAGACGAAGATTATGTCTATCTTGATGATTTCTCAGTGACAGTGAAATACAGGAATCACGGAATCGGTTCAAAACTGATTGCTGTCGCGGAGGATTACTCAAAGAAAAACAGTATTTCGAATGTCATGCTTCACGTTGAAAAGAATAATTACGGTGCATACTGCTTCTATTTGCGACATGGCTATACGGTTCATTCGGATGAAAATCACAGGATATTGATGAACAAAAACATATCATAATGATTCTTTGGTGTGAATGAACGAGCGAAAGGAGAAGAGCATGGGAGAACTGCTGGGATACTATGACCTTCCGGACGAAATTCAAGATCAGATCGGAAAAACGGTGTCCATTTGGCGGAACCACATGCAAGATGAACTGACAGGCGTATATCTTCATGGTTCCATTGCATTGAATGCGTTCAATCCGGACAGTGGGGACATCGATTTGCTGATCGTGGTGAAAAATCCAATTCCGGTGGAAAAACGAATTGAAATCGCCAAGGATATCATAGCGATTGATAATACGCCCAGACCTCTGGAAATGTCTGCCGTGACAGAAAACGACGCTGGGAAATGGAAAAATCCGGGGAAATGTGTTTTTCATTACAGTGATTTTTGGACAGAACGATATCTTGAACGCTTCGGGAATCCGGAAAAAGAACTATATGTGACGGATTATGATTTCCCTGATGCAGATGTGACTTCCTATATCAGACTAATCAGACAATGTGGGATCGTATTGTGCGGTAAGGACATCAACGATGTGTTTGCAGAAGTATCTGACGAAGATTTCTGGAATGCCATCAGTTCGGAAACAGATGATTATGATTTTCATAGCTTTAATCCCAAGTATATGACAAGTAACATTCTGATCCTTGGCCGAATACTGTCTTTTAAGGTCTGCGGGAGGATTCTCTCAAAGTATGAAGCAGGAATGTGGATGAAGGAGTATTTACCGGATAAATTGAAATATCTGGTCGATCGAGCAATGAAAGTATGGTTCGACGGGGAATCTCAAGAATTTCCGGAGAATGATCTTGATGATCTGAAGGAATTCCTTCAGAAAGAGATCCGGAAGTACCGGAGCTGATGATCATGATTGAAAGGTTGTTGTTATGAGTACATTGCAATCAGAAAGTTCTAGCCCTCTGTACTATCAATTGATGCAGAAAATCCGTTCAGATATTGAACGGGGCGTATATGTTGTCGGTACCAGAATTCCACCTGAACATGAGCTTGAAGACATATATCAGGTCAGCCGGGTAACAGTCAGACGTGCTCTCCAGGAATTGACGGCAGCGGGATTTCTTGAAAGGAAGCAGGGAAAAGGTACATTTGTATCTGTGCCGAAAATACGTCAGGACATGAGGAATATTCATAGCTTTCACGACTCCTGCAAAAAAAACGGGACCACGCCCGGAACAAAAGTGATCCATATTCAAGAGATCATGGCGGATGAAAATGATATCAGAGATTTGAATTTAGCCGAAGGGTCTAAGGTTCTGGAAACAGTCAGAGTCCGTAGTGCTGATGGGGAAAATGTTATCCTGGAGATTAACCATTTTTCTCTGGCATATGCCTATCTTGAGGATATTGATTTGTCCGGAAGCCTGTACAGGATTTTATCAGACTACGGAATCATACCCGTCAAGGCTGAACACGAAATTGCGATGTGTCCAATTTCTGAAGATCATGCATCTCTTCTCCATATTGACCCAGGAACGCTTGTGATACGATTACGCGAAGTGATATATGATCAGAAAGGCCGTCCGCTTCATAACAGCCTTCAATTCATTCGCGGAGACAAGTTTGTCTTCAGAATCTGATATATAAACGATGATAAGGAGTGAAAGCACAATGTCTGAACGGAAAAATCTGATAGAAAAACCGAAGAAAACAATAACGGATGCTTTACATGCAGTCAAAGGGGAAAATACCGCAAAACTGATAGAAGAATTCACGGCTGAAATGACGCTTGTTGCCGAAGGCCTGTGTGAGGATCAGCAAAAATTGCGGCATGTAATGGATTCAAATGAAACTCAGACGGATAAGAGATTTCAAAGTCAGGAAAGCCACATCGAACTGCTTGAAAAAATGATTGATGAAGAACATCAGAATCATGACAGAACCATAACAGAATTACGTAACAGGCTTGCGTCTTTGGAAAAACAGCATAGTACTCCCGTAAAAAAAGAAAAAAAAGGGAATCGGAATATAATACGCGATTTAACGCTATTAATTTCTATTGCAGCTGCAGCATGGGTAGCCGTAACATTAATCAACAAACTGTTATAAACATGATAGGAGACTATTCATGAAATCATATGATGAAATAGTAAAGGAATACCGAAAACGACAGCATGACACAGTAGTAGACACCATTGCTGTCGGATTGACCTATATGGATGAGATTGCAGTGGATTCCGGTATTTTGGAGGAGACAGGCCTTCTTTCGGAACTTTCCGAAAGTGTGACAAGTTTTCTTCCTTTCATGATTATTGCCGCCAGTGAAGGCGGGAAGGTTATTCTTGGCAAAAAAACAGGGAAAACAGGTCTGAAAGACGGAGCATACAGAATCGCAAAAACAGGGGCTGCGATGGGCATTGGTGCTACCGTTATGACTGCCACAGGATTTTGGGCAGCAATTCCGGTTACAATGGGTGTGCGCGCCTTGTTTGACAGGTATCGCAGCAAAGTATTGACAGGTCACCGAGTACAAAGCAGAACAGAACGTCTGAAGGAATTGAACCGGTTGCTCAGGAATGAGCAGCTGCAGGATTCGGAAGAGACATCAGATTTGCCTGATTCAATCATA
The DNA here is from genome assembly GCA_937906775.1 of uncultured Clostridia bacterium. Classification (GTDB taxonomy): domain Bacteria; phylum Bacillota; class Clostridia; order Christensenellales; family Aristaeellaceae; genus Aristaeella. The sequence continues at coordinate 8,862 of CALCUD010000007.1, forward strand.
TCGACACAGTATTCAGTACAATAATCAGTATGAAAGGTGAATAATATATGCACTTCACAAAAATGCATGGTTTGGGAAACGATTATATATATGTGGACTGTTCAATTGAAAAAGTTGTGAATCCTTCTTTGCTGGCGAGAAAAATCAGCGACAGACACTTTGGTGTTGGAAGTGACGGCCTTGTATTGATCCTTCCCAGCGACGAAGCGGATTTTGAAATGAGAATGTTTAATTCTGACGGAAGCGAATCCAGTATTTGCGGAAATGCAGTTCGTTGTATCGGTAAATATGTTTTCGATCGTCATCTTACGGATAAAGATATTATACACCTCAAAACAGGTGCGGGGATCAAAACATTACAATTGAAAATTGCAGACGGAAAAGTTCATACGGTTGATGTTGACATGGGAGAACCGGTCCTGACGCCTTCAGATATTCCGGTTCTGTTCAATGAAGATGTTTGTGTCAATCTGCCCATTCATATCAAGAATGAGGAATATCGGGTAACATGTGTAGGAATGGGGAATCCTCATTGCGTATTGTTTACCGAGAATGCTGAAAATGTCAAAATAGATGAAATAGGTCCGATCCTTGAACGGCACCCAATGTTTCCGCAAAGAACGAATGTAGAGTTTGCAACAGTTATAAACAGAAAAGAAATCCGAATGCGTGTATGGGAACGCGGGGCGGGAGAAACAATGGCTTGCGGTTCAGGAGCCTGTGCGACATTGGTTGCAGCTGTTCTGAACGCCTTATGCGATCATGATGTCATTTTACATCTGAATGGAGGAGATCTTCAGATCCGCTGGCAAAAAGAAAACCGTCATATCTTTATGGAGGGCCCAGCAGAATTCGTTTTTGACGGGGAATGGGAAAGCTGAAACAAATCATTCCGACAATAATATCTTCAAAATTCCTGAATATGTCAGATCATTCATAATGCTTTGAAAAGAAGATACCGGTATTTCTTCCAGAAAATTCAATATTCCTTTGAGTAACGGGCGCGAAACATCATTGATGAACTGAGGTAATGTAATGTCGTTGATTGCGAACAGATCAAAGCCCTTCCGGAATTCTTTTGTCGAAAATTCTGCAATATGAGAAGATTCTTTTTTATAAATGCTGCCACAGACCGCCAAAAACGATTGATTCACTTGTTCGGTATCAGACGAATTGCTGCAATTTATCTGGATGTTTCCATCAGCATCACATGTAAGCATGATATCAATCGTAAAAACAGGAAGTATAGTTCCCGTTTGTGAAAAGGAAGCCTCAACGGAACATTCGGCAGGAAATGAATGCGGAAGATGATCAACAGAATAAGATAGATCGATCAGTTTCAGTTCTTCTTCATTGTTGATCAAAGAAATTTTTCCTGAACTTGAATCAGTATTTTCCCCTTTATCAAATAAATATTGCAGAGAAGGAATATGACCACCGGGTGTAACAGGCCCTGAAAAATTGACAGAAATCGAACGGTTGTTTTTTAGGATTGATAAAATTTCGCCGCTATCTGTGAAAAATACAGTGGACATGCCGTCTTTTTTTATATACAGATGATTTTCTCTGGTAAGGTGTCCGATAATATATTCGGAAATGTTTGATACTTCTTCATGTAGGGTTTCATTAAATCCTTGTTCTATTCCTACGGCTTCAATCCAATAATACAAACTTCTATTGTTATCCACAGCTGACTGTAATGTGTTTGCAAAAGAACAGATTTCAGATTCGTTCATTACTCCATTAACATTTAAATCGGTAAAATATGAACGGAATACCTTTGCTGCACGCTTGAAAGCATACTCGTGCACGTTGGGATAAAGCATGGAAATATATTGAACCGGAATTCCAAGATATTGAAAAGCTTTAACGGAGAATTCCAATAATACTTTCATGTTTAATGCGATATTCTGATTTCCTATCAATGGAGAAGACAAAAGAAGGCTGGAACGTGTTCCGTATATCCGAAAAGAAATTGAGGATGAAGGACGTGAGACAGGTACCAGCGTAGTATTAAGGTCGATATAATTGCGATTATCTGATATCGCAAAGGTTCCGATAAAGCGTAAATTGTTGAGAAGGGCAGCATAACCGTCAATGTTCAAATGATGATCGGATAAAGAATCTTCGGGATTTAATGTCATAGTCAGGTCGAATTGATAAGAAGAACAGTAAAAATTCCTGGCAAAAGCAGAAGAACAGCATCCTGCAAACAGAACAAATGCTGTAATGAAAACTAATAAACGCTTCATAAATACCTCCGGCACTATTCTTCTTCATCATCTGTAACAAGCCAGGTTAACGGATCAGAATCAATTTTGATTTCGATTTCTCTGTCAAGCGTCAGTTGAGTTGAACGGTTTGCAATTCCGTTTGCTTTTATACCGTGTAATGTTTGAAACTCTCTTATCGCGTTCACAGTTGCGTTTCCGTAATTTCCTGATATATATTGCGGGTCAAGGAAACCGAGATATGAGAGCTTTTCCTGTAATGTTTTGACTTTCTCACCGTTATTGCCAAATCTCATTGTGATATCGACAAGATCATGTACTGTACCGAATCCAAGAATATGTCCGTCAAGTAAAGGATAGGTGTTTCTCGCTACAGAAGATGGATTGTTACCTTCTATTACATGGATTTTTACTGATCCGTTTTCATCAAGACTGCAGTATTCCACCAGAGCGACATGATCTGTATCAGAATCAGATGTCCAAGTAAAGAAAATATAATCGCCGGGTTGCGGAATATATTCGCCGGCGGAAAGATACGTATCTTTTCCGCGAAGCCATTCGTATCCCCAGTCTTCAACTTCTCCTTTTTTGACAACATACCTTCCTGCTTTGATAAACCAGGCTCTTCCAGTATTGGAAGATGACCATTGCGGAAACACATTATTCAAAAGTCCGGAATGATGACGGATATCTGTCTGATCAACACACCAACATAAAAATTCTGCACACCATTGACAATAGGGATCTCCGGCCCATTCACCGTATTTCGTATATCCGTGATCTTCTTCATGATAACCGACTTCTTCGGAGGCTATCTCCAATAGCCAGTTAACGTATTCCGGAACAGGACATACCGGCTCGATAATGGTATCCGATAACGCGGGGAAGAACAAAAAAACAAATGAGAATAAGCACAGGATGGAGAATATGAGTTTTTTCATTCGATCCCCCCTTCAACAAATAATAGATATTATATCAAAAATATATTCCGGAAACAAGAACGGACAGCCTTATGGCTGTCCGCTCAGGGTTGGGATGAAAATTAAGTTATTTTTTTTCGGCAGACAGGAAGGAATAAACGACTGCTGCCAGTATACCGCCGACAAGAGGAGCAAGCAGGAAAACCCAGACACCATCCATTTTACCTGCAATCAAAGCAGGACCAAAGGAACGGGCGGGATTTACTGAAGTACCTGTAAACGCAATGCCAAGTAAGTGAACCAGAACGAGCGCACCGCCAATTACGAGACCTGCAACATTGCTGTTTTCATTCTTGGATGTTACACCGAGTATGGCAATAACAAATACAAAGGTCAGAATAACTTCAATAATAAATGAAGTCCAGATTCCTCCGTTGTACAAAGCATTGCAACCAAGTTTTTCGGGATCTTTGACAATTGCATTCAGCACAACGGCTCCGGCAATTGCTCCGGCAAACTGGGCAATAATATAACCGATGAAATCTTTGAGATTCATCTTTTTGGAAGCCAGCATGGCAATGGAAACCGCGGGATTGATATGGCAACCGGAAATATTACCGATGGAATATGCCATTGCAACGATAACGAGTCCAAAGGAAAGTGCAGTTACAAGATAACCGCATCCGTTCGCAGCGACATCACAGGTTTGTCCGGCAACGCCGCATGCAAACAAAACAAGAACAAAAGTACCGATAAATTCGGCAATATATTTTTTCAGGCTGGACATAAAATCACCTCATATGATATATTCCTTCATTAATAAAAAAGCGGACAAAAAGTCCGCTTCTGAGGAAATGAAATTATTTGATTTCAACAGTAGCACCGACAGCTTTGAACTGTTCAGCGATCTTTTCGGCTTCTTCCTTGGTGGCGCCTTCCTTGATGGTCTTGGGAGCAGATTCAACGATGTCTTTGGCTTCTTTCAGGCCCAGACCGGAGATGACTTCGCGGACAACCTTGATGACCTTGATCTTTTCAGAGCCGGCATCTTTCAGGACAACGTCAAACTCAGTTTTTTCTTCTTCAGCAGCGGCGGCGGCAGCACCGGGAGCAGCACCGGCAACAGCGATGGCACCGGTTACACCGAACTTTTCTTTCATTTCGTCAACAAGTTCTTTAACCTGAAGCAGAGTCATAGACTCAATAGCTTCCATAATCTCCTGATTGGTCATTTTCATATCCTCCAATTTTTTTAATCATGCAGCGTTTATGCTGCAAAACAGTAAATCAGGCAACTTCTGCTTTCTTCTCGGCAATCTGATCGAGAACGGAAACCAGTGCAGAGATAGGAGAAACCAGGCAACCGACCAAAGTGCCAAGCAGTTCCTCGCGGCTGGGCGTGGCGGCCAAAGCTTTCACAGCAGCGATATCCATCGCTTCAGTTCCCATCAAGCCACCCTTGATTTCCAAGCTGTTCAGCTTGTTTTTCTCAATAAAGGAAGCAACAGCTTTGGGAGCTGCAGTAACGTCTTTTTCGCCAAAGACAAAAGCATTAGGTCCTTCCAAGAGATTATCAATGCCTTCGATATTCAGCTCTTTCAGGGCACGGGCTACAAGACGGTTTTTCAGAACGACGTAGTGAACGTCATTTTCACGGCACTGCTTGCGAAGTTCAGTAACCTGTTCAACGGTAAGACCGTTGTAGGAGCAAATGACCATGGATTCACAATTTTTAAGTTTCTCCACGATATCGGCAACAACAACCTTTTTAGCTTCGAGATTTGCGCTCATTGTTTGTTTGCACCTCCTGCCGGTTTATGACTAAAAGAAAACCCTTGCGTGCAGGCGCAAGGGAAATAATATCATTCTCTTACACCTCGGCAGGCGGGAATAACCCCATTAAATCTTTCGATACCGGCTGTCTTCGGCACTGGTTTCTTTCAAAACCTTGCATACATTATCATGTATACTCTGTTTTGTCAAGACAGAATTTAAGAGATAATATATGTATAATATATGACAAATTATTAATATTAATGGTTGACATCGTAACAACTTCGTAATAATATGTTTATATGATTATGAAAGGAGGCGATGGAGTCATGAGGAAAACAGCGATACTAATCCTTATTGTTCTTCTTTTCGTTTCCGTATCGGTTCAATGTCAGGCGTCAACTACTGGAACAGTGACAGCCGGATGTTTAAATATGCGAAAATCTGCAACTACGGACAGCAAAGTTATAAAGGTATTGCGTGAAGGAAATAAAGTTACGATCCTGTCTACAAGCGGAAGCTGGTATAAAATTCAATTCGGATCCAGCACCGGATACGTTTCAAAAAAATATGTAAAAACTACATCATCAAGCAACAACAAGTCTTCAGGTTCTTCTTCATCGTCATCTTCAGGTACATGTTCACCCGGGGATCATGGAGAAAACGTGAAAAAAATTCAAAAACGACTGAAAACGCTAGGATATTATACCGGGAGCATTGACGGGGATTATGGCAACGGGACGAAAACAGCCGTCAAGAATTTTCAAAGAGTTAATGGCCTGAATTCCAACGGGTATGTTAATCAATCAACACTTCAAAAACTAAACAGTTCAAGTGCAAAAAAAGCCGGATCCGCTTCTTCATCCGGAAGCAGTTCCGGGACCTGTGCACCTGGAGATTCCGGCGATCAGGTCAAAAAAGTCCAAAAGCGGTTAAGGGCCCTTGGATACTATTCAGGCAGTATTGACGGAGATTACGGAAATGGGACCAAAACGGCTGTAAAGGAATTTCAAAGAACAAACGGTCTGAGCGTAAATGGAACAGTAAACAGTTCAACGCTTAATAAATTGAACAGTTCATCAGCCCAAAAGGCATCATCTTCATCAGAAAACGGAAGCGGAACTGAACAATTGAACTGGTTCAGAGGAGGTTCAAGCAAAATTCCCAAAGGAGCAACATTCAAAGTTAAAGATATCAAAACAGGAAAAGTCTTTACTTGTAAGCGCTGGAGCGGATCCAATCATCTTGATGCAGAACCGCTGACCGCATCAGATACAGCTACCATGAAAAGTATATTCGGACATTGGTCATGGAGACGCAGAGCTATTCTTGTAAAATATAACGGACATGTTTACGCAGCATCCATGAACGGTATGCCGCATGGTACCCAGACAATTAAAAACAACAAATTTGAAGGACATTTCTGCATCCATTTTTCAGGCAGTAAAACTCACGGTTCCGGGAAAGTCGATTCTGTTCACCAGAATTGTGTCAAAACGGCATTGAAACATTCCTGGTAGACTGAATATAATGATTTCATGTGTTAAAAAATTATCTTGACAATCATTATTTTTATCTATATAATGATTTATGTTGTCAGCACGCAGGGGAAT
>CALCUD010000008.1 GCA_937906775.1 uncultured Clostridia bacterium
CGTCTCCGTCCACAGAACCGAAGTTACCGTGACCGTCTACCAGAGGAGCGCGCATATTGAAATCCTGCGCCATATGGACCAGGGCTCCGTATACGGAACTGTCGCCGTGAGGATGGTACTTACCGAGACAGTCGCCGACGATACGGGCGCATTTGCGGTGCGGCTTGTCAGGGGTGGTACCCAGTTCCATCATCGTATAGAGAATGCGGCGCTGGACCGGCTTCAGACCGTCTTCCACACGCGGAAGCGCACGCTCAAGAATAACATGCTCCGCATAGGGGATCATGCTGTTGTGCATGACATCTTCCATGTTTGTATCCAGAATCCGGGAAGGATCATCCTTCACGATAGGTTTTTCCGGTTCTCTTTTTTTGGCCACGGATGATCACTCTCCTTCCCGGACTTTCGTCTGATCGGACGGAAGTTCAAAATTATCCTGCCGGTTGAAATCAGCGTGTTCGCTGATATAATCGCGGCGGGGTTCGACCTTGTCGCCCATAAGCACGGAAGTCAGATGATCGACCAGCGCGGCGTCTTCGATGGAAACGCGCATCAACTTGCGCTGGGAAGGATCCATGGTCGTTTCCCACAACTGTTCCGGGTTCATTTCACCAAGACCTTTATAGCGCTGGAGCGTATATCCTTTACCGACAGACTTCGTAGCTTTTGCAAGCTCTTTGTCGTCATAGGCATAAATGACATTGCTGCCCTTCTGCACTTTGTAGAGAGGCGGCATACCGATATATACATGGCCGTTGGTGACCAGATCGCGCATATAGCGGAAGAAAAAGGTCAACAGGATAGCACGGATATGGGCTCCGTCCTGGTCTGCATCGGAAAGGATGATGACTTTTCCGTACTTGAGGGAATCAAGCGAAAAACCTTCGCCGATCCCTGTTCCCAGTGCGGTGATCAGGCTGCGGAATTCCTCGTTTGCGAGGACCTGCTCCAAATGCTTCTTTTCGACGTTCAACGGTTTGCCCCGAAGAGGAAGGATCGCCTGAAAACGGCGGTCGCGTCCCTGCTTGGCGCTTCCGCCTGCGGAATCGCCTTCGACAATAAATAACTCGTTGTCCTCCCAGTGGCGGCCGGTACAGCTGGAGAGCTTTCCGACCAGGGGCGCCGCTTCCAGCGCGGATGCTTTCCGGATGTTGTCCCGGGTTTTCCTTGCGGCCTCCCGGGCTTGCGCGGCGCGGATCGCTTTTGTGACGATCGCGGAGGCGGCTTCCTGGTTTTTCAGATTATCAAGCCAGTCCTGCATTTGCTGGGTGATGACGGCTTCCACAGCCGGACGGACTTCACTGTTGCCGAGACGGCCTTTGGTCTGGCCTTCAAACTGGGGATTCTTGACCATGGTGGTCAAAACGCAGGTCAACCCCTCGCGAAAATCTTCGCCGGCAAGATTATTGTCTTTTTCTTTCAGAAGACCGTTTTTCCGGGCATAATCGTTCAGACACTTGGTAAATGCCGTTTTGAATCCGGTTTCGTGCGTTCCGCCTTCCGGGGTGTTGATATTGTTGACATAGCTGAAGAGACTTTCGGAGTAGCCGTCGGTATACTGGATGGCGGCTTTGCAGATGACGGAGTCTTTCCGGCCTTCCAAGTAGATGATATCGGAATGAAGGGGCGTTTTATCGTCGTTGAGATAACGGACATAATCGGAAATACCGCCGTCAAAACAGAAGACGCGGGTCCGCCTGTCGGCTTCGGCGACCCGTTCGTCTGTGAACGTGATCCGGATGCCCTTGTTCAGGTAGGCAAGCTCCTGCAGACGACGGGCAACATGTTCGCCGTGGAAGGTGACATCCTCGAAAATTTCGCTGTCCGGCAGGAAACGGACAAGAGAGCCTTTTTTGCGCGTGTTGCCGATAACCTGAAGCGGACCCGAGGGATGACCGGCCAGGACTTTTCCGGCGGCGGGATCATATTCGCTCGTGAAATCCATACGGTAGTGCGTCCAGTTCAGGAACACATCGACCGACAGCCATTTGCTCAACGCGTTGACCACGCTGGCGCCGACACCGTGAAGACCGCCGGAATAATCGTAGTTTTCATTATTGAATTTGCCACCCGCGTGAAGAACGGTAAAAATGACTTCCACACCGGGCATCCCCAGCGTGGGATGCTGATCGACAGGCATACCGCGGCCGTTGTCCCAGACACTGGCGGATCCGTCTTTGTGAAGGGTCACCGTCACCTCGTCGGCAAAACCGTTGGAGGCTTCGTCGATCGCGTTGTCCACGATTTCCCACAACAGATGATGGAGACCGCGGGAGGAGGTAGTTCCGATGTACATGCCGGGACGCATCCGGACTGCCTCGAGCCCCTCGAGGACTTGGATGTTACCGGCGGTATAGGATTGAGACGCCATGGGTTCACTCCTTGCGGGCAGAAATAAAAAGCCCCGAAATTCAACAATATATTATACCATAGAATGTATGAAGTTGTGAAGGGGAACACAAAAACTTGTGGGTCCTGATATCCGTTCTGTCCGAAGCGAACGTTCCCGAAACAGAAGGTGTCCGAAAAAAGGATTCCGCCTGAACAGCGGAATCCCATTGTGAAACTGCATTACTTTCCGAATTTGGGCGGTACCGGTTTGGTCACCTGCTCCAGCTTGGATTTGCGGCGTTCGATGACCTCCCGCGGCCGGGACTGAATATCTCCAGCCTTTGTCAGGGCATACTTGGTGAGACTCGGCCCGATCAGTTCATATACCAGTACGGCAAAAAGAACGATATTCCGGATCAGGACGCCGTCTGAACCAAGGACTTTGTAGGCGGTGGCACACATGCCCAGAGCGACACCGGCCTGCGGAAGCAGCGTGATCCCCAGATATTTCCGGACGGTTTCCGGGCTTTGAGCTATTTCCGAGCTCCAGCGGGCGCCGAAATATTTCCCGAGAGAACGGGCCAGAATGTAGATGACGCCGATCAATACAACAGAGATATTTCCGAACACGCTGAACTGCAGCGAAGCGCCGCTGAGAACGAAGAACAGCGTCACGGCGGGGCCGCTCCAACGATCCGCGTCAAGCATCAGATCCTCCGACAGCGGGCAGATATTGCAGAAGACCGTTCCCAGCATCATACAGACGAGCAGGGAGGAGAAACCGAAGGTAAACGATCCGACGCTCACGGAAAGCTGACTGACGGCAACTGTAATAATGACGCTTCCCACAATGAGCGCGTTACGGTTCCGGTGTGAATGGAAATACCGTTCCAGCACCGTCAGCAGATAGCCGACCAGAGCTCCGAATCCAAGGGACAGGATGACTTCGGCCAGCGGATTCACGATCAGCGCAGCGACATTGGTGGAACCGTCCTGCATACTTTGAGCGATTCCGAATGAAATGGCAAAGATCACAAGGCCGACTGCGTCGTCCAGCGCCACGACCGGAAGCAGAACATCGGTCACGGGTCCTTTGGCTTTATACTGACGGACGACCATCAGCGTAGCCGCGGGTGCTGTGGCCGCTGCAATGGCGCCGAGCGTGATCGCCGCCGGAAGACTGAGCAGGTCCGGCATGATGAAATGCACGGATACAAGGACGATATCTACAAAAGCAGTGGTTACGACTGCTTGAAAAATTCCGATGATGGTGGACTGTTTTCCGGTCTGCTTCAGGGAAGAAAGGCGGAATTCGTGACCGATGGCAAAAGCAATGAAGCCCAGGGCAACGTCGCTGATCATGCTCAATGAGTCGACCTGGTCAAAGGTTGTGAAACCAAGACCGTTGATCCCCAACAAACCCAGACAGCAGGGACCGATCAGAACACCGGCTACCAGATAGGCGGTGACATCGGGAAGATGAAAACGGACGAACAGCCGCGTCATCAGCAGGCCGGCAAACAACGCGAAGGCAACCAACAGCAAAGTCTGCATTCGGGAGTACGCTTCCTTTCCGGATCCGGGCATTCCCGCGGTCCGCGGGGGATTGTATCACGCTGTCCGGTAAAATTCAAGGCGTAAACAGGGAAGTATTCATTGAAAAAGAGACAAAGAGGGGATATACTGAAAAGTACTTTTGAAATGGCAGAAACGGAGGGAAATCTGAATGAATATCGTCGTTCTGGATGCCGCAACATTGGGGGAGGATCTGGACCTGTCTCCGCTCAATGAGGTCGGGAATGTCAGGATATACCGGACCACTCCTCCCGAGATGATCCCGGAAAGGATCAAAGACGCCGATACGGTACTGATCAACAAGATCCGTCTGAACGGAAGCAATCTGGGCGGGAACACCAGCGTGAAGCTGATCTGTATTGCCGCGACGGGTTATGACAATGTGGATACGGCCTACTGTCATGATCACGGAATTGCCGTATGCAATGTTGTCGGATATTCCACGGACAGCGTGGCACAGCTGACGCTGTCCATGGCGCTGTATCTGATGAACCACCTTCCGGAGTATACCGGAGCGGTCAGAGACGGAAGCTATTCGGCCGGCGGCGTGGCCAATAAACTGTCTCCGCCTTATCATGAACTGGCAGGAAAGACCTGGGGGATCGCAGGTTACGGTCATATCGGAAAACGGGTCGCCGGGGCTGCAAAGGCACTGGGATGCCGGATCCTGGCATTTAAACGCACCCGCGAGGAGGGTGTTGACTGCGTGGATCTGGATACACTCTGCAGGGAGTCGGATATTCTCAGCGTTCACCTTCCTCTGAACGACGGGACAAGAGGACTGTTCAGCGCTGAAAAGATTGCGATGATGAAGAAGGACGCGATCTTTATCAATGTCGCCCGCGGAGCCGTTGCGGATGAGAAAGCACTGGCGGAAGCGCTGCAGTCCGGAAATCTGGGCGGACTCGGAATTGACGTGTACACCGCTGAACCGTTCGGTGAAGCACATCCGTATTATGCGCTTCGGAATAATGAAAGAGTATGCCTGACACCGCACATGGCCTGGGGATCTGTCGAGGCCCGGGAACGCTGCCTGAGGGAGATGATCCTGAACATCCGGGCTTTCGAACGGGGAGAACGGAGATGCCGGGTAGACTGACTTTTCCTAAATCACCGAAAACAGTTGACAAAGAAGAACAGGTCCGATACAATCACAGTTAATTTCAGGCAATGATGGGAAGAGTACGCCGGTCAATGTCTTTCAGCGAGCCCCGGAAGGTGAAAAGGGGGCAGACGGAAGCCTGCGGAACATGGCCCCGGAGCCGGACCGGTGAATCATTTTGAGCCGGTCCCGGGATGGCCCGATACAGCCACCACGAGACGGAAACGCGTTCCGCGATTCCGCGAACAAGGTGGTACCGCGTCTTGATGTCGCCCTTGAGATATCTCAGGGGCGCTTTTTTATCAGGAAAGGAGAAACAACCGTGAGAGAGAAGAAACCTTACTACATTTCAACGGCTATCGCGTACACCTCCGCCAAACCTCATATCGGCAATACTTATGAGATCGTTCTGGCAGACGCTATCGCACGCTATAAGCGGCAGGAAGGGTATGATGTCTATTTCCAGACCGGCACAGACGAGCACGGCCTGAAGATCCAGCAGAAAGCGGAAGCCGCAGGCATAACCCCGCAGGAATATGTGGACAACGTTGCCGGAGAGATCAAAAACATCTGGGATCTGATGAATACGACCTATGACAGATTCGTGCGCACCACCGATCCCGATCATGTGGCCAAGATTCAGAAAATCTGCCGCAGAATGTATGAAAAAGGGGATATCTATAAGGGCAAGTACACCGGAAAATATTGCACGCCCTGCGAGTCTTTCTGGACAGAAAGTCAGCTTGTTGACGGCAAATGTCCGGATTGCGGACGACCTGTTGTCGATGCGGAGGAGGAAGCCTATTTCTTCCGGATGAGCAAATATGCAGATCAGTTAATGAAACATATTGAGGATCATCCGGAATTCATTCAGCCTGAGAGCCGGAAAAACGAGATTGTCAATAATTTCCTCAAGCCGGGCCTTCAGGACCTGTGCGTTTCCCGCTCCAGCTTCACATGGGGGATCCCGCTTGATTTTGCGCCGGGTCACGTTGTATATGTCTGGCTGGATGCACTGAGCAACTACATCACCTTCTGCGGCTATGATCCGGACGGAAACCATGACGAACACTATCAAAAATTCTGGCCGGCGGATCTGCATCTGATCGGAAAGGATATCATCCGTTTCCACACGATCTACTGGCCGATTTTCCTGATGAGCATGGGCGAGCCGCTGCCGAAGCAGGTGTTCGGTCATCCGTGGCTGCTGGTCAAGGGCGAAAAAATGTCCAAATCGTTGGGGAATGTTATTTACGCGGATGATCTGGTGAACCAGTTCGGCGTTGACGCGGTACGTTATTTTGTGCTGCACGAAATGCCGTTCGCCTCTGACGGGATCATGACCTATGATCTGATCATTGAACGGATCAACAGCGATCTGGCCAATATTCTGGGGAATCTGGTCAACCGGACCATCGCTATGACGCAGAAGTATTTTGACGGCGAGATCCGCAAGCCGGGAGCAGATGAAGGCCCGGACGCGGATCTGAAGGCTGTCGCTCTGGCAGTACCGGGACAGGTGAATGAAAAGATGACCGGCCTGAAGGTTGCGGATGCAATCGACGAGATCTTTACTTTGCTGCGCCGGGCCAACAAGTATATAGATGAAACCGCTCCATGGGCACTGGCGAAAAATGATGAAAACAGGGAGCGCCTCGGAACAGTTCTGTATAATCTGCTGGAATCCATCCGCTTTGCGGCAGTCAGTCTGAAGCCGTTCCTTCCCGAAACGTCCGACAGAATTCTGAAACAGTTGAACACTGAGGACGGAGGTCTGGAAAGCCTGAATTCTTTCGGAATGCTGAAGCCCGGCGATAAGGTCGGCACTGCAGAGATCCTTTTCGCACGGCTGGATCCGGCTGTAAAGTTGGCCGAAATTGAAGCGTTCCAGGCGGAAAAAGCGAAGGCACAGCTGCCGGCTCTGGAAATCGAACCCTATGAGTCCAATCAGGTTGACTTTGATACTTTCTGCAAGAGCGATCTTCGGGCTGTCAAGGTCAAAGCCTGCGAGCCTGTGAAAAAATCCGACAAACTTCTTCGCTTTACTCTGGATGACGGAACCGGAACGGACCGGCAGATCCTGTCCGGAATCGCGAAATACTATAAGGCGGAGGAACTGGTTGGGAAGACGCTGGTAGCTATTGTGAATCTTCCGCCGCGAAAGATGATGGGGCAGGAGAGCTGCGGAATGCTCCTGTCAGCGGTTCATACTGAGAAGGGCGAAGAAAAACTGAACCTGATCATGGTAAACGACGGGATCCCCGCCGGTGCGAAACTCTGCTGACCGAAAAATGATTGATCGGAGGATACGGGATCATGGCGAACTGGAACAATCTGGAGACATTGAACGCATATAAAGCTTTGAAAGAAAATACGGAGCGGATTGATCTGACGGTGGGAATGGCCGGGGAAAACGGTGCGGAACGTGTGGCGAAATATCGGATTCCCATGGGCGGAGGCATGACATATTATTACGCGGCCAAACAGGTGGATGACAGCGTACTTCAGAATCTGGCCGGGCTGGCCGGGGAGGCTGAACTGGCGGAGAAATACGCGGAACTGTTCAACGGCGCTGTGATCAATACCGGCGAGAACCGGCGCGTACTTCACCATCTGACACGCGGACAGCTTGGAGATAACGTGATCGCGGACGGAACGGATAAACGCGCGTTCTATCTTGAACAGCAGCAGAGGATCGCCGATTTCGCCGGGAAGGTCCATCGCGGCGAAATCACCAACGCGGCGGGTGAAAAGTTCACAACGGTCGTACAGATCGGTATCGGAGGAAGCGACCTCGGTCCCAGAGCCATGTATCTGGCTCTGGAGAACTGGGCACGTCAGAACGGAACGTTCTTCATGGACGCAAAATTCATATCCAATGTGGATCCGGATGACGCCGCCGCGGTTCTGAAAGGGACGGACATCGCACACAGCCTTTTTATTCTGGTATCCAAATCCGGCACCACCCTGGAAACGCTGACGAACGAATCTTTCGTGAAAGATGCTCTCAATCATGCCGGACTGGATGCTTCGAACCATATGATCGCCGTGACCAGTGAAACCTCACCGCTGGCGAAAAGCAGCGACTATCTGGCCGCGTTCTTCATGGATGATTATATCGGCGGCCGCTACTCTTCCACCAGCGCTGTCGGCGGCGCAGTTCTGAGCCTGGCTTTCGGACCGGATGTATTTGCACGTTTTCTGAACGGCGCGGCGGAGGAAGACAAACTGGCTGCGGAAAAGGATCCGCTGAAAAACGCGGCTATGATGGACGCACTGATCGGCGTTTATGAACGGAATATTCTTGGATATCCCTCAACTGCCGTTTTGCCCTACAGTCAGGCGCTGAGCCGCTTCCCGGCGCACCTGCAGCAGCTGGATATGGAATCCAACGGCAAATGTGTGAACCGGGAAGGAGAACGGCTGAACTACGTGACCGGTCCCGTTATCTTTGGTGAACCCGGAACGAACGGGCAGCATTCCTTCTATCAGCTTCTGCATCAGGGAACGGATATCATTCCGCTTCAGTTTATTGGATTTAAAAATAATCAGGCCGGTATGGACGTGACGATCCAGGGAAGCACGAGCCAGCAGAAACTGTGCGCCAACGTGGCTGCCCAGATCATGGCTTTTGCATGCGGCAAACAGGATCAGAACCGGAACAGGAATTTTGAGGGCAACCGTCCTTCTTCCATCATTATCGGCGAGCAGCTGACGCCCGAAGCTCTGGGCGCGTTACTT
>CALCUD010000009.1 GCA_937906775.1 uncultured Clostridia bacterium
TAATCCACCTGGCCGAGCTTGATCTCAGCAGAGGCAGCAGCGGCGCACAGGACCAGAACGAGGGCCAGAACGAGAGCAACCAGCTTTTTCATAACAAAGGTCTCCTTTTCATTTTTGTCGGATGTTATCCGAATTTGTACACCCTCAAAAAGTATACTTATAAAACATAAGAAATGACACCTGTCAAACCGCCAATTTCGCAGCAGAACAACCGGTGCCAAAAGTTACTTATGGATACGAGTAAAAACTATCGTTGAGGGCATCGGATTAGGATTCATTATTCAAATGAAGTGTTTTTTTTTTGATCTGTATAATCAATTGACTAGGTCATAAACCATTTCGAGATAATTGTACATTCTTTCATTATAGTCAGGACATTCCATTCTGCTTCTATTCAGATAGTTATTAACATTTTCGTTGAACAATTTTGCCTCGGCTATGGCATTATCTATACACGAGTCAACATATGCATACTTTTCTGGAACGACAGGCTTCTCAAGTAGAGTAAATACCGTTAAATATGCAGGGAGAGTTTTGCTTAATGAAACAGCAGCAGAAAGAGAACTGCTTGAATATGATTTATAATCCTTATAGCTCTCAGTTGTGGATTTGTAATTGTAAAGGGTAGACATCTGCTTTTCTGTTAATTCTAACGGACTTTCAAGTGAAGAAAGAAAAGCTAAATCAGAAACCGGGATAGGCTTAACGAATTGCTGGTTGATGTAGAAGAAGTTGCTAAGGTTTACTGCTACATTGCGAGTATATTTAACGATAACAAACGCGGTATTAAAATATTCTTTATATGCAGTTTCTTCTTCTGTTGCTGTAATATCTTCAACTGATTGTTCTACTTTGGCAGTAACATCATCAGTTTCACTTTCGGCAAATGCATACGCAGAATATAGGCACATAGTAACAACAAGCAGTAATGAAAGAAAGCGTTTCATAATATAACCTCCTGTGTGTTTTTAATTTTAAATCTGTATTGAGAATATGAAATTGAGGGAAGACAGTATTATTGAGATTTGTTTACTTGAAAGCTTTTTGAATACAGGACATGCACATAAAAGCATCTTCATCGATATAACAGCCACACTCGGCACAACGCTTTGAATGTGTTGTACAGCAATTTGTGTCGCCCGATGAAGCGATGTAGTTAGAACAACCACGATGATTACATATAGTAGTTGGAGTTCCGTAAGCATTAGTAAAAGATGACTTTTTCGTACTTGAACTATATGAGCTTGTTGATGTTTTCGAAGCCGGTTTTGCCGTTGGTTTCACTGTCGGTGTAGCAGTAGGAGAATCAGTGGGTTCTGCCGGAGCGGCTTCCTCTGCCGGAACCGCGGAATCTTTTCCGTCGGCAATCTTGCCGATCGCGGTCAGGACCGCTTTGGAGGTAATTGTCGCGCCGGAGATCATATCGATATCGTTTTCGGTGACAGGCAGCGTTTTGCCGATGAACTGCGCTGTGAAAGCCTCGTCCTGAGCTTTCGCGCCCAGACCGGGAGTCTCGGCGAATTCGCCGTCTCCGATTTCGATGGAGGTAACGGCATTGTTCTCATCCAGCTCCAGCGTGACCGCTACCGGCCCGCCGAAGCCGTCCGCCCGCGCGGTATATTTACTGCCGGATACGGTGACTTCCGGAGCCGCTGGCGCGGCTTCCACCGACAAACCGGCCTGTGCCGCGATATCATTCACGGCGCTGTTCACGCCGGCGATGACGGCCCGGCTGGTAATGGTGGCGCCGGAAATCGCGTCGATCTCGCCGCCGTTCTGTTTCAACGCGACGGGGACCGTTTTTCCGGAAAACTGCGCCTGGAATTCGGGCTCTTTGGCTTTCGCGCCCAGCCCGGCTGTTTCCGCGAAGTTGGCGCCGCCGACGCTGACTCCGGCGATTGTTCCGTCCGGATAAAGCACAACGGTGGATTCGACTTCACCGCCGAAGCCGTTTGCGGTTCCGGTTCCGGCATAGCCCAGAATATTTCCGTCCGCGTCCTTACCGACAGACACCCCGTTTTCCATATCCTCAAAGGTATCCGATCCGGGCAGCAGAGCCAGGCGGGTCTGCATGGATTCGCGGGCCGCGTTGTCAGCGATGATGTCTTTGGTCATGAGATTGGTCAAAGCCAGCGCGCCGGCAGCCACCAGGCAGAAAATCATCAGGATGATCCAGGCGGGAACTTTGTTCTTCATGGTTCAGGTACCTCTTTCCGTATGATTTTGCTTTGGTTATTTCACATATTCTTCGTAACCGGGGGAGAAGAAGACGTTTCCTTCCGGATCGACCCAGGAAGCCACTGCCCGGTAGCGGTCCAGAAGAGACTGCCCCGCTTCCCGGTCGCTCAGGAACAGGGAGGTGCTCAGGGCGTCCGCCAGCCCGGAATCCGGGCAGATGACGGTGACTGACCGCCAGAGAGCGGCGGGGTAACGTGTTTCCGGGTCGATAATATGGTGATATTTCTGACCGTTGACCGTATAGTAACGCTGGTAGTCGCCGCTGGTCACGACGGCTCCGGAGGAGATCTTTACGACATGAAGATATTCGCTTGCGTTGCCGTCCGGATCCTGCACGCCTACCGTCCAGAGGGACCCGTCCGGCTTCGGTCCGGTAGCATAGACATTACCGCCTACCGAGACCATATATCCTGAAGGCATTTTAGCACAAACTTGCTGAACTGCATAGCCTTTTGCCAGCGCGCCGACGTCCAGACTCGCCGCGGGATCCGTCAGCCGGACGGTCCCTTCCGCTTCGTTGATTTCCAGCAGCCCGATGCCCGTATGCGCCATGGCTGCGTCCAGAAGATCCGCCTCCGGCAGCTTCGCGTGTTCCGGGTCGTCCAGACCGGCATTGCGTTCTTCATGCCAGATGCTCAGCAGGCTTCCCAGCGTAACATCGGTTTTTCCGCCGGTAGCTTCCGCGATCCCGGCAGCCGTTTTCAGCAGGCTGATGATCCTCGGATCCACCTGAACCGCCTCGCCGGCACGGTCGTTCACCGTTTTCAGGTTGTTTATTCCGCCGTATTCGTGATAGATGTCATACAACCGGTGATACTCCATCATCTCGTTGAAAAAGGACTCCGCCACCGTTTTGAATGCGGCTTCATCCGGGGCGTAACCGGTCACCATCGTCACCGTATCAAACAGATCGAAGTAGTTGACCTGATAGCGGGTCAATCCCGCCTGTTCCCCGCAGGAGACGCCGGCCAGCAGGAGGCAGACCGCCAGAAGGACCGGCAGAATTCTTTTTCTGATCTTCATCATTCATTGCTCACTTTCCGCAGGGATATCCCGTTTATTCGGACGCGTTTCCGGCTTCGCTGATCATGCGCCGTATTTCTTCGGCGGTATAAAGCTCCGCGGTCACGCGGTTGGGCAGGCAGACCACGCAATTCTGCAGGATACGGATCTCCCGGTTGTCCAGCGTGACCGTTCCCTGTTTGACGCAGTTCTGATTTTTGCAGGTGGAAGATTCCATACAGAAGCCGTCAGGCGTCAGATGAAGGATGTTCTCCGTTTCCGTTCCGTCTGACTGCGTCCGGCGGATAGAATAGGAAAGTTCGCCGTTTTCCGGCAGCGGAAGAACACCGACTGCTTCGCTTTCCGGATCCCGGTAAAGGACATAGGCCGACGCTTCGTTCCCTGTGACCGCCTGTCCGCCGTTCAGCAGGTTTCTGAACGGATGTCCGGATCCGGCTCCCGGCACGTTCAGACGGCTGAAAATCAATGCCGCGGCGGCCAGAATGATGACGGAAGCGATCAGGATAACGGTCAACCGAATATTTCTTTTCCCGGATGGCTGATCCATTCGATTCAACTCCCTGTATACATTCCATGATATGATATCACAATTCCGCCGATAAGTCTAAAGTTCCCTTACAAAATGACGGATTTTCACGGGGAATCCCGTTCCGCGGAAACCGCGGGGAGACGAGGCCGGCGGAAAACGGGATCCGGGGCGCTCCGGAGCTGCCGCCGACCGTACGGCGGCGGGGAACGCTGTCCGCCCGGGGGAGATTTTTGAACCCGGACGGAAGCAGGGATTTTGAGGAGGGACGGGAATATAATTATGCGCGCGCCGGCGGTGACGCGCTTTGTCGAATAGGATGTGACAGTATTCTGAAATGAACGGAGAGAAAAGCGATGAGAACGGAACCTGTCAACCCCCGTCTGCAGCCGGAAGCTCGCCGGCTGCTGGAATATCTGAACAGCATGGAAGGGAAAGCGATCCTGACGGGTCAGCATACCCAGACCCGCGGCCAGGAGGAACTGGCGCTGATCCTGCGGGAAACGGGAAAGCTGCCGGCAGTCTGCGGCTTTGAGCTGCTGGCATATTCCCCGAATATCCGCCTTGAAGGCGCTTCCGAAGCCTGCGTGACCGAAGTGATGAACAATCGCGGTACGCTGGAGCAGGCCATGAACTGGGCAGGACGCGGGGGCATTGTCACTTTTACGTGGCATTGGTTTTCACCGCTTGGAGGATCGGATAAATCCTTTTATACGGAGCATACGGATTTCAATCCCGTACAGGCGCTGCAGGACGGCACGCCGGAGCATGAGGCGTTTGTTCACGATCTGGACCGGATGGCCGACGTCCTGCAGCCCTTCTGCGACGCGCATATCCCGATCCTGTGGAGACCTTTCCATGAATCGGAGGGGACCTGGTTCTGGTGGGGAAGCCGGGGACCGGAGACGGCCCGGGAGCTTTACCGTTTCATGTTCCGGTATTATACAGCGCATCATCATCTGGACAATCTGATCTGGGTATGGAACAGCCCGCGCCCGGACGGCTATGTCGGGGATGACTTCTGCGATATTATTTCTCAGGACCAGTATCCGCCGGCGCATACGCACGGCGCGTTCCGCGACAGATATGACAGTCTGCGGCAGATCACCGGGGCGGACAAGGGTGCGGCTATCGCCGAAACCGGCGTTGTTCCGGACGCGGACGCTCTGCAGCGCGAAAATGTTCCGTGGCTGTGGTACATGACATGGAGCGGCTCTTTCACCCTGACGGAGGAACAGAACAGTTTCGACGCGCTGCGCAGGCTGTACCGGCATCCGTATGCCGTGACGCTGGATAAACTTCCGCCGGAATTCGCCGCGCTCTCCCGGAGCTGATCGTTTGTACGCCGGCCGTGACCGGTTTTCGACCGGCGGGGCCGACGCGGATCCATGGACGCTTCCGCTGAACCGCTGCGGCGCTATGTGTTCCGGCGGATTCTCAGCAGACGGAAGACCTGCGTTACGGCGGACGATATATTCTTCACTGCGTTTTCATATTCCATTGCTTCTTCCAGAGTACAGATTCTCTGCAAAACCGGAAAGTACGCGTCGATGCCGCAGGCATGGCACTTTTCCGCGTCTTCTTCCGCGCTGCCGCAAAACGCGATGACCGGTTTCTGATGCTTTTTTGCCAGCGCGGCAACGCCTGCGGGGGTCTTTCCCATGACGCTCTGACCGTCCAGACGGCCTTCTCCGGTGATGACCAGATCGGAGGCGCGGATATCCTGTTCCAGTCCGGTTTCTTCCAGAACAAGATCAATTCCGCGTTTCAGCTCAGCGTTCATACAGGCGAGAAAAGCAAACCCGATCCCGCCGGCTGCGCCCGTTCCCGGCAGGCAGGGATCGGCGTCCGGGAACAGGACGCGGATCCTGGCGGCGTACTGCCGGAGCCATTGATCCATCTCCCGGATCATTCCGGGTGTCGCCCCTTTCTGCGGTCCGAATACGGCGCTGCATCCCTGCGGTCCGCATAACGGATTGGTCACATCACAGGCGATATGAAAGGTGCAGTCTTTCAGGGCCGGGATCACATGCGAAGTTTCGACCCGGACCAGATCGCGCAGTCCGACGGCTCCGCACTGTACCCGGGCTCCGGACTGATCCAGCAGATCGAATCCCAGCGCCTGAAGCATACCGATCCCGCCGTCATTGGTCGCGCTTCCGCCTATTCCGACGATGAATTTCCGGCATCCTTTTCCGATGGCGTCCCGGATCATCTCCCCGACGCCGTATGTAGTGGTATACAGCGGGTTCCGCCGGTCCGGCGGGACCAGCGTCAATCCCGCGGCCGCGGACATTTCAAGGATCGCCGTCCCGGACTCCGGGATGACGCGGTACATGCATTCCGTCGGATCCCCGAGCGGACCTGTCACGGTGATATGATGAATATCAACAGAATGACCGCCGGTCAGCGCTTCAACGGTTCCTTCTCCGCCGTCGGCTGCGGGACGGACAAGCACGCAGGCGTCCGGATGAACAGCCAGGATCCCCTGCTTTACGGCATTGCCGGCTTCCAGCGACGTCAGACTGCCTTTGAACGAGTCCATGGCGATCACCACCCGTAAGGGACGGGCAGACTTCTCCAGCCAGCGGATCTGCTCCGCAAGACCCTCCCGGAGAGTGGTTTTCGGCAGCGGGACGCCGGCATTTTTCAATGCTGTCAGGTCATAGGCCCGGTTGCAGAGATGTCCGCTGTATTCCGGATGCGCCTCCGCAAATCCTTCAGCCGGAAGATCGCGGATCCGGACAGGATGCCCCATCAGTTCCCCGAGAATCCTGAAATACTCCGCGTTTGTGACGATATCCGGGCCGCCGATACAGAAGACCCGGTTCAATGTGTTTTCACGGGTCAGACAATCCAGCATGGCCCGGCAGAGATCCTTTACGTAGACGGGGTGGATCAGATAGGTATCTCCGCCGACCAGCGTCAGTTCCCGGCCGTTGCGGATCAGTTCCGGAAGTTCCGCCTGACGGGAATGCAGGGGATAACAGCCGAGCAGCGAACCGGGACCGAAAATATGTCCGGGCCGGAACAGCGTATAAGGAAGCGTTTTCCCGCCGTCGGAAATGAAAACGAGTTCCATCTGCCGCTTCAGGGCGCCGTATCCGCCGTCCTCCATATACGCGTCCGCTTCTTCGGTTTGCGGGACGGCTTTGGAATCAGGCCGGTAGACGGAATCCGTGGAAATGACAATGACCCGGTCCGCCAGTCCGGGAAGTACGGCAAGATCTGTGCGGGCGTGATCCGCGTTGAAGCATATGCAGTCCAGACAGGCGTCCCAGTGCGTCGCCGCAGCCTGCAGCGCCTTTTTCAGCAGGACCGGATCGCTCCTGTCCGCTGTGATGCCGCGGACGCCGGCGGGAAGGTCCCGTTTGCCGCGGGTAACACACCAGACTTCATTTCCGTCCGCCAGGGCGTTTTCGGCCAGGTGTCTGCTGACAAAGCCGCTGCCGCCGAAGATCAAAAGTTTCATCGGAATTCTTCTTTCATACTATGATCTGATCCGGCGATTTCATGCCGGCACAGGAGGGAAAACGGGGTTATCCCCGGATCCCGTCAAGCGTCAGGATGTTTCTGCCTTCCGCATACTCAAACGTTTCAGAATCGCAGGAGGCCAGGATCAGTTTCGCGGACAGTTCATCGCCGTCGGAAACAGGATCAAAGCGGTTTCCTTCCCAGACAAACCGCATGCGGAGACTGTCCTTTTTCTCATCGTATTCAACGGAAACACACAGCTCCCTGCCGCTCCCTTCGGCCGGGATGACGGGCTGCACGCATACTTCTTCAAAACACCTGACAAGGTTGACGGTTCTGCGCCGGGAGAGATAATTCTTCTTTGCGAAGTTTTCGATCTTTTCAAGCGTGGCAAGGAAGTCGTATTTATCGGAATCGATCGCCAGCTGAAGCGTTTTGAGTTTGTTGACAAACGCCCGGGTCAGGTCGCGCGCGGGGTTGTCGAAAATCTCGTCCGGAGTGCCTTCTTCGTAAATAACCCCCTGATCCATATAGAAAACCCGGGTGGATACATCGTGCGCGAACTGCATCTCATGGGTAACGATCATCATCGTGAGTCCCATTCGGGACAGTTTTTTGATGACGGCCAGTACTTCGCCCACCATTCCGGGGTCCAGAGCGGATGTGGGCTCGTCAAAGAGAACGATTTCCGGCTCCATAGCCAGGGCGCGGGCGATCGCGATCCGCTGCTTCTGACCGCCTGAGAGTTCATAGGGGTAATTGGCCGCGCGTTCAGCGAGGCTGACTGTCTCAAGAAGCTGCATGCCCTTGTCATAAGCTTCCTGCCGGGTCATTCTGTGCAGCAGGACAGGCGCGAGCATGATGTTTTCGATCACGCTCAGGTGATCGAAAAGATTGAAATTCTGGAACACCATGCCCATGCGCTGACGGAGAAGACTCATATCCGTTTTTCTGTCCGCCGTATCCTGCCCGAATACGGATATGCGGCCTTCCGTCTGAGGCTCCAGCCGGTTGAGCATTCGCAGCAGGGTGGATTTTCCCGTGCCGGAGGGACCTATGACGGTAATGACCTCGCCGCGTCTGACAGACGCGTTCACATCTGTCAGAGGGACGACCTGTTCATAAGCTTTTCTGACGTGTTCGAGCCGGATGATCTCCTCATCCGCGTCCGCCGCAGCGGCAGCAACAGGCGAAGCTTTGGCGGAAAGCCCGGTTTTCACATCGCGCGGCAGCACGTGCGAATGCTTTGAGGGATCAAACCGGATCTCCAGCCTGTCAATCGCGGCAAAAGCGAGCTGCGACAGGAGAAAATAGACGGCAGCCACAACAACAAGCGGGAAAAACGCTTCAAACGTGCGGCTCCGGATAATGTCGCCGGCTTTCGTCAGATCAATGACAGAAATATAGCCGGCAATGGAAGTCAGCTTCATCATGCTCACAAATTCACCCTTGTAGATCGGGAGAATGATGCGCAGCGCCTGCGGCATGATCACGCGCAGGAAGGTCTGGCGGCGTCCGAGTCCCAGCGCGGCGGCGGCTTCCCACTGCCCGTTGCCGATCGCGTTGATCCCGCTGGTCATCACGCCGCAGACCGTGACGGCGAAGAGAACGGTAAAGGTGATGATCCCGGCGATCTCCGGGGGTACATCCGAATGTCCGAATGCCACAAAATATACGAACAGCAGAATGACTAACGCGGGGATACCGGAAATAATGCGGCAGATAACGGAAATGACCGTTCTCAGCGGTTTTGATCCGAAGCGCTGCGCAATGCACATCAGGAAGCCGAGGATAGTTCCCAGCACCGCAAATGCCAGAGATATCCTGACCGTCATCCACAATCCGCCGAGAAGGAGCTTCCACCGTGACTCGCGGATAAAGGTTTTTTCAAAGCTGTCCCTGAGCGCGGTAAAAAATCCGGTTTTTGCCGGTGACGCGGTTTGTTCATTGTCGCGTACCATGATCACCGTTTCAAAGGTCAGATACGGATCTGTGATCGGGATCGATTCGGAGCGTTCCGGAGATATAAACAGATTGGAGAAAATGTAGTCGACCTTTCCGGTCGCGCAGGCTGTAACAATGGATTCCCAGTCATACTCCCGGTATTCCACCGCTGCTCCGGCCCATGCCGCAAAGCGGTTGCACAATTCTATATCGTAACCGGTCAAAGCTTCGCCGATATGAAAGGTATACGGTTCCGCAAGGCCTGAAGTCCCGATCTTCATCGTGTAAGCCGGATTTTCCGCGGGCGTGATCCCGGGCATCGTGTAATCATGATTGACGACCCAACGCTGATACATATCGTCAAGAACGCCGGTATCCTTCATCTCCGCAAGGAAACGGTTGGCAAGGCCGGCCGCGTCGGGAATAGTCGTCAGCGGGCTTATTCCGCCGGCTACGATCCCCGGATCTCCGACGGGGCTGTCGGAATGCAGATGGATCCCCGTTACGCCGGTGGCAAGAACCGTATCGAATGTTACGCGCTGATCGACATACGCGTCCGCGTTGCCGCCGGTAAGCGCCGTGATGCCGTCGGTAGATGAATTCAGGTAGATGATCTGCGCTTCGGGATAAAGCTCCTGCACAAGATTGCTGAGAGGATTGTCCGAAATCATGGCAATGGTAATGCCCTTGCTGTTGAGCGGTATATCGGCCGCAGAATCATTCTCTGCGGTCTCCGCTGTTGCGCTGCCGGTCAGCGAAAGGAGCAGCACGAAAAGGACGCACAGAAGAGCAGCGGTTTGTTTCATGACTTCAGCAGGCTTTCCGATCTTCATTTAAGATCCCTCTCTTTTGTCGGATTTCTGTTTTCCGGCAGAATAATATGGAACAGGCTTCGCTGTTGCAGAGTTCATTCACCGATTCCGGTTTTTCGCTGCTATTGTATCACAAACCGGTTTTCCGGTCATTCCTCTGTTCTTTGGGAGCAGGCCAGCAGATAGGCCGCCTGTGCTTCCACCGATGTCCCCTGTCTGATGAAATCGGGATTCCCGCATACTTCCCTCAGGATTCCCATTCCGTCGATCCTCTTTTCGGCGCTTTCAAACGCGCGGTCCGCGGCGGACCGGTATTCCGCTGCGATCCAGCCTTCCCGCACGCATCTGTATACCGTGTAGGCAAACATCAGCGCGGAGGTACCGTCTGTAAAACTGTCCGGATCATCCAGAATATCGTGAAACCGTCCGTCCTCCGTCTGATATTTCATCAGAACAGGGATCTGTTCCCGCAGCCATCCCGCGAGTTCATCCTCCAGATCCCTTCTTCCCTGATTTTTTGCTTCGGCCGCGACACGGACCGTACCCATCAGTGCCCAGCCGTTCCCGGTCGCCCAGTGAACATCCCGTACAAACCGGCTGCTGCCGGCGTCCCAGATATGGCGGTACAGAAGCGTAGCGCGGTCCAGCAGGACATCCCGGTATCCGTCCAGCTGCCGTTTGGCTTCGCCGAGTTCACCCATCGCGGCGAGAAACGGCGGAACCATGTACATGCCGTCCACCCAGAGCTGGCTCGATGTGAATCCGTCATGAAAGGACGCTGTGTTGTGACAGATCGATCCTTTTTCCGTTCGCGGAGCCCTGTTCAGCAGATAGTCCAGCAGTCTGCCGGCGCCCCTCCGGAAGTATATGTCTCCGGTTTCTTCATAGGCCCGGAGGCACACCTCACCCGCGGCGGCCGCGTCCGCTACAGGGACTTCCGCCCCTGCCATCGCCAGCCGGCCGTCCGGCAGCGCCCGCTGGATCGCGTCGTATGCCATAGGGAGCCAGATCTCTTTCCATCCGTTTTCGTACGCCGCCTGAGCCGCGACGCCCTGCTCCCACGGATACCGCTGCGCCGCGAGCATCGCACAAAGAACTTTCTGCACTGTACGGTTCATCTGACCGACCGCCCTTCGTTATCTGATTTCTTCAAAAAGGAAAACGATCCTGATTCCGATACCGATCCGAAAGTCAAAGGATCTTTCCGGAGGGTTGGATCACTTATCGATATTATATATCACTCTCCGGGACGTTGTATAGCTTTCGGTCCGGTTTCCGGCGTTGCATTCTCTGGCTTTGCATCCGGATTTATCCTATGATAATATACCTGTGGCACAACCGGTATCTGAATCAGGAAGATGACGGTCATGACCGGAAGGGTTGGAATGTATGAATACGGATTATTGTATTGAAGCGCTGGAGATCCTCCTGAAGGAAGACTGCCTGGCGGAAAGGTATTATCCTTTGATCCCGTACAGGACCAGGCTGATCGCCGGCTTCCGTTCGCTGGGCTGCAGGACCCGGGACGAAGCCGCGGCGCTGCCGGATGAGGTTTTTGCGGGAATGGGCCTGAAGGATGACGGAACGGTCCGGCTGCTGCGGAAGTTCTTTACGCTGTATGATCCGAATCCGGCGAAATTCCGGGAGATTGAAAAAGCCGTTCAGGATCCGGAAGAACGGCGCGCTTACGGTGAACTTTATTATCTGCCCGGCGTGAAGCAAACCCGCGCTTCCCTGTATTTCAAAGCAGGTTACAGATCTCTTGCGGATTTCCTGAACACCTCGGCGGAGGATGTCCTTGAAAGAACGGGACGGGCTGTTTCCGAATACGGTTTATCCTGCATTGTTCCGCTGCCCAAGGAGGTGCGGACGCATATCGCGGTCGCAAAAGCTTTTCTGTGGAACAGTGACGCGCAGCGGAACGGGACGCAGGAAGGGGCTGCGAAAGCACTGTGATCAAAGGGATTCATCATTTTTCAACGAAATGATCTACGGGCTATTGACCGGCATCGCCGGTCAGTTTTTTTTTCAGTCTGTTGTATTCGTCCCTTGTGATCATAAATACCTTCGTGATCCCGTTGACATCATCCTCAAATTCATCCGTCTGACCGCTTCCGCTGACTGATCATTTGCGGGCTTTGGCGTTTACCGCAGCCAGCCGGCATTGCGGTTGATCATATCCAGGATCAGCAGCAGAAGGAGAATCCCGGTTTCAATACCGACAGCGAAGGCAAGGATCTTGCCGATCTTCCGCTGACGGGCATTTTCTTTTTCCATGCGTTCGATCTCATGCTCGTGCGCGTCCTTCAGCGCGATGACGCTCCGGTCAAAGTGCTGCTCCATCTGGGTTTCGTGAAACTGCATCTGCGTGATCTGATGGTCATGCTGCTCCTGGAGTTGTTCCACATAGCGCTGATGGGTGGCGCGGAAACGGTCCAGCTGTTTTTCGTGCTCTTCATTCAACAGTTCGATTTCGGGAGAAACCTTGCCTTTTGCAGGTTTTACAGACTCTTTTGCAGCCGGTACAGTTCCGTTTGTATCCTCTGCGGAAGAAATGTATTTCGTGAAACTTTCCGTCACATCGGCGTCATCCGGGATAGCCTGATTTTCCTCCAGAAAGGCCATGAGCTGCTGGATGGAAAATCCCATGGCCCGGACCAGGGCGTTGACGCCGGCCAGACCGGGCTTCTGGACGCGCGCGTAGAACAGATTATTAATGGTATCCACTGTCAGGTCGGTTTCTTCGGAAAGCTGCGCCAGAGTCTTTCCGCTAAGTTTATACATGGCCTTGAGCACCTTTCCCAGCATGACATTGCTCATGCGAACGCCTCCTTCGGATCCTTCGGAAAAAATACATTTTCATTTTGTTTGCGGTACCGTTGCTGTACATATGCCCCTTTGCTACGATGGCTCCGCAAACAGGGGCTGCACAGCGGATCCATTATATGGCATCAGCTCCCTGCTTTCAAGAGAAAGGAGATGACCTCCCATGCAGCGGATCTGCCCGCACGGCGCGGAATGAAAAAATGAGGAAGGATAAACCGAAAGAAGGTAACTGAAGAAATGAACCAGAAATCTCCCGGACTCTGTATAGCGGCAGCGGTGCTTATGATCAGCCTGGGCACATCGGCAGGCGCAGAAGCAATAACCGGTATGATCGCTGATGTTACGGAGAAAGGATTTACACTTTATACCGGAAACGAAACGGTCCGGACTGTGCTTTCGGACCAGACGGAATGGAAACTGGACGGCGACCCCAAAGAGGGGGATATGGTGACGGTCCTGACCGATTCATCCGTTGAAGACGGTACGCTGTATGCGGACGGGATCATCCTGCAGAAGATCACCGGGACCATAGACCGGGTGGTATATGGAGAAGACCCTTATTTCCTGCTGATTCCCCGGGACAGTGCGGAACTTATCCGCGTAAATCCGGGTACGGTCCCGCTTCGCTGCGTGACAGCGGGGATCACGGTGGATGTTTACAGCAACGGGATGCAGACGCGGTCCATCCCGCCTCAGATCACGGCCCTGTATGTTCGCGGCACCGTGCTGAACGGCATGATCAGGGAGATCGGGGACAACAATGATCTGATCCTGACAACCGATGACGGAGACACGGTGCGGATCCTTTTGTCAGAGGAAACGCTCCTGCTGACAGAACCTGCGGCGGGCAAAGCTGTGACAGTTTCTGTCCTGCCCCAGATGCGGCTTTCTGTGCCGGTACAGTATGAAGCGCAGGATCTGATGCTCCGGCAGACAGCCCCGGCGACAGAAACAACAAAAAGGAGTGAATTTTAATGCGCAGTATGACTACGTTTCAACTGCAATATGCTCACCGCTTCTATGGATTCAACGGTGAGGCCCGGTATCTTCACGGTCATACAGGAATCATGACGATCGAAGTGGAGGATACGGTCGATCCCGGAGTGAATATGGTCTTTCCCTGCAATGAGATCCAGAAAACCGCCTGGAACGTACTGAAAAACTTTGATCATGCCCTGATCCTGAGGGAGGATGATCCGCTGCTGTCGGCCGTGATGAAAGCATATGAAAAGGAAGGCATCCTGAACGGTCATCCTCAGAACACGCTGAAAGGGGAGGCTTTCAGGACTGAACTGGCCGTGGCTTATCCGGACTGCCGCCTGGTGGTCACACAGGAGACCATGACGGTGGAGGGGATGATCAAAATCGCTTACGATCTGCTGAAGGATCAATTGAATATCGTCAAAATCACTTTCACCAGCGGAATGAACGCCGCCAGCCAGGAATATGAACCTGTCGGTACGAAAGACCGCTGCCCCCTGTGCGGTGTGACGATGGACCCGAAAGGGGTATGCCCGAAATGCGGGTACAGGAAGTAAGCCCGCGGACGAATGAAATGATCCCCGTCCGGAAGGGAAGGGGATCTCAACGGAAAGAATGGAAGGAGAATCATGATGGAAATGAAGTTTTATCAATGCGCTCTCTGCGGTCAGATCGTGGCCGTTGTGAAAGAAACGGATGTGCCGCTTGTCTGCTGCGGCGAGGAAATGAAAGAACTGGTTCCCGGCAGTGTGGATACTTCGGATGAAAAACATGTGCCTGTGATCAAAGTCAACGGGAATGAAGTGACCGTCACAGTAGGCTCCGAGCCCCATCCTATGACGGAGAAACACCATATCGAATGGATCTTCCTCCGGACGGAACAGGGCAACCAGCGCAAAGAACTGAAGCCCGGGGATAAACCCGAAGCCTGTTTCCGGATCTGCGACGGGGATAAAGTGAAAGCAGCCTGCGAATATTGCAATCAACATGGATTGTGGAAGGCAGAGTGCTGCTGAATGTTCCGGGTGAAGCGGCCGGGTAAATACCGCCGTACCCGCCTGATTCACCTGTTTATATAGATCGGGGGACTGTGAAGGAACGCCTTGCGCTCTTTCACAGTCCCTTTTTTGATGAGCCGTATTTTGTATTTCTGCACCGGTCTGTGGGTCCGGATCACTCCCGGCGTCCTTATCCCTGTTTTTGCAGGACGTCGCTGACCCACAGCTCCGTAACCGTCAGCCGGTTCGACCGGGTTTCCGGACAAACTTCGATGCAGGCCAGCATTGACCCTGATCGCCGGCAAGAAACCTTGGAATTCAGAACTTCCGGGGACGTTTCAGTCATTTTGGTTCCACGGAAAAACGGACCGGGGGGGTGACGGGAATGCCCTTCATTGAATCGGGGCTGCCTTTCGGTGTATAATCAAAGCTGATGAAACAGCAAAGAAGGGTCAGCCTTGAAGAACGGAATCATGCTCCGATGCGGCTATGCCGATTGTGATATCACTCCGGAAAACGCGGTACCGCTGATCGGGTTTTACAGGGAAAAGGAGAAGTCCGAAGGGGTGCTGAGTCCGCTGCGGGCTCAGGTGACCGTTTGGGAGGACGCGGACGGAAATCGGTATGTATTGACGGCGATCGACAGCCTGGGCTTTACGCCGGAACTGACGGACCGGTTGAGAGAAAAAACAGCGTCCCTGATCGGGACGGTGAAGGATCGCGTGATGGTCTGCTTTTCGCATACGCACGCCGCACCGGACGCGGCGGATTTCAGTACCGGGTATTACGGGGCGGCCTGCGGAAAGATCCTTGCGGCAGCGGAAATCGCCCGGGACCGTATGACGCCGGTGCGGACCGGATGGGGAAACGGGACGGCGGATATCGGCGTCAACCGCCGGCGCCCGGGAAAGCCGATCGACAGCCGGCTGGGGGTGCTGAAAGTCTGCCGCCGGGACACCGGCGCGCTGATGCTGCTTGTTTTTCGGGTCACGGCGCACGGGAACGCACTGAAACGGGATAACAACTGTATATCTCCGGATTATTTCGGCGCGGTCCGGGAACGCGCCGGGGAAAGATTCGGGTGTCCGGTGATGGTGATCCAGGGCGCGGCGGGCAATGTGGCTCCGCGTTTCTTCTGCTCCGCGGAAACGCCGGTGGACGCGGCAGGGCGGGAATATACCCGCTCCGCTACGGCTCCGGACGATATGGCGGAGGAGATCCTCCGCGGGGCGGATCGCGCGGTGGACCGGATTGCCACAGGGGATCATACGATCGGCGCATATTCGCGCAGGATCACCCTCACCTCGGCAGTCCCGGACGAGCCGACCGCAAACGGCGTCGCGAAGGACGCTCTCGAATTCTGCGGGATCGACGGTACGGAGTGGCTGGCACAGACGCGCCGCCTGCGGGAGGCAGGCGTCATCTGCCAGAAGGATGATGTGGAAGTGCAGTACTTCCGCGTCGGCGAAGGCTGCCTGTGCGGTGTGCCGTATGAGATCATGAACGAATTTGCGCTGCGGGCTTCGGATAAGCTTGGAGATCCGTTCTTCTATCTGAACGGCTATACCAACGGATGTATGACGTATTTCCCCACGGAGGAGGAGTTTGACCGGGGAGGGTATGAAGTCTACTGGTCGTTGCTGATCTATTATGTCTATTTCGGCCGCGTTTTTCCTTTCGAACGGGATTCGGCGGAGACGCTGATTGACTTTGCCGTGAAGGGATATGTCCCGGACTGACGGTCCGCGCGTTCCGGCCAGCCCTCTTTATCCTTCTGCCGCTGCTGGATCAGCATCCGGCTGTCTGTGCCGAAAAATAAACATGCACGCCCCGCAGTTCCGTGCCGTAACCTTTCCCGCGAACCGAATCATCGACAACGACCCATCCGAATCTGAGCTGCTTTGGATCTCCGCCGGTATATCGCATAATGAAATGGCCGATCACGGTATTGTCATCGTCAACAGTCATCCACGGATAGAAATTATCCGGTTCGGCGCAGTCTCCGTTATCCCTGCTGTATTTTTCGTCAATGGATCGTGCGCTGATCGGAAACTGCCGAAGCGGTCTCCGCCCCATTTGCGGAACACTTCCTCGTTTTGAACCCATTTCGCGATGATTTCGGCGTCGCAACATTAATACGGTCTTAGTCTCCTGCGTCTTCCTCTTCTTTGATCACACAGGATGGCCGTGATTCCGCAGATAATCATTCTTCTCCTCGCATATTCTATCTTAACCTGTGGCAGGGGGCAGGATGATTCTTTTGCATTTCTGTCTGTTGATGCGATACGGGCAACCCGGTATTCAGCGAAATACCTTGTGCTTTAATATGACTGATTCATTGTTCCTGCAGATCTGACATATCTGTCCGTCTTTGATCATGCAGGCCTCGCCGTACAGTGTTTCATTTTCATCATCGATCAGGATATAACTTCCGTCATTCAATGCGATAATCTCATGATCCATGCTGTCAGAAAAGGTTATATCCTCAATCAATCGAAGTCCATCCAGGTAATTGCCTTTCAGATTTTGATAATGCGGTAAAATGTTGATATTTGTGATTCCAAGGCCTGAAATCCAACGCTCATACAGCGGGTCGATTGCTTCACCGTCAAGTTCCGGCCCGGCATAGACAACATCTGCACAGTTCATGGAGCCGGCGCTCCATGCAACAACAATTCCCTCATAGTCTGATAAATACTCTTTAAGACGAATTGTCTTCAAAAAGTGATTCTGCGTTGGAACATGTCCTCCTGAAAGGACAATGACATTATAATTGTGAAGATTCATAATTGTGTCGGAGTTCCTGCCATCGCAGTATTCAATTTCGGAAACCGCCAGACCGTTCATGGGGAAAGCTGCTTTCAGACAAGCGTATATACTGTCATTTTTCTCATGATTATCAGGATCAGCACACACGATAAGTACTTTTGCATTCAGGGGCCAGATGGATTTCAAAGTATCCAGTAAGCCGTTCTCTTTTATCATTCCGGACGGAATCCTTTTTCCTTCAATTTTGATTGACCCGCCGAATGAACTCGTCAGCATGGCTTTCATGTTATGATCCTCCCTTCATAAGTCCGATTGTTCTGTCTTGGGTTAACTTAACAGGGATATTGATGCGTCAGACGGCGATAAACTGAATTTTAGCTTTGCATGATCAGTTCAAAAATCCCGCTGTCAAATATGATATCATGCTCTCCGTATGTCGCGCAACAGAAAGCGCCTCCCGGTTTCAGTACACGCCGGACCTCAGACAGACCTTTTTTCAGATCGGGTACATGGTACAGCATCATATTTGCGATCACAAAATCAAAGCCGGCGTCTTCGTATGGGATGTCCTGTATGTCAATGGTCCTGCATTCCATGCCATCATAAGCCTTCAGCGTTGTCTTCGCGGCCTCAAGCATTCCTGCCGAAAGGTCTGACAAAACGATCTGCCCGCATTGCGCGATTTCCGGTTGCCTTCCACCCCGCATGACTCCTGTCCCGCAGCCCGGTTCCAGGACTTTGCATCCGGGGAAAAAGTCATAGTGTGAAAAGATCCGGTTTCCGAATCCCATCCTGCCCGGCTCAGTTCTTTGCTTTTGCCGCTTACCTGCCCCTGAATTCTTCCCTGGCGGTTTTCGGGATTTTTGCTGCATAACTGTATCCGGAAACAGAATACCCGTTCATGACGTTCTCCTGTCATAATCGCCATTGCCGGTCTGTTACTTGATTGCTATCAGCGTGAATTCTCCCGGTACTTTGTCATTTTCCCAGGCTGGATGCTCATCAAACTGTTTGAGCGTAAAGCCGCAGCGAATGACTGAATTGATGATTTCGCTGACCGTGTATCTCCTGTAACTGCACTTGGGCATCTGCTTACGGATCTCATCCTCATAAAATCTGGCATGCGCCATCTCGCCCTCATAGATCTCTGTGGAGAAATAACCTGTCTCCGGTCTTTCCAGTTTCAAAACATCCGCGACCTTATTGAACGGATGGAAGTCGCTGCAGATCATTTTTCCGTTCGGCTTCAGCAATGCATACATCACACGCATGAACTCGTCGATATCATGAAAGTAATGAAGGATACCGCCTTCCATAAACACGACATCGAAAGTGCCGCCATACTTTTCCATATCGGTATCCAGCACATCGCATACTTCATAGTTCAGCCTGGTATGCGCGGCCTCCGCGACCTCCATCGCGTAGCGGCGATTGTCCTCGGAGATATCAAACACCGTGACATCGGCGCCCAGGAGCGCCAGCGGAATGGCCTTTTTCCCGCAGGAGCCGCAGATATTGGCGATCCGGATCCCGTCGTAACGGTCGAAGTAGGCCGCATACCGTCTCAGCATCCGGACCGGATCTTCCACATCCTGCCGCGCGCGTTCTTCCGGTGTTCCGCCGTGCCTGACCCAGAAATCATAGGCACTGTATTCCCATGCTGTTTTGTTTTGCCGGCTGTAATCACGCATTTTTCTTCTTCCCCTGACAGCTGATAGGGCTTCTTTGTTTTGCCATAAACAATGAATGTATTTGAAGGCTGACAATGCCATTGTATTCATATACACAAAACGGGTCAATACGAACAGCGCAGCATCATCATGCGTTGTTCCTGCCTCTTTGATTTTGCAGCCGCTGTGTGATAGGATAATCAGAGATTTTTCCTTGAGTGCCATGCAAGCAGATCTGTTTATGGCGAGTGGGAACAGCGTTATGCTTTACAATTCGCTTTTTATTCGAGGAGGAGCACAATGATTTATTACAAGGATGAAACTGTGACGATTCGCAATATGGAAAAAGCGGATGCTCAGGTCTTTACCGATGAGTTTACAGCGCAGGGCTGGCATCCGGAGATTTCCGGATATCTTGAGAGACTGAACGATCAATCCGAAGGGAAATGTGTTGCACTGACCGCGCTGTTCGAAGGCCGTCCTGCCGGTTATGTGTATATCTACCTGCAGGCGGACGGCGGTCCTTTCAAAGGAAAGGGGTGGCCGATCATTGTTGATTTTAACGTGTTGAAGAAATATCAAAGAAGAGGGATCGGCAGCAAACTGATGGACGCGGCGGAACAGGTCGCGGCCCAATACGCGAATACGGTCTGCCTTGGCGTTGGCTTGTGTGACAGTTACGGTACCGCGCAGCGGATGTATGTCAAACGCGGCTATATCCCGGACGGTTCCGGAGTTTGGTATCAGGATAAGCAATGTGTTCAGTACGAGACAGTCTGTACTGTTGATGATGATCTGGTCCTGTTCTTCTATAAAAAGATGAGGGAATGATTCTGTCCGGAATCTGAATCAGAAAAACGAAAGGATTACGGGGAAACGTATATGCCGAAAATGATCTTTGTTTCCGGCGCGTGCGGCTGCGGAAAAACCACATTCGCCGATGCCTATGCCGGGTATCTTGTCCGTCAGGAGCACAAAACGCTTTATGTCATTCACGGGGACGATTTTCACAGAGGCTTTGTGGAAACAGAAGAAAAGGACGCCTTTTTCGCAGACGGGCAGGCATCCGATCAGGCTTTATGGGAGAATATCCTGAAATTCAACTGGGATTGTATACTTGCTACGGCACAAAGAGCCCTTCAGAACGGTTTGGACGTCGTAATCGATTACGTTATTGAAGATGAACTGCCCCGTGTTCAGGAACTGGCTGAAAGAAATCGGGCTTCTTTGTATTATATTGTTCTGACAGCTGATGCGGATGACATAGAAAACCGGATACGAAACCGCGGTGATACAGATATGATCAGCAGAGCTCTGTTCCTGAAAAAGAAACTCGAAACTATGCCCGAAAACCAGGGACACATCTGCAACAACACCGGAAAAACGGTTGAAGAAATCATTCGTGAGATCAAACTGGAACAGTACAGGATTCTGTGATGAAGGCGGCTCATATCAGCAGGACGGTTCCCGGGCCGGCAGGTCAGAGCGCCGCCGGCCATCCCGGATCTGCGGTGACCGTCCCCCGAAAAGAAAAGCACGGACCCGAAAGTCCGTGCAAATCCGGTTGATTCAGAACGGTCAGCCGAACAGATTCGGCAGGAACAGGCTGATCTGCGGGATAAACGTGATCAGCAGCAGCGCGATGATCATACAAAGATAGAACGGCAGCGTTGCTTTGACGACCTTTTCCATCGGCAGCTTCGCCACCGCGGAACCGATAAACAGAACGGATCCGACAGGCGGGGTCAGCAGGCCGATACCGCAATTCAGCACGATAATGATGCCGAACTGGATCGGAGAGATTCCGATGCTGACGGCGACAGGCAACAGGATCGGGGTCGCGATCAGGATGATCGGCGCCATATCCATGATGCAGCCGAGGATCAGCAGGATCAGGTTCAGCAGCAGGGCGATCACGATCGGATTGCTCGAGATGCCGGTGATGAACTGCGCCGCGAGATCCGGCACATGCAGCGTCGTCAGGCAGTAGCCGAACGCGGAGCTGGTCGAGATCAGGATCAGCACGATGCTCAGCGTGCTCAGGCATCCGGTTAGAGCACTCCACACGCCCTTCCAGTTCAGTCCCTTATAGACAAACACGCTCACGATCAGCGAATAGATGACCGCGATCGCGGCGGACTCCGTCGCGGTGAATACACCGCCGACCACGCCGACCACAACAATCAGCACGGCCGCCAGGGCCCAGATGGAGCGCTTCAGCTCATGCAGGAACGTCTTGATCCGGAATTTATCGCCCTTCGGATAGCCGCGCTTCATGGAAATGATGTAGGAGCCGATCATCAGGGAGATTGCGAGGATCGCGCCCGGCAGATAGCCCGCCAGGAACAGCGCGCCGACGGAGATCCCGCCCGCGGTCGTCGCGTAAATGACCATATTATGGCTCGGCGGAACGAGCAGGCCTTCGCAGCTGGAAGTGATTGTGACCGCCGTGGAGAAATCGGCGTCATAGCCCTGATCGACCATCATCGGGATCAGGATCGAGCCCAGGCTCGCGGTATCGGCGGCAGCCGATCCGGAAATCCCTCCGAAGAAGTAGCTGGCGACGATATTGACCATGGCGAGACCGCCGCGCATCCATCCGACGAGGGAGTTCGCCAGCGCGATCAGCCTCTCCGATATGCCTCCTGTTCCCATCAGGACGCCCATCGTTATGAAGAACGGGACGGCCATCAGGCTGAAGCTCCATACGCCGCCGACCATCTTGGTGCATACGGTCGAGATGTTTTGGCCCATGGAAATGAAGCAGAGAACGGACGAGATGCCGACCGCGTAGGCGATCGGGAATCTGAGAAGGATAAACAGGATAAAGCTGCCAAGCAGGATCACAATGGACAGGGTATCCGCTGTCATTTCGCCTCCGCCTCCTTTTCCGCAGTCTTTTCGGCTTCCGGATAAACCAGTTTCTTCAGGTGCACGTAGATCCGCTCAATTTCAAAGAAGACCATCGCGCCGCCCGCCAGGGGTACCGGGAAATACATCCAGTACCGGCTCAGCCAGGGCATGGATTCGTATTTACCGAACTTTGCCAGCGGACTGGCCAGGATTTGGTTGCCGTAAATAATGAAGAAGACGCCCAGGGCGGCTACGGCGATATCCGCGAGGATATCGAGCACGGCCAGCGCCCTTTTCGGAATAAACTTATCAAAGGCGGTCATCCGGATGTGCGTCTCGTCATGGATCGCAAGCGTGGCCGACAGGAGGGCCATGTAAACCATCAGGGTCAGAACCACCTGCTCGCTCCATACGGGGTCCGGCAGGAAGGATACATAGCGGCCGAGAACCGCGAAGCTCGTCACCAGGATGTCCGCGATCAGCATGATCTTGCAGATCAGCCGGACGATCTTGTACATGACGTCGTAAAACGGCTTTGCCTTGTCGACCGTCACAAAAAACCTGCTCATGGCAAGGCTCCTTTCCGGGGTTTTTACTGAAAAGGGAGTACAGGGATTTCCCTGCACTCCCCGAAAGTCTGAAACCGGATAAAGATTACTTCAGATCGAGGATCTGCTGATACAGATCTTCCTGGCCCGCGATGAACTGAGCGTTCGCGGCGGAGCAGGCATCGTACCACGGAGCCACATCGACATCCAGGACGCTGTAGCCTTCGGCTTCCAGCTGCTCACGGACGGCGCCTTCGTAGTAGTTGCTGCGTTCTTTGGCATAGTTGGCGGTGTCCTTCGCGGCTTCCATGATCCAGGCCTGCTGCTGCTCGTTCAGCTTGGCCCAGCCGCTGTCGGTGATGACAATTTCGATCGCGCCCAGGGTGTGTCCGTCAAGAACCATGTAGGGAGCGACTTCCGGGAAAGCGTTGGAGCGGTAGTTGGAGATGGGCTGCTCAGCGCCGTCGACAACGCCGGTCTGCAGCGCGGAGTACAGTTCAGTGAATCCGACCACGGTGGGGTTCGCGCCCAGAGCGGTAACCATGCCGGTCATGATCGGGTCTTCGGAAACGCGGATCTTCATGCCCTTCAGGTCGTCAATGCTCTTGACTTCCTTGGAGAAGAAGAAGTGACGGAAGCCTTCCTCGGCATAGAACAGGCCGCGGAGGGGCAGGCCGATCGCCTGGGGCTCGTTCAGGAACTGCTCGGCCAGATCGCTGTTCACGAAGTTGTAGTAATGATCACGGTTGGCCCAGATGAAGGGCAGGCTCAGAAGCTGGGACTTCGTGCAGCCGTAGCTGTTCAGAGCGAAAGCGGAAATACGGCTGATGTCGATCGTCGTGCCGCCGCCGAGGATGGAGTCCAGAACCTGAGCTTCGGTGCCCAGGACGCCGTTGGCCTGAACGTCGATGGTGATTTCGCCGCCGGAGAGCTCTTCAACCACAGCCTTGAAATGCGTGGCAACGTCGCCGACAACGCAATCCTGCGGAGGATTCACTTCGGCATAAACCAGGGTGACCGGATCCGCCAGCGCGGCGGAAGCGCAGAGGACCATGACCAGTGCGAGGATGAGTGCCAAGAACTTCTTCATGAATAAAGACCTCCTTGAAATATTTATTTGGGGCTACCTGTTGCCAATATTGTATAAAAGAAATACAATTATGTCTATGCAAAATACAAGCGATTTTCGCTGAAAAGTATGCGATTGTTGCTTACATTTTCAGTCCGCCTCCTACATGAAGGCAATGAAAGGATGCTTTTATATGACAGTACGCGTTAATCTGTCCCCGAAGATCTTCCGCCGCTTCGCGATGTACGATACGTTCGTGCTGAAAAAGCGCTGGAAGCTGCCCGTCTTCTTCGCGCTGATCATGCTCGCGTTCGCCGCGGCCTGTTTCTTTCTTTCAAATAAAGAAGGGCATATCGGGATCGGGGTGCTGCTGACCGTGATCGGCGTCGGGCTTCCGGTCATCTGGTACGTGATGTTCCGGCTTTCCCTCCGGACGAGCGTCAAAGCGCAGAAACTGCCGCGCGCGGTCTATACGCTGATCTTCTCCGAGGAGGCCGTCGATATCCAGTCTGCGACCAGGGCGGAAGAGCATGTCCGCCTCCCGTGGGACAAAATCGCCCGGCTGATCCGGGATAAGGACTGCGTCTACCTTTACGCCACGGAGCAGAAGGCCTTCCTGCTTCCCGCCGGTCAGGCGGACGTGCCGGACGGTGAACTGTGGGATTATCTGGTCCGGCATACAGGTCACCGGGAAATGCAATGACCGGGTTCGGAATGAGGTGAGTGAAATGTTCCGTTTTCTGAAAGATCTGAAACTCCAGGACCGTCCTGTCCTGCTGATTTGCTTCTTTGCCTTCTTCTGCAACGGCGCGGTCGCCCTGATCCTCGGATCCGTCATGCCGGATCTGAAGACGGCTTATCATCTCAGCGATACCGTCAGCGGGATCTTCCTTTCCGCCCACTCGATCGGGAACATGATCGCGGGTTTCACGAGCGCGCTCGTGCCGCTGTTCCTCGGAGAACGGCGGTCGATCATGCTGCTGTCCTCGCTGGCATTTCTCGGGCTGGCGGTTATGCTGCTCACGGGCAATCCGGTGCTGCTGCTCCTCGCGTTCGTTCTGACCGGCTTTGGCCGCGGC
Organism: uncultured Clostridia bacterium; assembly: GCA_937906775.1. Classification (GTDB taxonomy): domain Bacteria; phylum Bacillota; class Clostridia; order Christensenellales; family Aristaeellaceae; genus Aristaeella. The sequence continues at coordinate 24,811 of CALCUD010000009.1, forward strand.
AGCGTGACAAACTTCAACAGCCGCACGGTCAACCGGATCACCGACGGCAGCCCCGCGGCGTCCAACCTGCTCCACGCCTCCTTCGCCATCGGCGCAATCGTGACGCCGCTGGTGTTCCTGCTGCTGAGCAATCTGATCTCCTGGCGGGCGGGCGTCCTGTCCGTCGTCGTCTGCGGAGCGATCAGCCTGTTTAACTTCAGCCGGATGAAGCTGGACAACGACCGGCCCGACCGGAAGGATAAAACGAACCGCACGTTGCGTTTTCTAAAGGATCCGGCCTTCCTGTTCCTGGCGGGGATGATGTTCTGTTATCTCTGCTCGGAATACGCGATCAACGGCTGGCTGGTCACCTATATCCAGAACAAGCCGGAGCTCATTGCCGCATTCACCGCGGACGGCGGGGAAGCGGCGACCGCCGTGAAGGCGTACAGCCAGGCCATGGCTACGCTCCTCTGGGCTATCATGCTCGTCGGCCGGCTCGGCTGCGCGGTGCTCAGCGTGAAAGTGCATCAGAAAAAGCTGATGTTCATCGCCTCGCTCGGCGTGGCGGTCTTCTTCATCCTGATGCTGAACGCCGCGTCCGTCCCCGCGGTGACCGTCTCGGTCGCGGGGCTCGGACTCTGCATGGCCGGGATCTGCCCGATGATCTATTCCGACGCCGCGCCGTTCACGAACGCCTATCCGATGGCGACGAGCTGCCTGCTCGGGATCGGCTCCGTCGGCGCGATCCTGATGCCTACCGCGGTCGGCTCACTCGCGGATCATCTCGGCTTCGGCGGCGGCATGAGCGCCATCCTCGTGACGGTCATCCTGCTCTGCGTCTTCTCCCTGCTGAATCTGAAAACGAAAAAACCGTTCAGCTCTGAGATAAACAACTGAGCGGAGCTTTTCCCCTCACCTGCCGAGCAGATACGTTGCGGCCTCGTCCGCCGCGCGGATCACCCAGGCGAGCGGATAATCCGTATAGGAACAGTCCCTGATCATATCGGTGAAAGATCGGTTATTTCACCAAATACTTTTTGCTTTCGCCTCTTCCGACAACCTTAATCAGTCCGAGATCTCGCATCTGCTTTGCAACAGTAAAAGTGCGGGTCTTTTTCAGTCCAAGCAAGTCGCTGATTTCTTTTTCGGTGATCTGTCCATTTTCCCTGACATTATCAAGCACCTTCTGCATCTGCGCGGTGACCGCAACAACGCTTTCCGGCGCTGCCGCAGGAGTGGCATTCATATTTGGCAAGATAATTTTGAAGGTATTGGAGGTGACCTCTATCTGTGGCTGTTCTGTGCAGACAGCATACAGAAGTTTCATACTGTTCAACTCAATCGTATATCAAGTCAGACAAAATGCCTTCTTCGGCACAGGCTTTCAGATTGTTCATCAACCCGACCCAACGAATTGGGTCCTTTGCTTTCAATTTCTCGGTCATGCCTTCAGAACCGTTTGCTGTTAACACTTGATAGAATCGGTCCTTCACTATATATTTACCTATGTAGAGAAGAATTCGCTGATAGTGAACTGGTAAAGACTTCAGTTATTAAGAAATACCTAATAACTGCCACTGATTGTTAACTACGTTAGTATTGCACATTATGTATGAACATGAAAACCGCTTGCGTAACAAGGAGCGTTATCCATGCCCAAGATTCCCATTCGTTTCTTCAATGATCGGGAGGTGCGGGCCGTTTGGAATGAGAATGATTCCAAATGGTATTTCAGCGTATCGTCTGCAGACGCTGATTGACCCAGTCGGGCGAATAACCTTTTTTTGCATAGGTTTCAAGAACTCTGTCAATTGTCAGTTCGGGATCTATCATTTCTTCAATGCGATCACGGCCGATTTGCGCCAGCCACATTTTGAACGGCTCTGCCTTTTTAGAAGGAACCGACTGAATAATGCGAAGCAGTTGCTCCGTATTGGCTACATCAGTATTATATCTTTTTCCGTCCTTCGGAGATTTCATTTTCAGTTGGTTACAATTTGTAACCAACTCAGCGCCCTCGTTCTTCAGGTGTTTCTTGAGTACTTTCCAGTAATCACGTGCACCATCAAAGGTTCGTTGTTCAGTCAGCACACCGATAACATCCACTATAGAAAAATACCATTCTTATCCGAGTAGGCTGCCGCTCCAATACTGCGAAGAAATTCATTGTCATCCAACCGCAGAAACGGATGGCTGTCCTTCAGAGAAGCAAAGATATTCCGGTAGGCATGTACAGAATCCATATTGAATATATCCATACCGATATGATCGATCAAAGACATATCAACCTTGTCATCCGCCTGGTTCCGAAGCATAGTTTTAACCTGTATGCGAGTGCAATGGATACGGATAGAATTCTGTTGAACCTACGATTCCTGAAAGCATATGCTCATCATAGTCCTCCAGGCGCGCCGCGAAAAAGGCATCCATTTTTTCAAGCATTCTGTCGTGTCCCCCCCTGGCAAACACGGTGCCATTGTAGTATTCGCGATATAGCAGTTCAGTAAACCCGGAACGGATTACTCTATCCATTCTCCATGAATATGGACCCTGCATTCGTCCGGACACACTGCATCAAAACATCTGGCGCGTGCTGTACCATAATCAAGCACAGCCCCGTTCTTTAGCGCATAAACGGATGGATAGATCGTATTCCATAACTCGTGACACAGCGGAGGGCACAAATCGTCCACAACGAATGTATCTCCCGCCTTCACATATCCGCATCTGCAATTGCTTTCCGTAACCGTCAGTTTGACTTTACTCATATACATACCCTCATCAACAGACTCAATTCTTGATTCCCCGAACGATCATAGTAACCGACACCGACGTATCCCACTGCTTGATTCCCTCACGGTACAAACGGATCCGTTCATCATATTTGTCGTTGACTGCCTTGATTGCGCTTTGATCCTCTGTCGAATGAGCGGATGCAATGGCTTCAAGGTCATTCTGCCGCATAGCCTCGATCATTGTTTCGGCCATTCCGGCCGGATATTTCGGGTCATCCGGCGTGAGATCGATCACCGCGTAATTTGTCATTACGTTTGTAAAGCCATGCTGTTCCATCGAAGCCGGAAGCTCCGCCTCTGTCATGGGAAACCTGCAAACGCCGTACTTTTCCAATTCATCTTCCTGTTCAACTTTTTCCCAAAACAGTATTTCTTCTTCTGTCTTCGCCAGACAAGGTGCTTTGCAATGCAGTCCTTTTCTGGCAGACAGGCAAAGACAGATCCCGCCCGGCCTTAATACCCGGTATTGCTCTCCCCAAAAACTGTCAGGGTCGATGTGCTCCGATACTGTATTGGAAATCGTCACATCGAATGAATTGTCCGCAAAAGGAAGGTGCTCAGCCTCGCCTTCAACGCAATGAATGTCAGTTGAATTTTGTTTGCAAAAAGCCAGGAAGTTACTGTCTCTGTCCAATGCTGTAATATGCGCATGTGGGTACCACCTGTGCAAGGCCTCCGCAAGCGCCCCGGGACCGCAGCCGATTTCAAGCACCTTTATTTCGGCTTCCCGATCAAGATCGAAAGCCTTTTCATACCTTGAGAAAAACATATCGTCAAACCTAAGGCTGCGGCTGAGATAAAGCGTCTGTATTCCCTGAATATGCTCTGACCAAACAGTATCCATAGCATCCTCCATTCGTTCTGAATTGGTCTCCGTATATACCGACACAGATCATATTGGACCCAGACTGTATTTGCCCTGATAGATCTTTTGGCTCTTTCCGAGGTTACTTTACTCCACGCCTTGCCAATTTACTCAGCAATGGTACCGGTTGCAAGCAAATTGTCCTTGCCCATACCGCATACATACGGATTGGAATCAAACTGATAGCAAAAATCCAGGAAGTCTTTCTTCTGTTCCGGATCATTCATCAGTTTCACCAGAATTTCATGGGGAATGGTTCGCGCATATGCACCGGGACCGGAAAGACGGGTGTTTTTTACGCCGCACTCCCGCATAATCTTCTCCAGCTCATCCGGCATGAATGTATAGGTAATGCACCACGGTGCCCCACCGTTTTCATATTCATCGATTTCATCCTGTCCGCCCATTAACCCGTCCGAAAAGACCTGCTCCGCCCGTTGTTTGTTGAAATGGAATGAAGCAATTGCGTTTTCACGTTTGGCAACGCACCACTTCACAAAAGGATCATCGGAATTTTCGTCCAGGATAAACTGGTTTTTCTGAACCGGATTACACAGATACGGTAGCGAGCCCATCCGGCTGGAAACACTGAACATGGCCCGTTTGCGTGCAATACGGATCAACTCCCGAATGACTTTTTCCTGGTTCGGATATGTGTAGGAAATCGGTGCGTCAAACGAAATGACCAAATCAAAAGAGTGATCCGCATATGCGTTCAAATCCTCCAGCGCACCTTTGACAAAAGTGATCCTGTCAGAGACTTCTTCTGTTTCAGCCAATTCCTTTGCCTTATTGATCATTGGCTGTGAAATATCAAAATGCGTCACTTCACAGCCCAACTTGGCCAATAGGATTGAAAAACGTCCGCTGCCGGCTCCTCCGTCAAACACGGTTTTCACGCCTTCCAAATTCTCCAGCAGTTTTCGCTGCAAATGATCTTTCTGAATAATATCGTCTATGTAGGTTCGTTCACGACGGCTTTCCAGTTCTCCTTTATCAGGGAGATTCCACTGCCGTTCAGAAATCTTTTGACTGTAATCCATGCCTTATCCCTTTCCCGGCAAAACCGGATTCAACATGTTCTGATTTCAAAGGCAACAACACCGTATTTTATGATCATTTCGTCCAAATAATATGGCAGCATGTCTTTCGGGTCAGCTGGCTCATCTTCATCATATCCGATTGAGACCTTACTGTGATGCCTGTACAATTCCTCAAACGATGGATACCGATAGATATTGGTGACCAAACATTCAACCTTTTCGTTATTGCTTATATCTGTAAACAGGATGAGATCCCCTGCTGATACAGACGATCGCTTTTCATCCAACAATCGCATTTCTATCGTCTTTGTTTGTTCGGCGATTTTTACAAAAGGATCATGCTGTAATCTCATTTCATGCCTCATGAACGAGTCCTCCAAATTCCTGTTTGGTACTTACTTTACTTCATTCACATCTATCCATTGATGACTTGACTCACAAGACGCAGGCAAACTGGAATTTGTCAAATTGATTGCAGCAATTTCTTATAAGTAAAATCCATTCCGAAAGATCCAAGCGGAGCGGTAATGAGAATGGAAAGCACCGATACTGAAAGCACAATGTTTCCGCAAGAAAGTCCGAGAGACAGCGGCACCGAACCGATTGCAGCCTGCACGGTCGCTTTTGGCAGATAGGTGATAACGCAGTAGAGTTTTTCTTTGCGGTTGAGATTAGTACCGATGAGGCAAATAAGCACCCCGACCGAACGGAAGACAAGGGCGATAAGGATCATCAGCAACGCCATCAGACCGGCGTTCAGCGTATACCGGATATCCACCGCTGCGCCGACCAGCACAAAGAGAATGATTTCTGTAGCGAGCCAGAGACGCCCATATTTTGCCGACAGATCGTCCGACACTTCCTTGCGGCAGCGTAGTTGTACCACACAAGCCATGCTCATCACGGCAAGCAGTCCCGAAATCGAAACCGTTCCTTCGAGCCAGGTTTCGATCGCCATCAAAAGAAATGCCACACCGAGCAGGATGATCGTTTTAATGCTTTGACGAATGGAATTTCCTCTTTTGTGTGCAAGTTCAAAAAGAAAGGCGATCAAAAAACCGAAAATTGCACCGAGCAGGATGCCTAGAGTAATCGAAATCGGGATATTCACAAAGTCCATCACATTTACCGAGCCGCCCTGTGCCATTCCGATGAAGGTGGAAAATAGCACGATAACGAACACATCGTCAAGGGATGCTCCGGCAAGGATGAGCTGTGGAATTTGCTTGTCCGTTCCATAGTTTTCTTCCATCAACTGCACCATTCTGGGAACAACGACCGCCGGTGAAACGGCACCGAGAACTGCTCCCATAATAGCGGCTTCTAATACCGTGATATGCAGCAGCAGCGGAGCAAGTAAAATGAATGCGCTGATTTCAAACAACGCCGGCAAGAAGGACATCAGAATTGCCGGCCTGCCAACTTTTTTCACATCGGAAATGTTCAGTGACAATCCGGCTTTGATTAGAATGATGATCAGTGCCATTTGCCGCAGCTCCGATGAAACTCCGAGTATTTGCGGGTCAAGCAAATCAAGGACGAACGGTCCGAGAACAATGCCCGTTACGAGCATACCGATGATTCGGGGAAGCTTGATTTTGTGGCAAATGAAAGCCATAGAAAGTCCTACAAGAAAAATCAGAGATAATGAAGTGAGCATATAAATCCTCCAAAGAATGTGAAAAGCCGACAGCTTCTGCATATGGTTGCAGAAGTCATCAGCTTTTAATAAGCGGTTTAGGTATTACTACCAGGGGAGAACATCATTCCCTTTTCCTAAGATAGCATAGGCGTTTATTTTACGCAATAACTATTTAAGTGAAATGCAGTATTCCTCAAATGAGATTAATTTCTCATAGGATTCAAAATCAACAACCACCATTGCATCCATCGGAATGATACCCTTCTCAAAACCTTGTATAAGTGCTTGGCATCTGTGCTGACCATCCAAAATGTGCATTGTTATAGGATTGACAATGATTCTTGCGAATTTCTTCCAATCCTCAATGCCTTGAAATACTTCCTTTACATGATTCTTGTCAACCAAACGGTTTCTAGCGTTCAATTTCAACTCCTTAAGGTCATTGTAATCCATCAATGCCTCTTCTTTGTAACCAAATTTATTAATATACATGATAAAATTGCATCTTTATCGTCCATGCAAGACTTTTAAAAAAAATTAAGTTGCCAATTATTGGTGGGCAATTTCACCGTTGAATGTAACATACTTTGTGTTAGCTAACTTCTTGTGTCATTGTTACAGTGCAAAGATACAAACTTTTTTTGAAAT
>CALCUD010000010.1 GCA_937906775.1 uncultured Clostridia bacterium
AGATAGGGGTTATCATTGAATTATTGGGGGTTATCGTTAAAAGATTGACCGTAGCCCATTTTCTCAGTAAGATCACCGAAGGATTTTTCATACTGTTCTTTGCTGATAGCGCCTCGTTCAAGAAAATCGTTCAGCGTCTTTACCTGACGTAGGTAAAGCTGTCTTCTCTTTTCTTCAGGTGACAGTTGAGGCCATTGTGAAGCATCATCACAATCATGGCATCGCTGGCCCAGGAAGAAAGCCGGTCCATATCGGAGAATGTCACCTTGGGACAGCGGAAACGGTTCTCAGACGGGAAAGTCAATCTGCCATACAAGCATTTCCTGGGCTACCGAAAAGGAGAAGACGGGCTGCCGGAGATCGTACCAGAAGAAGCCGAAATTATAAAGCGCATCTACCGCGAATTCATATCAGGAAAAACGCCCTGGACGATCGCACAGGAATTAACCGATGAGGGCATACCGACACCTTACGGGAAAGAGATCTGGTCGGTCAGCACCGTCAACAGCATTCTGCAAAACGAGAAATACAAGGGAGCCGCCATTCTTCAGAAAGAATTTACGGTCGATTTTCTTACGAAGAAAAGAAAGAAAAACGAAGGCGAAGTGCAGCAGTTCCACATTGAAAACTCGCATGACGCCATCATCCCGCCGGATGAATGGGAATCGGTTCAGATGGAGATCCTCCGGAGAAAGGGCTGTCACCGGCACTACAGCGGGAACAGCATTTTCTCCGGGAAGATCATCTGCGGGGACTGCGGTGAGTTCTACGGTATGAAGGTTTGGAATTCGACTTCCGAAAAATACCGGCGCACAGTTTGGCAGTGCAACGGAAAATTCCGTAAGAAGGAAAAGAAATGCTCCACGCCGCACCTGACGGAGGAAGCCATAAAAGAAAAATTCATTGCGGCCTTTAATGCGGTATACGATATTCGCACGGAGCTTCTTGATAACTGTAAAGAGGCCGCCGCGGAAATATGCGATACTGCCACAATCGATGAAGAGATCAACAGCACCTATTGCGAAATTATGGTGGTGAAGGAACTGATGCGGCAGGCCATTGACGAAAATGCCCATACCACCCAGGACCAAAATGAATACCAAAAACGCTTCAAGGAATATGAAGATCGCTTTGATGAACTGAAGGCAAAGTACGATTCCTTGCGCGATAAGAAAACGCTGACCGACATGGCCCGCAAACGTTTTGACCATTTCAACCGGCTGCTCCGGAAGCAGGAAACGACGCTTACGGAGTTTGATGAAAATCTATGGCGCACAGCCGTGGAGACGGTCACCTGTTATAGTGACGGAAAAATGGTTTTCCGGTTTGTCAACGGAAACGAGATAACTGTATAAATCACAAGAGTTCAAATAACACGCGAGTTCATACGAACTTACTTAAGTATGAATTCGAGCAAGTTCAACATAGAAATGGCAGAGAATTGCAGTATACGCTTCATTTTCTGCCTTTTCATTTCTTTGCTCTTGGTATATAATATTTTCGTAGTCGACTTGATATGCTTTGTTCTATTGTCCTGGATGAATTACGGAGGAATGCCCATGCAAAGTTTTGTTCTGTATCACGCGACAGATAAAACATTAGCAGATTCAATTATCAAAAATGGTTTCAAGTGCAAACCAAATGCAAATCACTGGCTGGGAAATGGTATTTATTTTTATCCGGACTGTGATTTAGCAAAATGGTGGGCAACAAATCCAACTTCAAGATTTGGCAAGCCAATAAATACTAAGTGTATATTGAAAGCCACTGTTCAGCTTGATGACAGTCGAATTTTGGATCTTCGAAAAGTTGAGGATTATAAAGATTGCGTTCATGCTTTTCATACATACAGCAAAAGAGCTTCCTTACATTTGGATCCATCAGTTAAGCATGAAATGGAGAAGTACAGATGCTCCTTCTTTGACTGGTTGTTTTCTGTTACGGATGTTGATTGCATAATTGGTTGCTTTACAAATGAAAATAAGGCATATTTAACAACGATGCCGAGTATTGATATGGATCAGCTGAGAAGTTTCTGCCTTCCTTTTGTGGAGACACAGTTCTGCATCAGAGAAGGCTATATTGCTCCTGACACTATTGAAAAAGAGTGGGAGGAATGATTATGAAAATACAGTTCAATACAAAACTAAATGATGATACAGAAATCATTGAAGCATTAAAAAAGAATGGACTTTCCATTAATCCCCATGGAAAAAGTAAGCATAAAATGTACATGCATGTGGCGAGAAATGGCGCTATTGTTGTGAATCCATTACCTATGAAACATATAGAATCATCCGTATTTGCAAAGAGAACGTTAAGTCGTGGCAAAAAACGTTACTATGTTCGGAAAAAGTGAAAAGAATTTTTGATTGTTTCATTACTGCGCTGCTCAAAAAGCGGCGTTTTCTGGTGCGGATTCTGAGGAGTGTTACAGTCGATATACATTATGAATGAATTTTGGAGTATGACTGATGACTTTCGTATGATAGAAAATGCCATGAGCCAACGGAACTGAAAATCTCAAGTGAAACTCGGCTTTGTCCTTTTGAAACTTTTTCCGGCAATTTGAAACTCGGAAACTGGCAATTGAAACTTTTTGCCTTGAGTTTCAAAAAGTGAAACTCTGCCGCCGAAATTTGAAACTCGAGTTTCATTCTATCAAAATATGCGTCCCTTCACAACAAAAACGCCATCCCTTGTGGATGGTGTTTTTTGTTGGTTTGAGCCGCGAGGATCCGAACACACGACCTGTAAGGGAGTAGCGGGCGATCCGATCGTCAGCCCGGTGGGCTGTCGCCGCAGGCGAAGGAAGGTGAGTCCGTTAGCGCGAAAAGGAGCGCAAGCCCCGCTTGGACTGGTATGGAAAAGTATTAGTGGGTATGTGAAGTAATATATGCATAGGACGGAGGAGCATTCTACACCAAGTAAAGCGATGAAGAGCTTGTGTAATCTCTCCTTGACAAAAGAACTTCCATCTGTGCATCCGCATGTCCCATCCATTTCTGAAGGGTTTTGATCGGTATGCCGGCTTCATAGTTTCGAGTACAAAAGTCAACGCGGAAGTCATGGCACCGGATCGTCACATCACGCCATTCCGGAATTGCTTCTCCTTTTGCTATCAGTTCCTTGTGTTCGCGAGTTTTTCCATACCAGCGTTTGGGGCAACCATTTAGCTTGGCTTCAAGAAACGTGATATAGGAATCCAATTTCCTGGAAAACGAAGATAGAGTCATCATTTTACCGTCTTCTTTGGTTAACAACAGACCATGCCGTCCCTGAAGCACCTGCTCCAACGGCTTAACCAATGGGATCGTTCTTTGTGCCGCGGCTGTCTTTCCTTCAGTGATCTCGCCATGTGTTCCATTTGGGAATGCTACCGCTCCACGGACCGAAATCGTCTTTCTGTTAAAGTCCACGTCCCGATCAACATCAAGATACAGAACTTCACCGCGCCGGAGTCCAGCATACATCATGACCATGGCCGCAGGACCGAAATCATGATCCATACAGGTAGTGCGCACCAGATCCCTTTCCCAAGGTTCCAGTGCACGATGCCCTTCACACTTTTTTGTTCTTGGTCTACGGATCGCTTCCATCGGATTGTGCATGATCACACCTTCTGCGGCTGCCGTACTGAAGATCCCGCGAATCGTCGTCATGAACTTACTCACATGGGATGGAGAATAGCAGCTCAGCGAATTGATTACTCTTTGGATATCCTGAACAGTGATATCCTTCATCATTTTGGGTAAGCGCTCGGCACAGTATTCGGCCATGGTAATATATTGCCTATGCTGCGTCTTTCCGCAGTCGGAACGGTACACTTCGATCCAATCCCTGAAGATGCTTTTTTCATGGGTCAACACGTCGATTCCGGCTTGCTCTTTCTGCATGAAAGCATCCCGTTTGGCATTGGCTTCCGCTAACGTTTTGCCATAGAACTGTTTACCTTTATAGTACACTTTGAAATATCCATAATTGCTTTTTTCAGCTTTACTACGGGCCATAATGAAATCCTCCTCATTACGTCCCGATTGAGGATGGAGATGCAGTTTTCAAGGTACGTGAAGCTGGAAACTCCAACCTCACGGTCATCATATCACAGAGTTTTGACATTGTTGAGTCTGTCGATTTCACTTTTCCAACAAAAAAAGAACCCAGCAAACGAAATGTTGTTTGCCGGGCTATTGCACGGATTCTATGCTTATGTTTCTTAATAAGGATATTCTTGCATAAAGCACAGAAGAACTGAAGGTATCTGTGTATATCGAAACCCGGGAGCTGAAGCGACAGGAATGAAGACAGTTCCTGTTGCTGTTTATTCGATATATTGACCGACGGTGATTGTGTAAATACTGTCTCCGTGGACAAGCTCCTGATGATCACGGTTCATGATACTGACAGATCTGCCGTCTTCATCTACAATCACCCCTTTACAAGTCAGGGCGGTCAATTCACTGTCACCGGTTATGATCCATTTTGAAGTCTCATCGATTGTCAATTCACAGGATCCGTTTCCGCCATTTCCCGCATGTGATTCATCATTGAACACGGCTCCCGTAAATACGCTGTTATGATTCATTTCGATTTTCAGCGTGGAAATGCTGTCCCAGATGATACTGCCGTTCAGAAGCTGTTCCTCACAGGTAAACAGACATTCAGCTCCATTGGCCCCTTTGCGTCCCCAACCACGTTGATTGGAGTTGCCTGTACAACGCAAAAGGTATTCATGATCATCACCGGGAATGATTTCAACATTCCTGAGATGGAATTCGCTGACGGTATTGGTCGTATAGAAGATCCCGCCATTATGCGAGATAAGCTTGCCACCATCCATGGTGAATGTACCCTTGCCGATTTCCGCGTCTCCGGACATACTTTGATACAGGATCACATTCCACGTATTGTCGTTCTGTGCCTGATCAGGCATATTGCCTTCCAGCACACAGTCGTTCAGCACAATACTGTTTCTTCCTTCGAGACAAAGCGCTTCTGATCCGGTGGCATTCAATTCTGCCTGATTGATCGTAATATCAGCAGTCACGTATACAGCAGGTGATCCGCTTCCGTTGGAAGTGAAGCTGCCACCGTTAACAACCATGGTACCGCCGCCACGATCAGAGCGAATAGCAGCTGCAGAACCGCCGTTTGTGGTTACTGTCAACTGATTAGCATATAAGATACCGCCTCCGGCAACATGAATTCCTCCGGAAGTACTACGTTCGGTAGATATAGTACAATTGCTGACATGAGCCGCACCTGTTCCGTAAGCAAAGACACCGGCTCCACCTTCGGCATCTGTTGAAATGATGCTATCGGATACTGTTAATTCACCATCTGTGACCAGCATCGCTGCTCCGACACCATAAAAGCTCGCGCCGTCACCACCGGTCGAATCTTCTGATTGTCTGATGACGGAGGCATGATCTGCAACTACTTTTCCGCCGTTCACCAACACAGCATTTTCATCCTTGCTGGTTGATACTGCTTCCAGATTTGAAATCGTAGTATCTCCATCATATGTGTATACCGCTTCTCTTGTTTCAGGTGCGGACTGCATACCGGGTCCACCCTTTCCACCAGGCATGCCGTCAGGCGGTGTTGGCATTTGTCCGTCAGGCTTTTCAGGTGGTTCTCCGGGACGTTCCAGCCCACCACCCATGCCATCCGGAGGCGCTTCCGGAGGTTGTCCATCCGGCTTTTCGGGAGGGGCACCCTGCATTTGTTCATTTGTAGCCGGAGGCGGATTGTCCGGGGTAAATGTATCTTCGGCAACAGCTATTGTGGAAACTGTTGCAAACAGGATGAACATAGCAAGCAAGAGAGAAAAAACTTTGTTCATAGTAGCACCTCTGAATAGTTATTGTTGCGTATCGGAATCAGCTCCGATATATGTATTCTATCAGAAGCATATGAACATAATATGTACACAGCGTGAATATGGCTGGACAATGAGACGCATTATCTGATTTAAGTATTCTTAATAAGGAGATTGTTGCATTAGGCACAGACAAACTGGGATTTATATCTTATATTCTCATATATTTTTTATATATTCTATAAATTCTGGTGTTTGCGCCCAATATTTAATTCCCCAATTTTCAAAATTCCACTCTTCCATATAATCGTTACATTCATAATCGATGTAAAAAAGTGTATTATCCTGAACCACAAAATTAGTTGGAAAAAAATCAATATTTGTATTCTTTTCATAAAGTAATGCACACATACTCCTTACCTGTTCCAGATACTCACCAACCTCCACACCCTCCTTTACAAGTTCATAAATAGTATTCCCTTTGATATATTCTTTGAGGATTCTTTCTTTTTCAATATCTACATCAAATAACGCAGGCATCCTAATTCCAATACTTTTTAATTTATTATAATCGTTTATTTCTGATTGAAGCTTATCGCCAAATTGATAATACTCACAAGGTTCATGATGAATCTGCTTCAAAACATATTCTTTCCCATTGTTCTCAACCAGATATGAATAACCTCCCTTGCCCTTTCCTAATAGTTTTATAATCCGATATTCATTTTTATTCACAGATAATTTCTCATACACTATTAAACAATCCTTTCCTGTAAAAAATGTGATTTAAAAATTTGAATTTTATCATCCCTACAAACTGGGATTTGTGGAATTCGCCGCTTGATTACACACTATCTTCTGCGTCCTTCTCTGTGGAAAAAGTATCCGAGGTTTATCCTGACCTCCTTGCGACCAATATCATTGTTCGTATAGCAGCAAGTATCAAAACCGATCAGTTCAAAACCTTGATGAAGATAGAATCCGATTGCATTTGTATTACAGGATTGTGTTTCCAAAATGATGGCGCGTCTTTCCTGACGGAGAGCAACTTCCTTTGCTTTATCCATCAGGCTCTTTCCGATACCTTTTCCTCGAAGCGCTTCGCTCACCCATAGTTCAGTAACCATGAGCCTGTTCGACCACTCCTCAGGACATACTTCAATACAAGCCATCATTTCACCCGCATCACTCACAACACCGTAGGCTTCCGCTCCCTCCCAATGATCCTGATAAAGTGAATCGGGAAAATCATATTCCTCCGGCGTATGAACAAGTTCCTTTTCCGCCGGTTTTCTGACAATAGAGACCTTGCAGCCTTCATAGGTGAACAGGCTCAACTCAAGGTCATAATAACTGTCGCTCCTGGTGGTCAATGGTATGGTTGTACCTTTCCACCGATCTTTTGGCAATGCGACTATATCATAATGCATGTTCTGTTTTCCTCCACAAATTCCTGTTTGTCGTTTAGTTCACTTAATCTGACTTAAGTATACATACTCTATACACAGATCTTTGCAGATCACTCTACAACTGTATTGTACCAAAGGGATTTATGGCATTTCAAGTTCTTTCTGTCTTCTATGATACCAGCTTGATAAAGACAAAAACTTCCCGGCAAACATGTATCAATGTGTTTACCGGGAAGTAATATGGAATGGCATTAATCAAGACTTTACATAAGCAGACAGCAGCAATCCAAACAAGG
>CALCUD010000011.1 GCA_937906775.1 uncultured Clostridia bacterium
TTTCACTTGGTCAAGCAGCAACGCTTCCGTAGCAACCGTGGATGAAAACGGCAAATCCCGATACATGCTGTTTTTCAAAGGCCGTGATGAGGATGCAATCATTCAGGCTTTCCAGGAATACACACAGAAGGTTACCGGCATCAAAAAAGATGAACGTCCTTCCATTCACAAACTGCTTGAACAGATCAAAGCGATCCTTCCCGGTCAGGGTAAGAACCGCGAGAAGAACAAGGAGATTGTGCGATGAAAGCAGACAAAATCAAAAAGCTGATCATCCTCAACCTTCCGTATTTTCTGATTGGTCTGTTTGCAACCAAGCTTGGTCAGACATGGCGATTGGCTGAAGGCTTATCAATGTCTGAAAAAGTTCTCCATATCGGAGATGGATTTACGGCAGCGTTTCAAAATCTGCTGCCCAGCTTTGACCCTTTCGATCTGCTGATCGGTATCCTTTGCGGCGGCTTGTTGAAGCTTGCGGTGGTTGCCAAGAGCAAGAACGCGAAAAAGTACCGTCATAACGAAGAATACGGTTCAGCCCGTTGGGGTAAGCACGAGGACATTGTTCCTTTCATGGATAAGGATCCCTGGAACAACGCGATTCTCACGAAAACGGAAAGTCTGACCATGAACAGCCGAAGCAGTGCCGGTCCTACCTATAGCCGAAACAAGAACATCATCGTCATCGGCGGTTCCGGCAGCGGTAAAACCCGATTCTTCATCAAGCCGAACATCATGCAGTGCCTACCTCCGGAGGCAACCAAGGACGGAAAAGGCAAAGGATATTCCATTGTTGTCACTGATCCGAAAGGGACAGTCGTTCTGGAGACAGGCAAACTGCTGAAACGATGCGGATATAACATCAAGATCTTCAATACGATCAACTTCAAAAAGAGCATGCACTATAACCCCTTCGCTTATATCCACAGTGAAAAGGATATTCTAAAGCTCGTCACGACCCTGATCGCCAATACCAAAGGCGAAGGAAAAGGTGGCGATGACTTCTGGGTGAAGGCTGAAACGCTGCTCTATACCGCGCTGGTCGGATATATCCATTATGAAGCACCGGAACGGGAACAGAATTTCAATACGCTGATCGAAATGCTGAACAGCATGGAGACCAGAGAAGATGACGAGGACTTTCAGAATCCCGTTGATATTCTGTTTGAAAAGTTGAAACAGAAAGATCCACAGCACTTTGCAGTACGCCAATACGCGAAATTCAAGCTTGCTGCCGGCAAGACTGCGAAGTCCATTTTGGTGAGCTGCGGTGCCCGCCTCGCGGTCTTTGATATTGCGGAGCTTCGGGAGATCACATCCTATGACGAATTGGAACTGGACACCATCGGTGACAGGCGCACAGCTTTATTCCTGATCATGTCCGATACGGACGCTAGTTTCAACTTTCTTATCAGCATGGTGTACTCTCAGATGTTCAATCTGCTCTGCGAAAAGGCTGATGATGTGTACGGCGGAAGGCTTCCGATTCATGTACGCTGCCTGATCGATGAGTTTGCCAATATCGGCCAGATTCCCAACTTCGATAAGCTGATCGCTACGATCCGAAGCCGTGAGATTTCAGCCTGCATTGTGCTTCAGGCGCAGAGTCAGTTGAAATCACTGTACAAGGATAATGCGGACACCATCGTAGGCAACTGCGATACGCTTTTGTTCCTGGGCGGCAAGGAAAAGACCACACTGAAGGAAATGGAAGAACTCCTCGGCAAGGAAACAATCGATACCTACAACACAGGCGAAAGCCGCGGACGGGAGGTTTCCCACAGTCTGAACTATCAGAAGCTGGGCAAATCTCTGATGACCATGGACGAACTCGCAGTCATGAAGGGTGACAAATGCATCCTTCAGCTGCGCGGTGTTCGTCCTTTTTTCTCAGACAAATACGATATTACCCAACATCCCAACTACAGGTTCCTCTCCGATGATAATCCGAAGAACATCTTCAATATCGAAAAATTCCTGTCACACAAACTGACACTCAAGCCGGATGACGAGTATACGACATACGAAATTAATCTGGGCGATGAACCCAATGACGAACTGTTCCCGGATGACACGGAAGACGAACTGACAGAGGCTGCCGATGACGGCGGCCTTTTCTAATACGACAAAACATTATTTGGAGGTAAGTATATGGCTTTTTTCAACTCCGCAGTAAACGTACTGCAGACCCTCGTTGTTGCCATCGGTGCCGGTCTTGGCATCTGGGGCATTGTGAACCTGCTCGAAGGTTACGGTAACGATAACCCCGGTGCGAAATCCCAGGGTATCAAACAGTTGATGGCGGGTGCCGGCGTTGCCCTGATCGGTACCACCCTGATTCCTCTCCTGTCCGGTCTTTTCGGCTGACGACAGAACCTGCTGCCTCCCGGTAACACGGGAGGCGGCGCGGAAGGAGGAATGCTCTCTTGAACTTTATCTGGGACAAAATAACGGAGTGGCTCAAGGAGCTGCTGGTCGGAGGCATTGTAAGTAATCTGTCCGGCTTGTTCGACAGTATCAATACCCGTGTTGCAGATGTAGCAACCACAGTCGGGACAACCCCGCAAGGCTGGAACGGCAGTATTTTCAGTATGATTCAGAATCTTTCGGAAAATGTGGTGGTTCCCATCGCCGGAATTATTCTGACCATCGTCATGTGTCTGGAACTGATTCAGATGCTGATTGATCGGAATAATATGCATGACTTTGATACCTTCGTTTTCTTCAAGTGGATCTTCAAGACCTTTGCTGCCGTGCTCATCGTCACCAATACATGGAACATCGTCATGGGTGTGTTCGATGTCGCGCAAAATGTGGTCAATCAGGCATCCGGCGTGATTGTCGGAGATACAGCCATTGATGTAGCAACACTGATTGGCAACATGGAAACGAAGCTCATGGAAATGGATATTGGTCCGTTGTTCGGGCTTTGGTTCCAGTCTTCGCTGATGGGTATCATCGCGTGGGTGCTGAGCATCTGCATTTTCATCGTTGTGTATGGCCGTATGATCGAAATCTATATGGTCACCTCTGTAGCGCCCATTCCCATGGCTACCATGGCAAATCATGAATGGGGCCAGTTGGGTCAGAACTACCTTCGTTCTCTGTTTGCGCTTGGTTTCCAGGCATTCCTGATCATGGTCTGCGTTGCGATTTATGCCGTACTGGTCAATACCATTACGGTGGATTCGGATGTCAGCGCGGCTCTGTGGACCTGTATCGGATACACGGTTCTGCTTTGCTTCACCATGTTCAAGACAAGCAGCATTGCGAAGTCTGTGTTCAATGCCCATTGATCTGCGAGGTGATAAGCAACGAAAGATTTCCGTTACAACCATCCGAAAGGATGCAATGCGCGTTCTTACAAGGAACCGCACCGGCTGCGCAACAGAAAACCCAAACGGCAAGGCAGCAGGGATCAGTGCAGAAGGAATCTCCTTTTCGGCAAATCTGTTTCCTGCAAGCCTTCCCGGATACTCATAACAAACGACCGAAGGCACCAAGGGAGGTAAAGCAATGGCCTATGTACCCGTACCCAAGGATCTGACAAAAGTCAAATCCAAATTCATTTTCAATCTGACCAAGCGTCAGGTGATTTGCTTCGGTCTTGGTGCTGTCATCGGTGTTCCTGTGTTCTTCCTGGTCAAGGACAGCATCGGCACCAGTGCTGCAACGCTTCTGATGATCGTGCTGATGCTCCCGTTTTTCCTTTTCGCCATGTACGAAAAGAACGGTCAGCACCTTGAAGTCGTAATGAAGCACTTTATCGAATCACGCTTTCTTCGACCGAAGACGAGACCCTATCAGACAGATAACTTCTACGCTGCTATCGACCGCAGTGTACGCAACAGAAAAGAGGCGAACATGATCCTGTATGGCAAAAACAAAGGAAAAGATCAAGCTGACACGCGCTGAAAAAAAACAGCTTGCCGCTTTGATGGAAAAGAACCGTCAGCAGCAGAAAAAAGGCGTCATGACTGCCCAGCAGACCATTCCGTATCAGCGAATGTGGCGTGACGGCATTTGCCAGATCACCGACAACTATTTCACCAAGACTATACAGTTCCAGGATATCAATTATCAGCTTGCACAGAACGATGACAAAACCAGTATCTTTGAGGGCTGGTGTGATTTCCTGAACTATTTCGATTCCAGTATCCATCTTCAGTTTTCCTTTTTGAATCTGACAGCCAGCGCCGAAAGCTTTGAACAGAGCATCATCATTCCGGATCGTGATGACGGATTCGATGATGTCCGGCAGGAATACGCGCAGATGCTTCAGAATCAGCTTGCCAAAGGCAATAACGGTCTGACCAAGACTAAGTTCATTACTTTCGGCGTTGAAGCAGAAAACATCAAAACCGCGAAGCCCCGGCTGGAACGGATTGAGATTGATCTGCTGAACAATTTCAAACGACTGGGTGTTGCTGCAAGCCCGCTTGACGGAAAGGAACGTTTGAAACTGATTCATGATATGTTCCATATGGACACCCACGCACCTTTCCAGTTCGACTGGAAATGGCTTGCTCCTACCGGATTGTCCACCAAGGATTTCGTCGCTCCTTCGAGCTTTGATTTTCATGACAAGAACAATTTCGGCATGGGCAGCAAGCAGGGCGAAGTTTCCTTCTTCTCCATTCTCGCATCCGATCTGAATGACCGTGCGCTTGCTGATTTCCTTGCGATGGAAAGCAGTCTGATCGTCAGCCTGCATATTCAGGCAATTGACCAAACCGCTGCCATCAAGGATGTAAAGCGTAAGATCACGGATCTGGACAAGATGAAGATAGAGGAACAGAAAAAGGCAGTCCGCTCCGGTTATGATATGGATATCATTCCAAGCGACCTGGCTACCTACGGCGGCGAAGCAAAGAAACTTCTGGAAGATCTGCAGAGCAGAAATGAAAGAATGTTCCTGCTGACTTTCCTGATTCTCAATACCGCCGACAACAAAAAGCAGCTGACACTGAATGTGAAGCAGGCACAGAGCCTTGCACAGCAGCACAACTGCCAGCTGATCCCTCTCGACTTTCAGCAGGAGGACGGCATGATTTCCTGCTTGCCGCTCGGTCTGAACAAAGTAAACATTCAGCGGGGACTGACCACATCGTCCACCGCTATTTTTGTACCCTTCACGACCCAGGAGCTTTTCCAGACAAGCCCCGAAGCTTTGTACGGCGGGCTGAACGCGCTTTCCAACAACATCATCATGGTGGACAGAAAGTGGCTGAAGAACCCCAACGGTCTGATCCTTGGTACTCCAGGCTCCGGTAAATCTTTTGCCGGTAAACGCGAAATCAGCAATGTAATGTTGGTCACGATGGACGATGTGATCATCTGCGACCCTGAAGGTGAATACGGACCTTTGGTCGAGGCTTTCCACGGTCAGATGATCAAGATTTCTCCTACGAGTACCAACTACATCAATCCCATGGATATCAACCTCAATTACAGCGAGGACGAGAATCCGCTTTCCCTGAAATCCGACTTCATTCTCTCCGTATGCGAACTGATTGTCGGTGGCAGAGACGGTTTGCAGCCTATCGAAAAGACTGTTATCGACCGTGCTGTCCGCATCATCTATCAGCCGTATCTGAATGATCCGGTACCGGAAAACATTCCGATCATGGAGGACCTGTACAAGGCACTCCTGGCGATGGATGAAAAGGAAGCACATCGCGTGGCAACCGCACTTGAAATGTACGTCACCGGTTCTCTGAATGTGTTCAACCACAGGACCAATGTGGACGTCAACAACCGAATGGTCTGTTATGACATCAAAGATCTGGGCAAAACGCTGAAGAAACTGGGCATGCTGATCGTCCAGGATCAGGTTTGGGGCCGCGTGACTGCCAACCGTGCTGAAGGCAAAGCCACCCGTTACTACATCGACGAATTCCACCTGCTGCTGAAGGAAGAACAGACGGCGGCATACTCGGTTGAAATCTGGAAGCGGTTCCGTAAATGGGGCGGTATTCCTACCGGCATTACGCAGAACGTTAAAGACCTGCTGGCCAGTCAGGAAATCGAAAACATCTTCGAGAACAGCGATTATATCTGCATGCTGAACCAGGCATCCGGTGACCGTGAAATCCTTGCAAAGAAGCTGGGCATCTCACCCCATCAGCTTTCGTATGTGACGCAGAGCGGTCCCGGCGAAGGTCTGTTGTTCTACGGAAACGTCATCCTGCCTTTCCAGGATCACTTCCCGAAGGATACCAAACTCTACCGTATCATGACGACCCGGCCTTCCGATCTCGCGGAGCAGGCTTCATAACGGAGGTAAATGGTGCTGAAAATTGTTATCGCGCTTCTGATTGCTTTCCTGGGAGTCTTTATGTATTCGCTCTGCTGCGTAGCGTCCCGCGCTGACGAGCAGGATAAGGAATTGTTCGAGCAATGGGTTGCGCTGCACGGAAAGGACGGTGAAGGCTGATGAAGGAACAGCATGAACGGGCATCTCCCAGACTTCAATTCACCAAGGAAGAACTGGAAAACCCGGAGCTTACCAAGCCTATTCATAAGGCTGAAAAAGCCGCTGACAAATATGAAAAGGCTCAAAACAAGCTGAAGAAAAAACGCACGCTGAAGCTTACCAGAGAAGAAGTCGAAGCTGAATCACCTGTTGATGGGCACCAGCCCGCGGAAGCAATTTCCACGGAGGAGATTCCCGTGTCAGACCCTTCCGCGCCGGCAGTCCTGAACACAAGGAAAAAGCCGAATGTCAAAGCTGAAACAGCTCCTGTCAAACCCACCTCGGTGCCTTCCGGGAAGAAAACTGAAGCGGTACATGAAGCGAAAAAGAAAACCGTTCGGCTGAAGTTTGAGGAAACCAAGGCCAAGCCACCCTCTAAGATTCAGCACCCGGTCACACGAACCGTCAATACGGAACTGCATAGAACAACGGCAGCATCCAACGAGGATGACAATGTGGCTGTCAGTGCTTCTCTGGAAGGAGAAAAAGCCGGTGAATCCGCACTTGAGATGGGCGATCATGCCTATCACGCACACAAACTACACACCTACCGGAAAGCTGAACATGCCGAAAAGGAACTGGACAAAGCAAATATCCATTACCTTCAGGCAAAACAGCAGGCTGAAAATCCACAGTTCAGTTCCAATCCGTATTCCAGATGGCAGCAGAAACGTGCCATCAAAAAGGAATACGCGGCGGCGAAAGCTGGCAAGAGTGCAAAAACCGGATCGACAGCTACAAAAACCACTGAGAAAGCAGCCGATAAAGCGGAAAAAGCCGCAAAGAGCGTCCTTGATAAGATTCGTGAGAATCCGAAGGTACTTCTGATCTGTATGCTTGGTGCAATGCTGCTGGTTGTCATGAGTGCAATTCAATCCTGTACACCGCTTGCCCAATCTGTTCTGGAATCCATCGTCATCGGCACTTATCCTGCGGAAGAAGATGATGTCCGGGCCGCTGAAAGGGCTTATGCCGCAAAAGAAAAAGAACTGCAGGACGAAATCAATCACTATGAGCGGTATCACCCCGGTTATGATGAGTACCATGTGGACGCGGATGAGATCTGGCATGATCCGTATGTGCTGATTGCTATTATCTCCGCTTACTACGATGGTGAAGACTGGGATATCGACAGGGCTTATCCGGTGATTGAAAAGTATTTCAAGCTCCAGTACGATCTGACAGAGACCATCGAAACAGAAATCCGGTACAGGGATGAAACCCGAACAGATACCTACACAGTGATTGATCCAGATACCGGCCAGCGCAGAACAGAAAGCTATTCCTACACAGCAAGTATTCCTTACACTTACACAATTTGTAATGTAACACTGGAGAATAAGGATCTTTCCCATCTGCCGGTTGTCAGCATGAGTCATCACACCATGGGGATGTATGCACTGTACATGGCAACCCATGGCAACATGGAAGGAATCTTCCGAGGTGGTCATGCTACACCGCTTCGTGATCCGACACTTTACGATATTCCCCAGGAAACGCTGGATGCCAACCCCATCTTTGCAACCCTGATGGAAGAAGCAAACAAGTACATCGGTTACCCTTATGTGTGGGGAGGTGCTTCTCCTGAAACATCCTTTGACTGTTCTGGTTTTGTATCGTATGTGTTTACCAACAGTGGCGTGTACAACACCGGACGTCTCGGTGCAAATGGACTTCACAGTCTTTGTCGAAAAGTCAGTGCTGATGAAGTACAGCCCGGTGATCTGGTCTTTTTCGAAGGTACCATGGGAGAAAGCGTGGACGGTGTAACCCATGTGGGCATTTATGTTGGCAATCACATGATGATTCACTGCGGAAGTCCCATCGGCTACCAGAACCTGAACGATTCCTATTACAAAAAGCATTTGCTTGACTATGGACGCATCCCTTACTGATTCAGGAGCGGGAGATTGCTCCTGCTCCTTTCCTTATTCCCACATAGATTACTTTGGAGGTACACATGACCAACATTCGTATGAATCCTACCCGCGGACAAATCGTTACCGTTCGCATCATTGCTATGCTTCTGATCCTGCTGACCCTGATGAGTGCTTTTCCCTTCGCAAACGCGTCAGCGGAAAATGATTCCATTCCTGTTATCACTTCCATCGGCAAAAAGAATGTCCGTGTGGATGGAGTGAAATCGACCAACAAGCTCCTTGAGTACACGATCCCCGAAGAACTCCTAGCTAATGATCCAAAATTTCTGGCATTGATGATCGAAGCGGAAAAATACATCGGATATCCCTATGTCTACGGCGGTTCCAAACCAAGCGTCAGCTTTGACTGCAGCGGGTTTGTCTGCTGGGTCTACAGGCATGCCGGGGTTTTCAATACCAGCCGCAAAGGTGCGACCGGACTTTATAAGATCTGCAAGGCAATCAAGCCCGAAGAAGCACGCCCCGGTGATCTGATCTTTTTTGAAGGCACCATGGGACCGAATGTTGACGGTATTACGCATGTTGGAATCTATGTGGGCAATAACATGATGATTCATGCAGGTGACCCCATTGGATTTGCTGATCTGACAAAGAAGAAATGGGTCGATAAGTTCTATGGCTTTGGCCGCCTGCCTATTGATTAACGAGGTGACAATATGATGAACAACAAGAAAAAGCGTTATCCCACCGATCGGATCAAGCTCCACGCTCTGCTCGACAGCCTGCTTGAAAAACAGCGGGAACTCAATGATGAAGTCGAGTATGTTATGAAGCTGACCCAAAAGGCGGATAACAACGCGATCCTGAGCACGGTGGATTCTTTCAACATTACTCCCGAAGGTTTGGCGGAACTGCTGGGCCGGCTTAAAAGCGGAGAACTTCCCGGCTTTATTCCGAATGCCGTTCCCCAGTATGCCAGAGCTACTGATGAAGAAACGGATCCTGAGCCTGTGACGGATTCTGAAATGACTGATGAGGAGGACGAAGCGGATGATGATGAAGCGTAACCATGAAATGCCGCGGCTGATCGCCATGTTCCTGGTAATGCTGCTTATGATGATGGCCTGTCTGTATATGTCGGCTACCGCATATGCAGCTGATGATCCCTACAAGATCACGATCACACCGCCCGGCGGATGGGCTTCCGGCACAAACGTAAGTGTGAAGATCGCCGTGACTGACAAACAAGGGCATGGCTGGAACACAGTCGAATACGCGCTGAACAACAGCGGCTGGATCGACATTACCCGTATGATGACTGAAGGAATGACTTCTCTTTCCGTCAGTGAGAACGGACAGATGACGGTCCGGGTCACGGATAACGATGGACTTCAGTATGAGGAAAGCATGAACATCCTTTGTCTGGATGCCGATGCGCCTGTTGTAAAGGCTGAAATTCAGGAAAGCACACTTCATGTGGAAGTGACCGATAATATTTCCGGTATTGCCGGCGTACAGGTTGGCAGCATGCTGTTCACGACAGTTGAAAACAGTGCGCTGGATATCGCACTGGATGAAACCATGAACAAGTTTGAAAAGCTTGCCGTTCGCGCCTTTGACTATGCGGGTAATTTCTCCGATCCAATCACACTGGATAACCCCAATTACCACGTGGAGCCGGATATCACACCTGAGCCTGTGAATACTCCCGCGCCTGTAGAAACGGAAAAGCCCAAGAAACCGGAGAAGAAAGAAACTGCTTCCGAAAAGAAGGATGAAAAGGAAGACGAGAAGCCTGCTGACACAGCAACTGCCGTGCCTTCCGTTACTTATACCGGCAGCGCGAGTATCTACAGACCGATTACTTCTGCGGTAACTGAACCCGAACCGTTCATGCCGCAGGCAACGGCTGAACCTCAGATCATCTATGTGACTCCGGAACCCACTCCGGAGCCTGTGATTGAAAAGGAATATATCACACTCGGCCCCGGTATGCCTTATCAGTCTGACGGTAACAGTCATACGCTGGATATGCTCTATTCCGCTGCTACCAACAAACAGTTCATTACGCTGCAGACCAAGAGCGGAAACACCTTCTATCTGGTAATCGACTATGATAAGCCGATTGATGAGGACGCGGAACTGTACGAGACCTACTTCATGAATCTGGTGGATGAGCGGGATCTTCTTTCTCTCATGTCTGACGAAGAAGTCGAAGCGTATGAAGCGGAACCTGATCCCACTCCAACGCCTCAGATCGTGTATGTGACTCCTGAACCCACCGTTGCCCCTGAACCGGTTGCGACCGATCCCGAACCGGAGAAGACCGACAACAGTAAGATGACCGGCATTATTGCGCTAGTGGCAATTCTGGCAATCGGCGGCATTGCAGTCTTCCTGTTCACGAAGAACAAGAAGGGCTCCGGTGGTGGAAAACCCGCCTTCGATTATGATGAGGATGACGAAGACGAGGAAGCCTCTGATACTGACGAATAACCAGTACGCCCTGCGGAACAAACTCCGCAGGGCTTTATGAATGGAGTGAAAGAGATGCAGCTGATAATAGCTGAAAAACCCAGTGTGGCGCGATCTATTGCCGATGTTCTCGGTGCTTCTGACCGCCATGAAGGATTCCTTCAAGGCAGGAACCATATTGTAACCTGGTGTGTCGGCCATCTTGTTGAACTGGCAATGCCTGAAGCATATGACCGTAAATATGAGAAATGGCGTTATGAAGACCTGCCAATCTTCCCCGAAGAATGGCAGTTCATTGTTTCTGAAGGAACACGGAAACAATTCAATGTACTGAAAGCTCTGATGCATGATTCCAAAGTCACAGAGGTCGTCTGTGCGACAGATGCCGGCCGTGAAGGTGAACTGATTTTCCGGTTAGCGTATCAGAAAGCTGAATGCAAACTTCCCGTGAAACGGCTCTGGATTTCTTCCATGGAACCCGATGCGATTCGTGACGGCTTCGCCCATCTGAAAGACGGCAAGGAATACGATGATCTGTATAAAGCGGCTCTGTGCAGAGCATGTGCGGACTGGCTTGTGGGCATGAACGCCACGCGGCTGTATTCGCTTCTGTACGGACAGACCCTGCATGTTGGCCGGGTCATGACTCCGACGCTTGCCATGATCGTTGACCGCGAAGAATCCATTCAAACCTTTCATCCGGAGCAGTTCTTCACGGTGCAGCTTGATGCAGGTTTCATTGCACAGTCGGAACGTTTCAAGGACAGAGAAACTGCTGAAAAGCTTTGCTCCCTTTGTGACCGTACCGCGGCAATCATCCAGCAGATTGACAGAAAAAGCCGCAGTGAGCAGCCTCCGAAACTGTATGACCTGACATCACTTCAACGGGATGCTAACAAACTGCTTGGCTTTACTGCTCAACAGACATTGGATTACACACAATCCCTGTATGAGCATCAGCTGGTGACCTATCCCAGAACAGACAGTAACTATCTGACCCACGATATGGAAAACGCAATCCCCGGATTGGTTCAGAAAGTTGCTGATTCTCTTCCGTTTGCAAAGGGGCTTGAAATCCCGGTGCAGTCGGCGCAGATGATCAATGACAAGAAGGTCAGTGACCATCACGCAATCATTCCTACCGCGACAATGACAAAGAATCCGGCTGTACTGACTCAGTTGACAACCGGTGAACGGGACATTCTGAATTTGATCTGCGTTCGTCTGCTTTGCGCCGCAGGTAAGCCGTTCCTCTATGATGAAACGACCGTC
Organism: uncultured Clostridia bacterium; assembly: GCA_937906775.1. Taxonomy (GTDB): domain Bacteria; phylum Bacillota; class Clostridia; order Christensenellales; family Aristaeellaceae; genus Aristaeella. Next base: position 12,100 of record CALCUD010000011.1, read on the forward strand.
ACACTGAACTGTGCCGGTCATATCTTTACCGCGAAAGGAAAGCATATTCACCAGATGGGGTGGAAAGCACAGTGGTACACCTTCCGCGGCAGTCTTGGCGGCAGGACCGCAGACGATGAAAAAGCGGAACCGGAAATGCCTGCTGATTTGGTCGAAGGAGCGGAGATCTCTTCCGTTAAGGCGAGTGTGCATGAAGGCAAGACCACTCCTCCCGCTCATTTTACCGAAGGCACGGTGCTGACCGCTATGGAAAACGCAGGCAGCGAAGACATGCCGGAGGATGCCGAGCGCAAAGGCATCGGTACTCCTGCAACCCGCGCCGCGACATTGGAAAAGCTGATCGGCACCGGTCTTGTGGAACGCAAAGGCTCCGGAAAAACAAAAAGTCTGGTCCCTACGGACAAGGGCTCCGCGCTTGCGGCAGTTCTTCCGGAACAGCTGATGTCTCCGCAAATGACTGCTGACTGGGAGCAGCGTTTGAAGCGCATTGAACAAGGCCAGGATGATCCGGGTGATTTCATCACGGACATTGAATCCATGCTGACTAGCTTGATTGAAACAGCGAACCGGATCCCGAATGCCGAAGAGATTTTTCCGTCCGACAAAAAGGTCCTGGGCACCTGTCCCGAATGCGGTGCTCCTGTAACAGAAAACTCAAAAGGCTTTTTCTGCGGGAACCGTGTCTGCGGTTTTGCATTGTGGAAGAACAATGCTTTTCTGAAATCCGGCGGCAAAACACTTACTGCCGATATGGTTCAGGATATTCTGCAAAATGGCTATACGGTAGCCAAAGGTCTTAAATCCCGAAACGGGAAAACATATTCCGCCATGCTCATGCTGGAGCAGGATGACAACAACAAGCCCCGTCTGAGGGCTGTCTTTAATTGATAGGAGGACAACAAAATGATGAAGAGATTCGTTTCTATGCTCATGGTTCTGATGATGGTTTTCTGTTCCGCTTTCTGCACCGCAATGGCCGAAACGGAAGAAGACAAGGAGATTGTGATCACTGACGAAGATGTGATCGAAGAATCCAATATTCCCGAAATTCCCGAAGGTAAGTTTGTTGCTCAGCAGCTTGATCTTGCGAAGGGCAAACAGTATGCCGTGATGTCCGCGCCTAATTCAAAGAGTATCCGCGGTGCCAACGGCAAAGCAATTGTCAGCACCAACGGCTGGGTGCAGGTGTTCGGAAGAACCGGAAAATGGCTGATGGTTCAGTATGCGGTCAATGATAAGGAACATGAGAATCACTACCGGATCGGCTATATCCGCGATGCCGCTCTGCCCAAGGACGCGGAAGTGAACGAGCTGAAGTTTGATCAGCTTGAGGGATATATCAACTGCAAGACTTCCGTAACGGATGATCCGCTCGGGCTGCAGGGTGAGCTTACCAAGCTGAAGGAAGGCACTCAGGTGACCGCGCTTGCTGAAATGGGCCGCTGGACTTACATCGAAGCAAAGAACAACGGTAAGCGTTTCCGTGGCTTCGTTCCCAAAGAAAATGTCACCTGTACCCGTGTTGTGACTTCACTCCTGGAAGCACGTACTGCTATGGTCGGCAGCTGGTCCCTGTTTGCCGGCGATACACTTTGCGCGGAAGTGTTCGATTTCCATGAAGATGGCACTGTGACCGGCAAGAACAACGTTACAACTCATATCGTACCGGATATTTGGACCGGTAACTGGTCTCTGAATGATTATGATCCGACTTTGAGCCGCTACTGGAATGAGCCTGAATTTGAACTGACGATCATCCATGACGGAGATATCGAGCATTATGGTCTCAAGTTTTTCTGGCAGCCCTACGGTGATTCCGAATCCGAATACGCGCTTGTCCTGTCGGACGGTACCGAAAGCAACGACTTTGTACTGGATGAATGAAGGTGATTTGATTGGCAGAAAACAATAAGCCTCTGAATATTCCGGAGGAACAGCATGAATTCTGCGTTGTCGATGGAGACCTTTTCGTGGATGGACAGTTCGCTGCTCAGCTTTGCTGGGATGAGCTTATGGTAAATGCAGCTCTGGTGCAGTATCTGAGTGCGAGCCCCGCTGAACGGGCTGCAATGGCCGAAGGGTATGAATATACTGATCAGATTCGTTCGGCTATCAGAGATGCGCAAAAGAAATATGTCCAGATGGAGAACGGAATCCTCGAAATCAGCGATTCAGACATTATTACCAAGCTCAAAGAATCGATCCGGGACTTTGTGAAGCGCGAATATGATGAAGATCTCGATGCGTCCGCTTTTGATGACCCCACAAGAATCGGTATTGCGGAAACGAATGCCGAAGACCGTGAGGATATCGTCATTGATGTTGCTGTAAACATTCCGGAGAAGACGCTGGATATGTACATCAACGGTGAGAAGACTGATACCTGGCAGTATTCCTCATTGAAGGCTATGGCAAATGAAATCGACCGGATCTCATTTGATGAGTTGGTCAGTCTGGGACCCGAATCCGAAACGCGCATAGAGCAGTTGAAGCGCCAGTTCCCGATGGAGCAGGATTTTCTGAATAACCCCGATGACTGCTTTGCTCTGTATCAGCTGAAGCCCGGCCCCGAATACCATCAGCTTCATTTCACGGAAATGGACATTCTTAACCGAAGCGCTGAAAGATTCCGCGAACGAATCGGAAAAGAACTGGAACAGATAGAAAACGTGGTATTTGATAACAAAGAAGCTGTTATTGAAAGACTGCAGTATGACGGTTTCACCGTAATTGCCACGGATGATCCGGAGCGGATTGCTGTTCGGAACGATTTTCAGATGGAAGCAGCAATCTGCCTGCGAAGCGGAGCCAACTGGTGCATGGCTGACAGTTACGATACAAAGCAGCTCGAAAACAGAGTTCAGCATCGGAATTACAACATGATCTATACTGCACAGCTTCCTGATGACTGTGCACACAATGATGATGTCAATTCCGTTCTGGAAACATTGTATTTCGATTTCAACGTATACCGTCCGGAAGATTTCCACGGGCACAGCATGAGTGTCAGTGATGTGGTTGCTCTGAAGCGTGACGGAAAGATCACCTGCTATTTCACTGATTCCATCGGCTTTGAAAAGTTGGAGAACTTCATGGATAACCCGCTTCGCAACGCTGAACTGATGCTTGAGGATGACTGTAATATGATCGACGGCATCATCAACAACGGCGAAAAAGAACCGGATGAACAGAAGCCTTCTCTGCTGGCTCAACTCAAGGACTGCCGTGAGGAAAGCGCTGCTGCACATCCTTCACCGGAAATCAAACATGAACGCACAAACAAGGACAGGGAGCGCTGATGCTCCCGGAAAGGAAACATTATGGAAAATAATATGAATCAGAACACTCAGAATCGCGAAGAACTGACGATCAAGTTCGCCAAGGGACTGGTAGGTCAGCCCTTTACTGCCAAGACCGGCAGAGAATGCGTTGCCATCAAAATTCCCAATGAGGATCCCGCCGACAAGCGGCCCTGGGAAAGCATCGTTGTTGCTGCCAATCATGTCCATGAAGATAAGTTTGGCGGCAAGGGCGTCTGGATGAAGGTTCCTGCTGACGGTCAGACCAAGGTATCCCGTTCCGAATTGACCGGTACTGATGAGAACGGCAAGAATGTCTATACCACGACTACCCGGATGGTTTCCAATGCCGATCTGAAGCAGATGATGGAAAGCTATAAGAACCGCGACCGTGCTTCCGTACAGGACGCGCTCAAGCAGCCTTCCATTCCCGGTACCGGTGATAAAAAGCCCCGTGAGAATACCTACCAGCGATAAGGAGGCAGCATATGGGAATCGGTCAGAGCATTGAAGATTATGAAAACTGGCGTGACCGTCAGTATGACCGTGAACCTCCTGAACCGCAGCCGGATGAACACTTTTCGTTGAAGTTTACTCATGACTATACGGATGATACGCAGTTGGACATTACCCGCTACGGCGAGGATTTCCAACTGCGTTTATCTTTCCAGTCCGAAGATCCGGATATGGGTACAGAGGAACTTGAGTACAACGGAAACGGTTCGCTTGGTTCGGTCGTTCATGATCTTCTGGATGAAATCCGCAATTATCTTGACGCGAAGCAGAATTACTACCGTGAGGATCCGGAAGTGATTCACAGTATCAACGATTACTACGATGACTTTTCTTCGACAGCCCTTTATGCGTTTGAAAGTGCGCTCAAGGGCATCGAACGTGAAGAAACCATCGGAATCCAATGGAAACCGATTGAACCGGAAAAGAAGGAATGGCTTTACTCGAATCATGGTGAAAAGGATGTCCTGCGCGGCTGTATCGGCCATCTGCGCGGCGATTTCGGTCGTAATGGCGATGAATTCTGGACTTCATGGTTTGATCATCAGCCGGCACTGAAACGGTTGGCTTTCCGGGATGAACTTCAGAATGTGGTCAACGGAATGCGCGAAGAAGGCGGTTTGCTGCATGATTTCGCGTCCATGAGCAAGGGATGCCGTCAGGGCACTACGATTGATGACAGTTACGGTTTTCGGATGGAAACCAGGAACTACGAATACTGCCTCCGCTGTATTCCACGCAGAGGCGACTATAACTTTTACCTGTACTGCTATGACAAAAATGCTCAGCGGGAGCATGCACAGGAAAAGCCTTCGATAACGGCTCAACTGAAGCAACAGCCCAAACCGGAAATCAAAAACAACAACAAGAATAAAGAAATGGAGATTTGAAAACATGTATATCATTGAACTGATGAACGAACAGAATATGACCTTTGAAGAGCTTTGCGAAGTAAGCGGTGTTCCCGAATCCACCCTGCGCGATATTCTGGACGGCGTTTCCTGTATTCCCAACTGCAAAGCATCCACCCTTTATTACATTGCTGATGCTCTTGGAACGACCGTTGAAGAAATCCTTGAGGGTTATTGGGATGATGAATTCGATGAGGAGGTACGCGGTGTGGTTCCCAATGACCCGATTGATGTGTTCTATCATGGTCAGACGGAAATGCTGAACATCCTGAATTCCGCGGATGATAAGGCTTTCGTTGATGCCATGCGCAAGACGAGAGCCATTCAGGAAATGGGCATGCAGGGATCCACTACGATGTCCCTGTATCTGACTGCATTGGTCGATTATCTCTGCCGGATCAACAATATCCCTTGTCTGGACGAACTGGAGCCCGGTCGGCATTTCAGATTGGCGGAACCTGTCTATCCTGCCAGCCTGATGGCATATGTCGATAACAGCGAGGCACTGAAGAGAGCCGTAAACAGTGTCGAAAATCGTGCCATTCCCGAATTCCTGCGTGCGAACATCTATGAAACCGCTGAGCATATCCGTGGAAAAGAATAAGAAAGGAACGGCTCCCGGCCTGTCTGTCGGGAGCCGCATAGGATATGCCATTCATGAAAGAAAAAGAATTACTCAAGTGCATCCGAAACCTGGCAAAAGCCGAATGTGCAAACTATCAGAATAAACTATGTCTGCTCACAGATGAACCCTGTCACATCATCAGCCCGAACTATGACAGCGTACATGACGGTGCTATCGACTGTGATTATTTCTTGGAATGTGTTTTGCCAGCCGACTGGGATATGAATGATCTGGTATGGTATGCCATTTGGTATGACGAGGATGAACCCGATGAAGTGCCGGACGGTATGAAAACCTGTGAAGTCTGCAAGAAGCCTTTCCTGCCTACTCACCCCAAGCAGAAATACTGTAAAGGGTGTGCCGACAGTGTGAACCGTAAGAAAACCAGAGAACGAATGTACAGCAGTCGCAACCCACAGTAACATTACCTGTATCCCTTGATTTATCTGTAATTCAAGGACATTTAGCCTTTTCACAAATCCATTTGTCAGGTATAATATCAACGGGAGTACCAACTTCAGTTATTAGAAATCATCTAATAACTGAATCCAATGGAGAGCAGTAGGTTCAAAGCATTGTAACCCAAATAATATGCGAAGGAGACACGATCAATCATGGCAAAGAATGGTTATAGCCGGAATACATTGACTGGTCGTGTAAATCATTATGATAGCAGCGGCAAGAAGACTGGATATAGCAGACCTGGCCTTCTTGATAACACATGGGTTCATTTCGATGAAAAAGGCAATCGCATAGGTGTGACACGAGATAGCTTGATTGGTGGCACTTACACGACTGATAGGCATGGTAAAACAATCGGACGTTCCAGAAAGAATCTCATTGGTGGAACCAACTATTATGATGCACACGGGAAACTGATTGGAAGAAGCCGTGACAACCTCGTTGGCGGTTCATGCGATAGTGAAGGTTTTGCCAATCAGACCAGTACAAGACCGGCAGAGCGGATTACTCATGAAGAACACGAATATTCCAACCAATCAACCTCAGGATCAAAGTGGTTTTACATCATATTGACTATAATCCTCATAGCTCTTGGAGCATTTATTGGAAAAATCATCGGTGGTAGCTAACTAATCAGTAGTCAGACTAGGAACAGAAAACGACAGGAATTTGCGGAGGTAATCAAGCAGGAGGGGCGTCGCATGAAAAAGGTTACATTGGTACTGGCAGTGTTGGTTTTGTTCGGAATGTTTTTTGTCCACGCAAGCGGAGAAAGCATTGACAATGGCTGCAATCATGAAGAGAACAGGGCTTTTTTCGGACTTGATGATACATTGGTGCATAAAAACTTTTGTGAAATGAGCGGATTGTATGCTGAAGTGTTGGACGACATCGCAATGGCAGAAGGGTGGTATTACTACTATACTGACACCGACGAGAGCCCGGCACATACAATTGTTTGGGAGCCTTCAGACGGGAACTATACGACGACCGAGGTTATTTTTACCGTGAAAAACATCTCCAGTACTCCTCAGACATACGGGGATAAGGTCACAGCCACGTTGATCAGTCAGGAAAACAGCGATGCTGAAGTAATCTGTTATGAAGGAACTGTATTTCAGCAAAACCCCGGACAAATTGATGAAAACGGCAATATGATCATGTGGTCAACCAAGCCTGTGAAAATTGCTGTTGGAGAATCTGCCAATGTTTCTTTTAGATTTGATATCCCAAAGGATTTTTATGAAAAGTTATATGCGACTGTTACCGGCGTAGATACAGGCATCAACATAACTTGCGAATTCAGCTTGGGCGATGAAACAATATATATGATTAATCTCAATGATTCGCTGATTCCAGCCAGTCAATATGAACTCTGATTCACAGGAGCAGACCGTTGAACAAATCTCAGTTTGTAGAGATGAATATTAATTCGTTATTGAGTCTACCCTATGGGAATACATTATTATTTGAATCCGGGAGGTGTTGT
>CALCUD010000012.1 GCA_937906775.1 uncultured Clostridia bacterium
TAGAAACCAAGAAAGGAGCAAGCCCCATGAAAACCAAAGAAGAACTGAACGCCCTCAAAGAGGAAGTTGAAGCCTTGAGCAAAAAGCTCGCCGAGCTGACCGATGAAGAGCTGAAACAGGTTGTGGGCGGAGATGTGCCCCCTGAGCTCGCCACCAAGCACGACTATAAACTGTCCGATGACCCCGCAGGAAAGTGGCTGTGTGAGTGAGCGTCCCGCTTAAATAAAAATCCGGCATCTGAAATCTTCACATCTGCCGCTATAGGCGGCTAATCTGATAAACAACAAAAAGTATTGAAAAGGAGATAATTATTATGAAAACGAAAGAAGAACTGAACGCCCTGAAAGAGGAAGTTGAAACCCTGAACAAAAAGCTCCAGAAGCTGACGAAGAAAGAGCTGTCGCAGATCTCCGGAGGAGAAAACGGTTGTTACTGCAGCACATGTGGCAGGTTGCTGATGGTTCCGGGTGAGTGCCCTGTATGCCACCCCCATGGAACAAAGATTCGGTAAAAAAAGTCTGTAAATAGGTAACCGCGGACAGGTCTTCTATCGTGGTGTACAGGACATTCTGATCCTGTGTGCCGATGGATTGACAGGGATCAAGGAAACCATAGCTGCGGCATGACACTTATATATGGTACACGCTGCAACGTGCGCAAGGAAAACGACCCGACTTGCGCCGGTTGCTCTGGTGATTGGCATTCCTGGGTGCGGGGATGATAATCTATCAACGCGAAAGAAGGTAATAATGATGAAAAGAATGATTACATGGATGCTCATGATCTGTCTGATGATGGGTTCATTCTCCGCCCGTGCGGAGGAGATCGACGCGGAAGCCGCGGATCTGGTTGTATATGGAACGATTTATACCGCCGAGGATGAAAATGACGGACTCGCGGAAGCCTTTGCGGTCAAAGGCGGAAAATATATCTACGTAGGAGATAAGGAAGGTGCTGAACAGTACATTCAGGAAGGCAAAACCGAAGTGCTCGACCGGACCGGCGAAGGTCTGATCATTCCGGGATGTACCGAAGGTCACAGTCACTATTTCGATGGGACAGGACTCAATTCACAGCTTCCCGGCAGCGGAGAAAGCTACGGGAAAGTATTAATAACGCTGGAAGAACAGGTAAAAACAAACAATATAAAGCAATTCGTTTCTTTCGGATGGAATCCTTACGAATTATCTGAAAAGCGCGCTGCCGGATATAATTTTGCCGAGGAGATTGAAAGCATAGCGCCCGGAATCCCGGTCGTGATGATCGACGGCGCGGGTCATGGCGCAGTTTGTAATACCACAGCACTAAAAAATGCCGGAATACTGGATCTCCCCGAAGTACGAGGCGGCGAGGTCGGGCTTGACAAAGACGGTAATCCAAGCGGTTTCGTAAGCGACCAGGCGGTATATTACGTTATAGACAAAGTAATTTCAAAACCGCTGACCGACGAGCAATACAAAAACGCCTGTATTTATGGAATGAACAAACTGCTGGAACTGGGATATACGAACGCGCTTGACGCGTTTACCAATATGTATCATCCGACCGGTTTGTATGAAGCCATCAAAAAGATGGACGACACCGGAGAACTGAAGATCAACATCGCGGGATGCTATAACATCAAGAGCTATGACACGGATATTTATCAGACCAGAGTTGACGAGGTGGTCGATATAGTTGATCAATATTCAAGCGTTCACTTTAATCCCGCTTATATCAAGCTTTTTGCCGACGGTGTGGTTGAGAGCGGAACAGGTTGGATCATTGACGAATACAACGATGCTGAAGAAGGTAAAGAACACGGAAATATCATCTGGAATCAGGAAGAACTGAATTCACTGGTTCAATACGCAAACCAAAAAGGGATTCTGATCCATACACATTCATACGGAGATGCCGCCTGCAAAGCAGCGCTTGATGCTTATATTGCATCGAATCAGGCAAACGCCGGTCAATTCAGAAACAGTTTGGGGCATGTTCGCAATATTCAAGCCGAGGATATCTTACGGGCAGCGGAGCATAAGATCCCGATCGCCGAAAATCTGATCTGGCACACGGACTATAATGATTCCGACCCGGAACAACAACAGGTCAAACAGCGTTTGCCAGAGGGCTTGTATTACAACGGTTATCCCATGAAAACCCTGCTCGAAAACGGTATCATTATGAGTTCCTCAACGGATGCTCCGGCTGCGGAGTTCATTGAAGGCAATATCATGAACGTCCTCGCGGTCGCGGTAACGGGAATTACGCCGGGAGACGACACTCAGCCATTCGCAGCCAATGAGCTTCTTTCCGTTCGGGAAGGCTTGCAGGCGCTGACAATCAATGGCGCGTGGCAGCTCGGTCTGGAAGAAGAGAGAGGGTCCATCAAGGTCGGCAAGTATGCGGATTTCGTCATTCTCGACAAGAATATATTGGAGTATGAAGGAGAAGAACTGCGCACCATCGGAGACACGAAGATTCTGAATACTTATTTTGAAGGTGAAAATGTGTACAGCGCACAGGGAACGGAAACCCCGACAGAACGCAGAGAACTGACAAAGGTCGCTGATTAATCCAGCGTTTCCTTAAATCTGAAAGGAGATTTTCACTATGAAAACAAAAGAAGAACTGAACGCCCTGAAAGAGGAAGTTGAAGTCATGAACAAGTAACTTGCGGAGCTTACTGCGGAAGAGATGGAGCAGGTCACAGGCGGTAATTCGGGCATCCCGCCTAAGAGCTGTCCCTTATCGAAAAAGTGGCTTACAATAAAAAATATTTTATCAGATGAAAGAAAAAAGGAATTCATACTAGGACTAATTCACCACTGCTATGACCCCAAAGTAACAGAAGGTAGACCTTGCGACAATTGTGATTTTTTCAAAACATATCAGGCAATAAAGAAAAGCTGACCTGAGATGAAGTTTGAAACACTTACGTGGCAGGCCAGGGTATAGCAAAGCTGGCCACCCCGAAAGCTGGCCTACAGCAGGAATCGGTCAATCTTAAGCGGGGGCAACCTGAGGAGGAGCATCTTCCATAATAGTGAATCCTCTCAGGCGAAGGTGAGAGCGAAGGTGTGCACGCCGTGAGAAAGCGAATGGACGCTATTGGAGCAGCGCGAATAATTAGTTCACCGCTTCAAAATAACGTAATACTGCGGCTCCCGCTTCCTTTCTTGCTTGTGTCGGTGCCGCCCGGAAAGGTGATTAACATGAAAAAGTTTCAAAGTATTTTCCTGGCAATCATTCTCTGTCTGAATTGCTACGCTTTTACATTGGCGGAAGAGGTTGACGGGCAAAGTGCGATCATGGATTATATCGGAACATATGATGATATAGGCACTCATCGGGCTGTAATGACGATTGAGGCGATCGGGCAGGAAGAACCGTACGCGCATATTGTGATTCGCTGGTCGAACAGTGCGGAGGAATATGTGGAATGGGATTTATCCGGTTTGCTGGATCCGGAAACCATGACGATTGTCTGCATGGATGGCACAAAGAGCCTTTGTACCGTGAATGAAGCCGGAAATGTCACAGCAGTTGCTGAAAATATCAATATTGACAGTGAATTTGTTATTCATGAAGATGAATCGATTACCTGGATCGATCATGCGGAAAATGTCGGGGAAAACAGCCGCTTTGTGTTTTCTGATGGCGCATGGAGTTTTAATGAGACCGAGTTCGGTAAGGTCACAAAAGTGGCCGACATGCTGTATGAAGTGACTTTCGACGAGTATTCCGCCGAGGCACCGGATGCCCTGGCAACGGAGGAAATGTCCGGAGATATGGGCTGCTCCGGTGTGCGTAACGGCAGTTTTGTCGGACGCAACTTCGACTATATCATGAACCAGTGCCCGACTTTTGTGATCCGTACGACGGCAAAGGAAGGCAGGTACGCGACCATCGCTGTCGGCCGTCTGGCAAAGATCAATTCCGAAATGGTCGAGGCGGGTCTGCCGCAGGAGAAGCTGGATCTTCTGCCATGGTTCCTCCTGGACGGGATCAATGAAAAGGGCCTGGTCGTCAATGACAACGTGCTGTTCAAATCCGACTGGGGCGAGGTGCCGCATACCGGTACGAATCCGGGGGTGCCGGAATTGAATGACAACTTTCTTACCCGTGCCCTGCTGGACAACTGTGCGACGGCCGATGAGGCGATCGAATACCTGAAAAAATTCAATATCACACCGATGCACTCGGAGATGATGGACCTGCATTACATGATCTCCGACCCGGAAAAGACCTATGTCGTGGAATTCATCAATAATAAAATGGTCGTGCAGGAACAGAATATCATCACCAACTATTTCATCAACATGGATCAGATCCCCGAACATCCGGACGGACTGGAAAGAATGCAGGTTCTGAAGGAAAACTATGATGAAGGCAGCACCATGGAAGGCATGTATCAGCTCATGCAGCGCGCGAAATACTCAAATATGTTTGATCCTGACAAGAAGTGGTATTCAGAACTTGGATTTACCTATCCCGAGATCCAGGAGATCCTCAGGGATGGGGACGAAGAAATGGATAAAAAGATGAAGATGCTTCAGGAAGCGTTTGCGCATGAACTGGAATATGTGAAAGAAAACGGGTTCAGAGAAAAAACTGACTTCTGGACCACCTCACATACGACTGTTTACGACATCAAAAACCTGAAAATGTGGATCACGGTCCGTGAACGCTATGAGGAAGCGCCTCATGAGTTCGGTTTCTGATCGTCTGGAGTTAATATATAAGAAGGACAGCATAATAAAAAACGGCTCTCACTTTTAATGTGGAGGTAACGCTATGAAAACGAAAGAAGAACTGAATGCCCTGAAAGAGGAAGTGGAAGCACTGAACAAAAAGCTCGCAAAGCTGACGGAGGAAGAACTCGCACAGGTCACCGGCGGTGATTCTGGCGTCTCATTTGAGGATTGTGTTATCCTTACTGTATGGCTTAAGAAGAAAAAGACTTATTCAGATGAAAAGAAAAGGAAATACATACAAGACCATATTTATATGTGCTTTGATCCAGCCAGGAAAAGCATTCATCCTTGCGATAATTGTGATTTCTTCAAGGCATATCAAGCTATGAACTGACCAGAGATGAATTATCAATGCATGATTGATCTGAAAGCATTCTTCATTGACGGAACAAAAATCGAAGCTAACGCAAACAAATACAGTTTCGTGTGAAAAAAAGCCCAGGTGAAGAAATACACCAAATTGATTGACCGAATCAAAACAGAATTGCCGTAACTCCTGAAGAAAGCAGGAATCCGGTTCTACATTGGAGATCCCTATCTTTTTTGTCATTTTGTGATATGATTCATTTGACTAATGCTTCCTGCATGAATACTGGATTGCAGGAACATCTTTGAGGGGAAAACGGTATGGCAGCAAGAGAGTTGACCGAAAAAGAAAAGAAGCGCCAAGCATTGGTGGAAAAGACCATTCAGGCCAAAGAAGCTGACGGATATAAAAGAGTCGATCTCACAACCAGTAAAAAAAAGGCTAACACGATGGCATTGGTTTATGGAGGAATCATCTGCGTACCTGCGATGATCATACACAGTATTGTATACGGCTATCACTATGAATCTCCTGGAATGATTGCCGCAATTGTGGTGATGCTGGTGCTGGTCGTAGTCCATGAACTGATTCACGGTGCCGTGTGGGGACTTTTTGCAAAGGACCACTACAAGAGCATTGAGTTTGGTATCATTGCGAAGGCGCTCATGCCGTATTGCACCTGCCTTGAGCCGATCACCAAGGTGCAGTATATGCTTGGCTCCATGATGCCGGGCGTGCTGCTGGGCATTATTCCGCTGATCATCTCCTTCATCAATGGTTCTACCACGCTGATGCTGATCGGCTGTGCTTTGACGCTTGCCGCGGGCGGCGATATGACGGTCCTTGTCAATCTGCTGAAGCATAAATCTGACAAAAAAGAAATGCTCTGCGTGGATCATCCCACGGAAGTCGGTCTGATCGTTCTTGAAAAGTAAGCAGGAGGGTTTTGCAAATTCATTCCGTTTGCCGCAACTGCGGTAGTGTTGTCCGCTCATATGTGAAGGAGCCGGAAAAGCTGCTGAAGAGAAAAGAAAGACGATAATTACCGATTCGCATATTTACGTCAGACTACGCACAATAAACCATAATCTCAATAAGGGGCTGTCTCAAAATGATCAGAAAAGATCATAAGAGGTAGCCCCTCATCATTTGGGAAAACTCAAGCAGGAATCAAGGAAACAGTGGCGCAGGAAAGACATGTATCATCGAGTCATAAACCAGCGGGGAAAGACACGGGAACCTTCAAGCCCGTTCACAAGCGACCTTTTTGGATTTTAAAATGGAGCCTGAGAATATTAATCGCCATGCTCAGCATAGGCAGTTCCTGTTTTTTCCGGTTTACTCGAAAGCACATCATACACATCACTTTAAAGCCACTTCACCAGAGGTGGCTTTTCCTTCATGCTGCAAAATGAATGTGTCGATATACTGCATATTACTACCGGAACAAGCATTG
>CALCUD010000013.1 GCA_937906775.1 uncultured Clostridia bacterium
TTATCCAGGCGGAACAGGCGTTTACGTTGAATTCTGGCTGCCTGTCAGAAAAAATTGATGACAGTCTCCTGAAAAGTACATAATGATGACAATTGAAATCATGATACTTATGATATATCATGATTCGCTTTTGCTTTGTTTTCGGTTATATCGTGCTTGCTACATAAATCTCCTTCCGTGCTTCCTCAGCAGCGCTTGAACAACACTGAAACATCATCCCTGCTCAAGCCGCACTTTTCGTAAAAGACCTCGTTGGGTTCAATGGACATCAGCTGGATGACCGATATTCCCTTTTCCTTTAGAAATGTCTCCAGTGTTTTCAGCAGTTCCCGGCCGATACCGGCACGCTTTCTTTCCGGTACCACGAAGATCTCTGAAACATAGAAGAAATCCTCATCGGCATAGGGGTCTACAAAGCCCAGCAGGCCGCCCATGATCTTGCCGTCCTCCACCGCTGCCAGACCGAGGGCCTGATAGTTGCTCATGATCGCCTCCACTCTCCGTAGGGCTCTTTCCCCGGTCCATTGCTCATTCCAGGGGGCTTCGCCATAAGCTGCGGACATGGCCTGCGCCAATCCGATCCAATCTTTTTCTGTGATCAATCTGTATTTCATTGCGTTATCTTCCTTTGTTTTTTATGATTTCCTTGCCTATGATATCAATGCTCATGTCATTCACTTCATGGTGGTTTTCCAATATCACCACAGCTGTTTTTTCCTTTTTATTGAATCCGATGAACGAATGAAAACATCCTGTAGCCCCATTATGCCAGGTAATATTTCCTTCTTTGATCCAGCTGACCGCGATACCGAAATGATCCGCTTCACTGTACGCCAGCTGTCGGATATGTGTATTCTGCAGGTATGTGGGGGCATCGTTCAGGTATGTCTTCGCATAGGCAACAATATCCTCCAGTGTGGAGTAAATACCGCCGGCGGCCATTCCGATCCTATGATTCCATATCCAGTGTTTTTTTTCTGTCTGATCCGTTCCGCAGGGTCTGGCCAGTTGATACCCGGCAGGAAACTCAGAAGGTATATCCAGCCAGGTATGCGATAATGACAGTTCCTCCATGATGAACCGCTCCATCATGCTTTCATAGGATACTCCCGAGGCTCTTTCCATGACGATCCCGAGAATGATGACGCCAATGTTGCTGTATTGAAAATCGTGTCTGACATCAATCCAGTCAATGGAGCGAAGCGTTTCTATGTAGTCATTTCTGTCCAGGTATCCGTAAATACAGTCATCCTCAAAGTCTCCGCTGAACTTTGACAGCCTGTCTTCCAGATCGGCCCGGGCCTCCTTCGAGGCGCATTCAATATCATTTCCGATTCCGGATGTATGCGTGACGAGCTGAAGAACTGTAGGAACGGATGTCTGATCCGGCCATTGGACCTCCGGTAGATACCGATCAATGGAATCGGAAAGATTCAGCATCCCCTCGGATATCATTTTCATAAGCAGCGCGGCCGTGAAGGTTTTTGTGACGGAGCCGATCTCATAGATCAACCGGGGAACTTCTTCCGTCAGGCTTTCTCCGTTGTAATAATAGCATTGAATTCTGCCGTTCTCGATGATCGCCAGTGACAGACTTAAATCCTTCATTCCGTTGCTGTGTGCTTTCAGCATTTCCAAAATCTTTTCTCTATTCATAGACGCATAAATCCTGAAATGATCTGCTCGTTCCATGACTTTGTCCTCCGTGCTCGAAGGATGGAATCAACGCATCCGCAGATGGAATATTTCCGCGTGTGCTTCATCCCCGTGGGTCATTACACGCGCTTCACCGGTGGTCAGGTTATACAGGACTGAATACTGATTTTTTCCGGGAACACCGGAGAGCGCCAACAGATGCATGGCTTCCTCTTCCGTCAGGATCCCGTTGCTTTGTTCCAGCCCCGATTCGATCTTTCTGTATCGATCCTGACCGGAACCGCTGTGACCCGGATCATACAGGTCAAAATTGGTCACGATATTGGTTTCCACAGCGACGGTTCCGTCTTTGGTGTATTCCATGACGACCGCCCGACCGCTGCTGTCCGCGATCATGAAGTGATGATTCGGCTTATCTTTGCTTATGTTGAAGCTTTTGAATACTTCAATGGCTTCCTCCACATTCCGGGAATTCTCCAGGACCGCGCGGATCATGGAGCAGGTGACCATGGTGGGGGAGCCTTCGATCTCTTGCAGGCAAGCGGAACCGCAGTCCAGCACCGACATGGCGACGCCGTATTCGTTCATTCCGTCGGTCATGAAGTACGGACACATCAGGGTCATGGCGTTTGCAATGTTCAACGCGTGGGGAACGATCTTTTCCTTTTGTCCGAAATTCAGGAACCCGAGTTGACTGGCACCCAGCACCGCGTATCCGTCAGACGGGGCGGTTGCGGTCATGACGACCGGCGCGAAAGTATAGTCGAAATTCCGGCCGAAGAGAACATCGCCTTCCGGGTTTCGGGCGATAAAGGAAGCGCATTGCGTTCCGGAAACATCAATATTTGACGCGATTCCGTGGACCAGCGTCTTTCGGATATATTTGTCGTATTCTTTCCAGTCCTTGGCGCCGGTCTTCAGAAAATCCGAAAAACCGTAATCACCGTAATAGGTGATGCTGTAAAGATCTTTTGCCTCATAGGTTTCCAGGCTCAAAACCGTTCGGACGGCATTTCCGAACAGGAGGGCCACGGCGAGGACCAGAATCGCCAGGACAGACAGGACAATGATCAGGATCTTCTTCCATTTCTTCATTTCAGTTCATCCTTCTGTTTTTCGGTATATTCTTCCAGACCCAGCATATACAGGCTTGAACGCGCGAAGGTCTCAAAGCGTTTGACAATGTCGTAGCCGTTGCTGTCATCAAAGTCCCGGTTGCGCTTCAGCGAGTTCACAGCAATTGCCCGCGTCAGGATCCCACGGAAAACGGCGGTATTGTATTCCATGAATTCATCCAACGGAATTCTGGGGGCCAGCACCCCTTCTTTCACTTCCTCAAAGATCACGGAAAAAACGCGGGTGTTGATATCCCGTTCCGGAACCACCTTCGGAAAGAGGACTCGCGCGCGTTCGGGGAAATTATCCGCGAGAATGCTGAATTCCAATTCGATCTTTTTGTGCGGATACAGATATTTCCGCAGTTCTTCCGCCCAGATCTCATGAAGGCGCAGGATCCGTTCCGCAATGAATCGGCGACGTTCTTCGAGCGTTTCCACCGTTACCGGGTGACAGCGCAACGCGTCATATTCTTTCATTTCCGCGTCGATATAACTGTTTACCCGGTCGGCTGATCCATACTGTTCCGTATGGATACGGCTGAGCAGATCCGCGAGGATCTCGTCTATGTTGGTATAATAACGGTAGATCGCTCCCTGACTGAAGCCTGTCGCGTTGATGATATCCTGCATGGTGATACTGCTGACTGTTTTCTTCCCGCAGACTTTCATCGCGGCCTCAACGATCTCCGCTTTACGGAGCCGATAGTATTCTTCGGATACTCTCGCCATATCATGATCCCCCGTCTCATCTGACAGAAAATAAAAGTGAAACAATATTCACTATAATAAATATAGTTTCACTTTAAACGTTTTGTCAAGATATAATTATAATTTATGAGGCATCCATAGAAGATGCGGGTCAAGACACCTTCTGTGAATCTCTTCCCGGTAAGCAGATTTCTCTCTCGCCACAGCGGAGATAAATCAAGCTGCACGGCAAGCATTGTTGATATGGCACTTCCCGGAATTCAGAATGAGGCCGGCGTTCGTGAAGTGACCAAAGAACAGCTTTCTGGTTTCGTTCTGATGTGCGCAAATCATATGCGTCTGAACGGCGCTTTTGCTATAGGCTGCAATCATCCTAATGAACAGGAACACATAACCGCTGTTTTGAAAAAATCTTGACACAGCTTTGATATTGTGTTATTGTTAAGATGCTAAACAATTTAGTTTCTATAGAAAGCGATGTTTTATAATGAATGAAGTGAATCT
>CALCUD010000014.1 GCA_937906775.1 uncultured Clostridia bacterium
TGAAAAAGACGCTTGCCCGGTGCTGTGAGCCGGAGAAAAAAGAGTCCCCCGAGGAACAGAAGCCTGACTATGCCGGAAGAAAGCTTCTCCTTGTGGAGGACAATGAAATGAACCGCGAGATCGCCTGCGAAATCCTGGAGGAATACGGTTTCGTCATGGATACCGCGGAAGATGGCACTGTTGCCGTTGATAAAATGAAGAACGCGGTTCCCGGACAGTATGACGCGATCCTGATGGACATTCAGATGCCGTTGATGGACGGCTATGAAGCGACAAAGCAGATCCGCAGAATGCCCAATCCCGTTGCTGCTGATATACCCATCATCGCGATGACAGCCAACGCGTTCGAAGAGGATAGGCAGCTGGCGCTGGCAGCCGGGATGAATGACTTCGTTACAAAGCCAATCGAGATCAATAAACTCTTTGAAGCTTTAACAAATGTTTTGAAGCAGGAATAGTAACGATAAACCGGTTTCTCTTGGCAAGCAGGGCCTAAAAGGCCCTTATTCGCTTGTCGGTGGCAGCGCCCCCAATCCCCTTTGAGCAGAGCAAGCTTTGCGGCTGTAGTAGAACATGGTAATCCATCAAGATACGAGAACTTTTGTTTATATGGCGTTAGTTCGATAAATTGATTTAAGCATTGGCATGTTGGTTATAATACTGCCGAATGGAATGAAGAATACATGAAGCTCAAAAAAGTCTGGCAAAGGTCATCATCGTATTCGTCGCTGAACACGTTGATCCATAAGGCTTTCAGGGCTTCATAAAGTCATGACAAAATGATGACGGAATTCATGACAGAAATGACAGAATTCAGTTTTCAGTACCCAGGATGACTAACAGCTGTGTATTCTTTCAAATATACTTCCCGGCTGTTCGCACTTGGGGCAGATAAAGTCATCCGGAAGCTTACCCTGATATACATAGCCGCAGACCGGACATTGCCAGGTCTCGCCATGGTATTCCGACGCTGTTTCCGGGGCTGAAAACGAAACAAAAGTCTCATTCCGGGGCATAAAATGAGTATTGATGTCATTCAGAATATCAGGATCAAGCTGGCCGGAGGCACCCATTTTATAAAGAATAACCATCGCTTCGCCATGAGAAAGGCCGGCTTTATACGGACGTTGTTCCACAAGCGCCTGATAAATATCAAGGCAGGCCAACAGGCGTTCGTTTTTCCCAAGCTGATCCGCGCTGTATCCGAACGGATATCCGCTTCCGTCCAGCTTCTCGTGATGTAAGCTTGCCCAGGAAGCAATTTCCTCCAGTCCTCCGATTGAACTCAAAAGCCGCCAGGTTCCCATGGCATGATTCTGAATCTCTTTATATTCTGTACTGGAAAGCTTACCGGGTTTTTCAAGGATGTCATTGCTGATCAGGAGCTTTCCTATATCGTGCAGGGCTCCTGCGATATAAAGCTTATCGCAGGTTTCTTTGTCATAGTGATAATACTGCGCCATGCTTTCTGCCTTCTCGGCAATTCCAATCGAATGTCTCCAGGTAAAATTGGATTTATAGTCAGTGATCTTTGCGAAGAAAGAAGCAATTTCGCGCATGGCTTCAATCGGAATATCATCTGATAATTCCGGAATCATTGTTCTGACTATTTTTCGGCAGTTTTCACCGGTTATGCTCATTAATGAATCAAAATCAATTGCTTTGATAAAAAGATCAGCACTTTCATCCGATAATGCTTTTCCGCGTTCTTCATTGATCCAGTTCTGAATAGCTTCAAATTTTTCCTGATTCATCGAATCGAGAGAAAATCTGACGTCAACTATATCCGCAGCATGAATCAGCTGCGCGTATAACGGAACTGCGTTCGCTGGCAGACCAAGTGCTCCTTTTCCGTCAGCACGTTCATGATGAAACAACACCGATCCGTGAACCAGGTGATAAAACGGAAGCTTCGTCATCATTTTTTCACCCGCCACGCAGTGTTCATACATATTAGTTTCATCCAAAGATTTATTTTCCCGGGAAAGCTCATCCTTCAAATATTCTGCTAATGCGCAGTCATGCAGAACAGCGGATTGCGTAAGGGCATAAAGAACATCATGAGGATATCCGGCTTCTTTTGCCATCAGATTGGTAAGCACAGCCACTCTTTTTCCATGATTTCTCGCGGTCTTTATGATCTCATTTTCTACATAATCCAGTGATAAGGAAAGAGAGGCCAGCAATTTTGTCATTTCAACAATCATAGAACAAACCTCCATAATGAAATCTGCCGGCAGCAAGGATCATTTGTCCCTGATCCATGCATTTCGCAAACTCTGCAGAGTGTATAAAGGTATCCATCAAATTTGGATTATTCTACCACAGTTTGCCATGTCGAACAAGGATCATGTTCAAAAAGCCGGGAAGCAGACACCGGAACACCTTCTACAAGGCGTGTGGGAATACTTTACCTTCCGGCGGCTGTAGTTTACAGCCCGTTATAGTGATACATCAGAGGAACCATAAGCTCACGCTGCTCGGGAAGGGGATCATTCTCAACGGAAACAGTTCCGTCATCATTGAACATCATCGTTTCGCGGTTTTCCAATGAATGCAAATTCCGGACGGCTTCAAAAAAAATAGCCTGACATGGAAGAAAACGACGCCCATTGGCATGAGCCGATGGGCGCCGCTGTTCCGTCATGACCATTGATCTTCAGGGTTGTCGGTCTGGATGACATTCAGACTGTCGTATACTTTGACCATGGTTTCCGCAAGATTTCCCTTCAGCCATTCGCAGTCATAGAATTGGTTCCAGGTTCGGGGACATCTTCCAAGACACATCGGCAGGATCACACAGTTTTTACACTGTTCCCTGTCCGTACAGAGGGAGTGGCGGTAAAACTCAAAACTCTTTGTGCGCTTCAGACTGGCGTCATTCTCATAATCCCTGACATTGCCGATGGCAAGATCCGGGTTACCCACTTCCATATTGCAACAGTATAAGTTTCCAAGCTCGTCAATGGTGAAACCTGTTCCGTTGCATGCTCTGCAGGGTGCGATCATGTTTTTTGTGAAATGGTCAATGTCCTGACGGCGCAGTTTGTCAGCATGATCATTCATTGAATAAAGGGATTTGAACAACGGAAGATATTCATCATTGGTCAGGGCGGTATCCTTCAGAAAACACCCGTCCTCCGGCAGGTTCGGCTCCACCCGGATGATCCGCGGTGTACAAAGGATGGTATTGTGTGTCAGCTCCTTCAGTCGGTCGATTTCCTTCATCAGGTCCGCGAAGGCCCCGATGTTTTCTTTGTGCAGGTTGCATCGGATCCGGATCGGCATATCGGTCCTCAGACGGGACAGATTCTCCATGATCCGGTCATAGGAGCCGCTTCCGTCGTGGAGAACGCGCAGCCGGTCATGCGAGAGCTTGTTTCCGTCTATTGTGATCTCCATGGAACTGATCTGTTTTTCCTTCAGCCTATCTACCATTTCCTGGGTCAGCAGATAGCCGTTGGTTTGTATCGTGGCCCTGTACGGTATGCCACACGCCTCCGTGATCGCGATCAGACGGTCACTCAGCTTTTGGACCTGTCCGAATGCCAGCGTGGGCTCTCCTCCGAACCATTTGACGGACAACTTGGTGGCATGGGTCTCCAGGATCCTTTTTCGGGTAAATTCCGCGACCGCTTCGAGCGTTTCACCGTCCATGGATCCTGTATGCCTTCTGCCGGCTTCATAGCAATATCTGCAGTCAAAGTTGCAGTGCATGGTCGGGCAGATGTCAAGCGCCAACCCTGCATGCTGCGGAACAGGGGGATTGCTCTTCCTGAGTTTTTCCACCAGCACGGTATACTCATCTTTTTCGGATAAAAAGCCCAGTTGCAGCAGGGCAGGAACAGCCCCCGAGGAAAGATGTTCCGATGGCTGATCGAGTATTTCCTTCTGTTTTTCCGTCAGAAGGGCAAATTTCTTTGTCAGAAAAGAGTAGACCAAATATAGGCCTGTATCCTTATAGCAGACACAGGCTGTATATTTGGAACGGTGTATGATATTATCGCGGTCAGTTATTTCATGCATAAAGCGTTCAGTTTCCGGATATTATTTGGGTTGAGGTCCGAGCTGATCAGGCCAGGCCGGGTGATCGCATTGCATGTCGATATCATTGTTTCCGCCGGTCACCTTTTCAAGGTCTTCATCTTTGATCAGCGCGGCATCCAGAACGCCACGGATCACTTCTTCGTCAGGTTGACGTTTGTTCATCATGAAATCCTCCTGTGTTTTCTGTTTTTTCTTAAGCATATCAGACGCTAAATTGCGTGTCAAGCAAAGCGAAATGGATATAAACACGATTGCCTGACAATCATATATACGTGGCTCCGGGGAAAAAGAATGATTTTTCAATATCATTGTTACAAACCTAAGGATTATTGATCAAATACCCAGGAATATCCGTATGGGGGCGCATAAAGTACGTATAAGCTTCTGAAAGGTAATGCAACCTGCCACCATCATAAAATCATTCCTGTCACCCCCAATTAGCTGATAATTTCTGCCTGTCAGGATTTGCGATTAGCTGGGAAGGATTTTGTTAATTGTCCAGTTCATCGCGTTAGCTGGGAACAAATCAAAAATGGCATAAAAATGAGGCTATCGTTTTGACTTAGATTTCAAAAATGGTAGACTTTTGCGATTCCGGCGCGATTCGAACGCGCAGCCTTTCGCTTAGGAGATCGTTTTAGGTCTTTTCCTGGCGTTCCTTCGCTGCTCCTCGTAAGCCTTCTAAGCCTTGATTTTTGGACGTTTCTAACGATTTACTCAATCGGTGAAATCCTCGCTCATCCCCGCTTCTACCGGAATTTATTAGCAGTGTATTAGCAGATTGCTAATATTGGCGGAAGGTCGTTCGAACAGTGTCCGCCATTATTAACAGGTTTTTTATCCTCTCGGAACGAAGAGCCTTCCATCATATCAACACGCAACCGGTTATTGCCATTTATGCGATCATACATGTTCCTTGGGCTTTTATGTTGTGGAATAAGGAATAATCTTTAAGAGTAAGCATCAAATATCTGAGAGACCCTATATTCATCAAAGGCTATAATAATAAACAAAACTGTTGTGCTTTGGATTGATCTTCTTCTCATTAGTACTATTATTGCATTAACTTCTATTATTATCCTTTTTGTCATAACGACCGACGATTTTAAATTTCAAAAAACGAAAGCTTCTGAGCCCGAACAGAGTTCAGAAATAACGGATGCCGATTCTATATTCCCTGGCGTCCGCATTGCAACGGACATCTCCAATGATAAAAATGTGCCCTTTGCTATTCAATATCCTATCACGGAATTTGAACCATTTAACGAAGTCGTACATACATATATCGAGTCATCTAAAGAACGCTATATTAATACAATGAGACTTCAAGTAAATGCGAAGTCAAAGGATAACGTACCTGGCGAGTTAAATATTAGCTTTGACACATATCGATACGAAGAGCAATACTATTCATTTGTATTAACAAAGAATATGTCAACAGACGAAAACGGCTACCAAACGTCGGTTGAAACCTTTTTCTTGAATAATGAAACAGGTGAATTACTCGACCTTCGAACGGTGTTAAATAAAGACTTAAAAAGCTTAGAAACATTTGCAGTTCATGTTCGCTCAGAGCTTCAAAAAAATGAAGATTTAAAAGATATTTTATTAGAAGAACAGCTAATTGCTGCAACAGA